>CALXGE010000006.1 GCA_944387775.1 uncultured Oscillospiraceae bacterium | reverse complement strand
ATGTCCCCGTTGACGGAGGTCACCTGCAGGAAGGTCCACAGCCGCCGGGGCAGGTACAGCTTCACGTCAGCGGAGGCAAGGCCACGGGCGAAGAAGAAGGAGGCGGAGGCGGTCTTGCCCTGGCGGATGGAAAGAATGCCCTCGCTGGACAGCCGCAGCTCCAGCTGATCGGTGTCGCCGTCCAGGGTCAGGTCGGCCTGGGGATCATCCAGCAGATGGATGGCCACGTCGCCATTGTAGAGCTTGATGTCTACCCCCTTGATGTCCTGGGAGGAGAACACCGTACCGGTTACCGGCTGGCTCTGGCCCCGCTCACAGAAAAATCCACGCTCTTTGCTGTAGCCGGCAGAAACCACCCAGTCCCGGCCGCTGTCCTGACGAGCTTCTCCCTCGTGGTCCTCATCGGCGGGGTGCTCGCCGTGGTCATCGTCGTTGTCGTTGAAGTGAACGTGAAAGCTGCCGTCAAAGCCGTTGGGGTACTTCTCCTTCAGCTTCTCTGCCACGTCCCGAAAGATGACCTTGGCCTGGTCCACCGCCTCCTTGGTCTGAGAGATGGTCTCACGAACCACCTCCTCCGCACCCCGGAGAAACTCGTTGAAATAGTCCCGCCCCTGGCTCTCCTCACGGGGCAGCTCCCCGTCGGGGCCAAGGCTACCCAGATAGGCCAGCAGCTCATCCACGTCGCCCAGGTCCTCCAGGGCTTTGGTGTAGGCCGTATCCTCCGTCTCGCCGGCAGCCACCAGGTCCAGATACCGCTGGTACAAGTTCTCGCTGAGTTCTTCAATCAGATCCGTCTTGGCGTTGGAATCCTCGGCAGCGGCCAGACGGGTGGTCACCGCGATGATGAATTTTGTTTTCATGCGATCCATGGTTTACTCCTCCTCAATGGTGATGAGGGCGTCCAGCAGCGCCCTGGTGTTCTGCCATTCCCGGCAGTTTTCCGCCCACTGCCGCCGGCCCTCGTCGGTAATGGCGTAGTAGCGGCGCCGTGCGCCGGGGCCATCCTCCCCCCAGTAGGAGGTGATGAGCCCGCTCTGCTCCAGACGACGGAAGGCGGTGTACAAGGTGGCCTCCTTGAAGCCGTACTGTCCGTTGGTCCGCTGCTGGATGTTCTTGTTGATCTCATATCCGTAATTGTCCCCCCACATCAGCTGGGTCAGGATAATGGTATCCGTGTGGCCCCGCAGGGTATCCGATGAAATGGACAAGCCAAGCACTCCTTTCTGTGGGCCGCGGCGGCCCTTTGCTGTGATGGTCACATCCTAGCACGATATACTTCGCCTGTCAAGGTATATCTCGAGAGAAAGTATTAAGAATCGGTAAACATTCTATAAAGAAGGGCCGCCCCGGAATAGCCGGGACGGCCCTTTTGCATACATATTGACCTGCGAAACATGGTTTCGCGGCAAAAAGTTTTTCTTTTGATACTTTTCTTTGTTCACAAAGAAAAGTATATACGCCATGCCCACACCCCAAGTGCCAGCTGGAGCAGGAGAATCGCCGGCATGCCCCAGACAAAGTACCAGTGCCGGGTCTTATGGTGGAAGAGCCGCATCCCCAGGATAGCGCCCACACTGCCGCCCAGAATAGCAGACAGGAACAGCGCTTTTTCTGAAATCCGCCGAGCACCGTCTTTTTTGGAGCGGCGCTTGTCAGACCACATCATCAGGAGTGCGATCAGGTTGATTACCACCAGATAGGTCCCAATAATAGGCCAGGGGGAACCCACCACAATAATATCCCAGGTATTGACAGCCTCCGGAAGAAATGTCTCCATCTTAGGCCAGCTTGCTGAGCTCTGCGGCGGTTTTTGCGGCCAGGCGTGCATTGTTGAACACCAACTGGATGTTGCTGTCCAGACTGTCGCCGCCGGTGATGCCCTTGATCCGGGCCAGCAGGAAGGGAGTGGTGGCCTTGCCGTGGATACCCTGGGCCTTACAGTCGGCCACGGCCTGGTCAATGGCGGCGTTGATGACGTCGGCGTCCATGGAGTACTCCTCGGGGATGGGGTTGGTCACCAGCATACCGCCCTTGAGATCCATAGCCCGCTGGGCGTGGAAGGCCGCAGCCAGCTCTGCCGGGGTATCCAGCCGGTAGTCCACGCCGAAGCCGGACTTCCGGGTGTAGAAAGCGGGGAGCTCGTCGGTGCCGTAGCCGATGACGGGCACGCCCTTGGTCTCCAGGTACTCCAGGGTCAGCCCCAGGTCCAGAATGGACTTGGCACCGGCGCAGATGACCATTACCGGGGTCTGGCCCAGCTCCTCCAGGTCGGCGGAGATGTCCATGGTGGTCTCGGCGCCCCGGTGGACGCCGCCGATGCCGCCGGTGGCGAACACGGAGATGCCCGCCATGTGGGCGATCATCATGGTGGTGGTGACGGTGCAGGCGCCGTCCTGGCCCTTGGCGACGAGAACCGGCAGGTCACGGCGGCTGGCCTTGGCGATCTCCGGGCCCTTCTTGCCGAAGTATTCGATCTCCTCCGGGGAGAGGCCGGCCTTCAGCCGCCCACCAATAATGGCAATGGTGGCGGGGACGGCGCCGTTCTCGCGGACGATCTTCTCCACCGCCAGGGCGGTTTCCACGTTCTGGGGATAGGGCATGCCGTGGGAGATGATGGTGGATTCCAGTGCCACAACGGGCTTGCCCTCTGCCAGGGCGGCGGCTACCTCGGGGGCGATATCAAGATACTTGTTCATGGTGTTCCTCCTGTGCTTCATTATTTATATTAGAGAATGGTTCTTCTGAAGGTACTTTCTGCTTTTCAAAGTTTGTTTGTCTCCGACGGGTCCACTTTTGGCCGCCCAAAAGTGGACGGAAAAACCGCCAAAACCAAGGTTTTGGATTCCTTTGTCCAATCGGTCGCTATCAGTGCTGATACCGGGCAGCCACTGAAACACCTCTTTGCCGCTGGTTCCTCGTAATCGGTGCGGTGAGTGTCCAACTTCGCCTGACGGCCCTCGGGATGATAAATGGTTCTTGCTGCGTAAAATCAGATGAATCTATCCCTTTGACAGGGCGACAGCCGAAGCCGGATAAGCAACCCGGCGGAGATCAGATGCTAAAGAATCTGGTTCAGTGGCAAAACAGCGGCAAATTTGGTGGTGTCCAATTGGGAAAAAAGGGGGGACTGGGGTCTCCCCAGCGCCTTTTGGTGACTTTTGTGCGTACAAAAGTCACCCGGGGTCCGGGGCCGGGGAGGCCCTGCGAAAAGCACTGGGGTTCGGGGGTGAGCCCCCGGCGATAAGCACCCGACCGGTGCTAACCGGCAGTCTCCAACCTCCGCCGAAGTTGTTCCACACTCATAGAGGGATTGATGGTTTCCTCGCTCTCCATGGCAATGGCTGAGGCGGCGAGGCCCGCCCGGGCGGTATCCTCCAGGCCCGTCCCCTCCAGGTAGGCCCAGGCGATGGCCGCCATGAAGGCGTCGCCGCAGCCGGTGGTATTTACCATCCTGGCCGGGAAACAGGGAATATGGCAGCTGCCGCTGTGGTCGGCGGCGTAGACACCATCGCCGCCCAGACTGATAAGCACCCGCCGGAGGCCGGTGTCCAGCAGGGTATCGGCGCAGCGGCGGAGGCTGTCCTCGTCGGTAATGGCCACGCCGCTGAGCAGCTCCGCCTCGATCCGATTGGGCTTGAGGGTGTGGAGCTTGTCCAGCACCCCGCGGAGCTTCTCTGCCTTGGCGGTGGATACCGGGTCGGCAAAGAGGGGCACCCGGGCATTTTCCGCCAGCCATCGAATGGACTCCTCCGGAATGTTGGTGTCCACAATAATGAGCTGGGCGCTGTGGAGGAGGCTTACCCGGGCGGTGAGGTACGCCGGCGTCACATGGCGGTAGATGTCCATGTCGCTGAGGGCCAGCTCCATGTCTCCCTCCGGGCCGGAGATAAAGAGATAGGTGGAGGTGGCTCCGCCGGGGATCTGCAGGGCGTGACTGATGTCTATGCCCAGCTCCCCACAGGAGGCTGCCAGCTTCTGGGCGGATACGTCGTCACCAAAAGCGGTGAGAAGCTTTACCTCCGTGCCGAGAAGGCTCAGATTGTGGGCAATGTTCCGGCCTACGCCCCCCAGACTCATGCGGACCTGGCCGGGGTTGGAGTCGTGGGGCACCAGGGGGGCGTAAGCCCGGCCTCCGATGTCCATGTTCACACCTCCCACCACCACTGCATAGGGGGCGGTGCGGACGATGTAGCCCTTGCCGGCAATGTGGCCTTTCTTCATGAGATTGGAGATGTGGACTGCCGCCGAGGACCGGGTGATCCCCGCCTTGTCCGCCAGCTCCTGCTGGGAGATCATGGGGTTCTCTTCGATCCACCGGAGGATCTGCCGCTCCCGTTGGGTCATGCCACCCCTCCTAAAGAAAAGTTTATAAAATAAGCTTACGCTTATATTATGGCGGAAGAAATATGGAATGTCAAGGGATAGAAAGGCTTTCCCCAAATTTTTGGCGGAAATGCCGGGGGAGATTCCCGCTGGAACCCGGAAAAACACTTGTAAAACAGGGAACAGGGCGGTATAATACACCTATTCTGGATAAATGCACCCAATTACTATGAAAATGCAGGTGAAGACATATGGAAAGGATCAAGATCGCGGCCATCTATGCCGACAGCCAGCAGCTGAGCGGCCAGACGGTAACCGTGTGCGGCTGGGCCCGCACCATTCGGGACATGAAGACCTTTGGGTTCATCGAGCTCAACGACGGCTCCTGCTTCAGGAACCTCCAGGTGGTGATGGATGCCAATGTACTGGATAATTATAAGGAGATCGCCGGGCAGAACGTGGGCGCGGCCCTGATCGTCACCGGCACTCTGGTACTGACGCCCGAGGCCAAGCAGCCTCTGGAGGTAAAAGCGGCTACCATTACCGTGGAGGGAACTTCCACTCCCGACTATCCCCTTCAGAAGAAGCGCCACAGCGTGGAGTATCTGCGGACCATCGCCCATCTGCGGCCCCGCACCAACCTGTTCTCTGCGGTGTTCCGGGTCCGCAGTGTGGCAGCTCACGCCATCCACACCTTCTTCCAGGACCGGGGCTTTGTCTATGTCCACACCCCCATCATCACCGCCAGCGACTGCGAGGGCGCCGGTGAGATGTTCCAGGTGACCACCCTGGATCTGGACAATATCCCCAAGACCGAGGATGGCGCTGTGGACTTCAGCCAGGACTTCTTCGGCAAGCACGCCAACCTCACCGTGTCCGGCCAGCTCAACGCTGAGAACTTCGCCATGGCTTTCGGCGATGTGTACACCTTTGGTCCCACTTTCCGGGCGGAGAACTCCAACACCCAGCGCCATGCCGCTGAGTTCTGGATGATCGAGCCGGAGATGGCCTTCTGCGACCTGAAGGGCGACATGGACGTAGCCGAGGCCATGATCAAGCACATCATCCGCACGGTGATGGAGAAGTGCCCCCAGGAGATGGCTTTCTTCAACTCCTTCGTGGATAAGGGCCTCATCGAGCGTCTGGAGCATGTGGCCTCCTCCGACTTCGGCCGGGTGAGCTACACCGAGGCGGTGGAGATCCTCAAGAAGAATAACGACAAGTTCGACTACAAGGTGGACTGGGGCTGCGACCTCCAGACGGAGCACGAGCGTTACCTCACCGAGCAGGTATTTAAGAAGCCGGTGTTCGTCACCGACTACCCCAAGGAGATCAAGGCCTTCTATATGCGCCTCAACGACGACGGCAAGACCGTGGCCGCTGCCGACTGCCTGGTGCCCGGCATCGGCGAGATCATCGGCGGCAGCCAGCGTGAGGAGCGTCTGGATGTGCTGGAGAGCCGGATCCAGGAGCTGGGCATGAAGCCTGAGGACTACTGGTGGTACTGCGACCTGCGCCGCTACGGCTCCTGCCGTCATGCGGGCTTCGGTCTGGGCTTTGAGCGGATGGTCATGTACCTCACCGGTGTGAGCAACATCCGTGACGTACTGCCCCATCCCCGCACTGTGGGCAACGCGGACTTCTAAGAGGCATTAACAGAGGAAAAACGAAAGATGAAAAAGCCTTTTGTGACAAAAGAGCAGCTGGAGGATATTGTAAAGCAGTACCCCACCCCCTTTCATCTCTATGACGAGAAGGGAATGCGGGAAAATGCCCGGCGGGTCAACGCTGCCTTTTCCTGGAATCCCGGTTTCAAGGAGTACTTTGCCGTAAAGGCTACCCCCACTCCGGCTTTGCTGAAGATTTTGCGGCAGGAGGGCTGTGGGGCGGACTGCTCCAGCCTCACCGAGCTGATGATGGCCGAGAAGTGCGGCTTCCGGGGCCATGAGATCATGTTTTCCTCCAACAACACCCTGGCGGAGGAATTTCAACTGGCGGATCAGCTGGGTGCCATCATCAACCTGGACGATCTCACCCACGTGGACTTCCTGGAGGAGTCCCTGGGAGGCCGGGTGCCGGATACGGTGCTCTGCCGCTACAACCCTGGCGGCGTGTTTACCCTGGGGGAGAGCAAGGAGGGGTTCCAGGTCATGGATACCCCCGGCGATGCCAAGTACGGCATGACCCGGGAGCAGCTGGCGGAGGCCTTCCGGAAGCTGAAGGCCAAGGGTGTCAAGTACTTTGGCATCCACTCCTTCCTGGCTTCCAACACCATCTCCAATGCGTACTATCCCACCCTGGCCGGCATCCTGTTCCAGCTGGCGGTGGAGCTCCAGCAGGAGACTGGCTGCCAGATCCGATATATCAATCTCTCCGGCGGCATCGGCATTCCCTACCGGCCGGAGCAGACAGAAAATGACATCGCCGTCATCGGCGAGGGCGTCCGGCAGAAGTTTGAGGAGATCTTGGTGCCTGCCGGCATGGGGGATGTGCAGCTGTGCAGCGAGCTGGGGCGGTTCATGATGGGGCCCTACGGGTGCCTGGTGACCCGTGCCATCCATGAGAAACACATTTATAAGGAATATATCGGTGTGGATGCCTGCGCAGCCGACCTGATGCGGCCCGCTATCTACGGAGCTTACCACCATATTACTGTGGCAGGTAAGGAGAACGTTCCCTGCGACCACAAGTATGATGTCACCGGTTCCCTCTGCGAGAACTGCGACAAGTTCGCCGTGGACCGGATGCTGCCCAAAATTGACATGGGCGATCTGCTGGTGATCCACGACACGGGTGCTCACGGCCATGCCATGGGCTACAATTACAACGGCAAACTCCGTTCTGCGGAGCTGCTGCTCCGGGACGATGGCTCTGTGGAGCTGATCCGCCGGGCGGAAACGCCGGAGGACTACTTCGCCACGGTGGTGTGGTGAAAAAATACAGTAATACCTGGCAAGACGATTTGCGTCTTGCCAGGTATTTTTTTGACAGGCACAGACAAAAAAATTCAAAAGCGGCCAAAAAATTATGAAGAAAAATTTATGTAAATAAACAAAAATTTTGTTAAATTGACAGAATGTGATAAAAATTTTTAAATGGCCATGAATTTTACGGGGGACACCATGCAATATTTTAATTATGACTTATCTAGTAAATCTTGACAAAGAAGAAAAAGCACCGCATAATAGGCTTAGTCAAAATAATATGATTTTGCAAACAATTTATTAACAAGCCCGTAGGGCGGGTAGGCAGTCGCAGTGTTGTGTGAAAAGATAGCCAAAGTATACAAGTGCATATTTTAACAATTACGGCTGACTTGTCTGTTATGATTCCGCTTGCGGAGAAAGGAGGAAAAGGACGCCGTTTTATATGTGCAATCCTTAGGTTAAGCAAAGCGAGAAATTATGAAACATGAGTACAAACTGATGGTATGGAGGGAAAAATGAAACGAATTAGAAGTTTAGTCTCTGTCATCCTGATTGTGACGCTCCTGGCGTCCATCAACTCTGCTTTGGCCTGTACGGTTATTGCGGCCGGTAAGGACGCTACTGAAGATGGTTCCACCATCGTGACCCACTCCTGCGACGGCCGGTACGATGCTCGTATCCAGGTTGTTGAGGGCGGCAAGCATGCCGAGGGCGAAGTAGTTGAGATCTACCGCGACCCCTGCATGGATACCATTTATCCTGTCGAGAAGGTCGGCGAGATTCCCCAGGTCGCTGAAACCTATACATACTACAACATTGGCTACCCCTTCCTGAACGAGAAGGGCCTTGCCATTGGCGAGCACACCTGGAGTGGTGACTACTCCTCCTTCTACAATGGTGAGAAGGCTCTGTTCGTGATCGCCAACCTGGAGATGCTGGGCCTGCAGCGCGCTGCTACTGCCCGTGAGTTCATCCAGACCATTGGCGCTCTGGCTGAGCAGTATGGTTACGCCGACGGCGGCGAGTGCCTGGCTGTTGCCGATGCCAACGAAGTGTGGATCTTCGAGATCGTTGGCCCTGGCCCCCTGTGGACTCCTGAGAGCGGCGCCCCCGGTGCTCACTGGGTTGCTCGCCGTGTAGCCGATGACGAGGTTTGGTCCGGTGCTAACCGTTCCACCATCCGTGAGATCGACTTTGACGATCCCGAAAACTACATGTGGTCTACCGACCTCACCAAGTATCCTGCTGAGCTGGGTCTTTGGACTGAGGGCGAGCCCTTCAACTGGGCTATCGTTACCGATACCGCTGAGGAAGATTACAGCTATGGTTGCTCCACCCGTGTATGGCGTGTGTTCGACCTGATCGCTCCTTCTCTGGGCCTTGAGAACTGCAACGCTTCCCAGGCTCTGACCGACCTGCCCTTCTCCGTGAAGCCCGACAAGAAGGTCACCGTTCAGCAGATCAGCGACATCTACAACGACCACTACGAAGGCACCCCCTATGACACCACTGTTGGTCTGGATGCTGGCCCCTTCGGCTGCCCCGTCCGTTACAGTGTTGCTTCCGGTCAGGCTCCTGAAGAGGTTGCCGGTAAGGGCGGTTGGCCCCGCACCATCTCCGTGAAGCAGTGCTCCTACAGCTTCGTGGCTCAGTGCCGCGGCTGGCTGCCTGCCGAGATCGGTACCGTGCTGTGGTTCGGCGAGGATGACCCCGCTACCACCGTCCGCGTTCCTATCTATGCTGGTACCACCGAGGTCCCCGTGGAGTGGACTGTTGCTGATCGTTACAACTTCCAGAAGGAGAGTGCTTGGTGGGCATTCAACCTGGTGAACAACTGGGCTACCCTGCGTTGGAACACCATGTACGAGGAGATCAGCGCCAAGCGCGCTGAGCTGGAAGGCGCTATGGTCGCTCAGCAGGCTGACGTCGAAGCTGAGGCTCTGAAGCTGTACGAGGCCGGTGATGTCGATGGCGCTAAGGCTGTTCTGACCAAGTTCACCTGCGACAGTATGAACAACGTGTACAATACCTGGTGGGATTTCGCTTGGCACCTGATTGCTAAGTACCACGATGGTAACGTCCTCACTGAGGATGGTAACATGAAC
Source organism: uncultured Oscillospiraceae bacterium (assembly GCA_944387775.1). Taxonomy (GTDB): domain Bacteria; phylum Bacillota; class Clostridia; order Oscillospirales; family Oscillospiraceae; genus Pelethomonas. The sequence continues at coordinate 39,067 of CALXGE010000006.1, read as the reverse complement.
CCCGGTTACCCCACTGAGTACCTGGAGGCTGTTGGTTACGGCCAGGCTCAGCTGAAGGATTACCTCGCCGCTACCGGTGAGACCGTTGAGGAGCCCGAGGAGACCACCGAGCCCGAAGAGACCACCGAGCCCGAGGAGACCACCGAGCCTACCGAGCCCGCTGAGCCCGATGTGAACACTGAGACCAACAATACCACCGCTCTGATCATCGGTGTTGTTGTGGTTATCGTTGTTGCCATCGCTGCTTACTTCGTCCTGAAGAACAAGAAGAAGCAGTAATTTAAGGGAACAACCTGTTTGAAAGCGCGGATACGCTTTCAAGAATACCCAGTAAATGGCACCGCGCCCCGCCACTGAGGGCGGCAGGGCGCGGTGTTATTAAAGTTTTACTACGCAAGTGCAGAAAAGGAGAATTGTTATGAAGAAGAATAGAGCGATTGTCGCAGCTTTGCTGGCGATGGTGATGCTGTTGCTGTGTGCCTGCGGCGGCAACAATGGCGCAGCAAACAACGGTGCTGCCAATAATGCTCCGGCCACCAACAACACTGCTGGAAACGACGCTGCTGAGCCCGCAGACAATGCCGGCACCGAGGATACTTCCTCCGATAACGCTGCTGCTGAGCCTGCTGAGTTCGACGGCAAGATTCATGGGCCTTTCATTATGACCACCTGCGGTCAGAGTACTGGTTCCGTCATGCTGCACATGGTTGCTACTCAGGCTGGTCTGACCTCTACTGATGATCACTCCCTGACCGCTGATACTTTTGAAGCTGGCGATGCCAAGACTCTGGTGGTTACCACTGGTACTTCCGGTAAGGGCATGGGCGCTGCTGGTACCGACGTCAATGCTGAGATCGAGCGCTGCACCGCTCTGGTAGAGGCTGCTAAGGCTGCTGGCCTGACCATCGTGTGCGCCCACGTTGAAGGTATGTCCCGTCGTACCGATAACGCTGACCAGGCTTCTATCGATGCTATTCTGCCTCTGGCCGATGTGATCATGGTCGTGGAAGACAGCGATAGCGACGGTCTGTTCTCTGACTATGCTGCTGAGAACAACATCCCCATCATCAAGGCAGTTGATACTCTCTCCATGAGCGAGTACATGGCATAATTAAAGAGAAATTACTGTGTGCGAAAATGTGTGGACTATGCGGCGGCTTGCTCTGCCGCATAGTCCATCTGAGGAGGTACGATATAGTGACAATGCTACAGCATTCCCTGGCGGTAATTGTTGTCATTGCCCTTGTATTTGCAATTGCGAAAAAATGCAAGGCTTGCACCGAACTGACACTGTTGCTGGCCGCTGTGGGAGCCATAATTGCCCATCTGATTCTGCCGATGGGCGAAGATCCCCGCTCTGCTCTGCCCTTTACGGAGATTATCCGCCATGTGGTGGAGGGAACCTTCAACTACTTTGATGTGTGCCTGACGTTCCTCACTGCCACCTTCTTTATGACCCTGTATAAGGAAGCTGGCGGCGTCAACTACATGGTCCGCCAGATCGTGGGCCGCTTCTATAAGAAGCGGATCCTGCTGCTGCTCCTGCTGACGGTGGTTATGATGGTCCCCGGTGCTGTTACCGGTTCCGGCGCTACCACTGTTCTGACAGTCGGCGGCCTGGTGGGTGCTGTGCTGGCCGCCATGGGCGTCAATGAGGATCGGCGCGTAGCTCTGATCTTCCTGCTGGCTGCCATGTCTGCTGCCTGCCCGCCCATCAACCTGTGGGCTATGATGGCTGCTGCTGGTGCCAATATGCCCTTCGTTGGCTTCACATGGCCCCTGCTGATCCTCTCCGGCGTAGGCGCTCTGGTCTCCACTTTTTATCTCACCCGCGGAGTCCGGAATACCAAGCCTGTGGAAGAGGTCCTCGGCAATTTGCCCGAAGCTCCTGCTGGCTGGAATGCCCTCCGCGCCTTTGTCCCCTTCGTGGTCATGATCGTCCTGATTATGGGCGCCCGCATCTTCCCCGCATGGTGGCCTGTGTTCGGTCTGCCCATGATCTTCATGATTTCTGCCGGTGCGGTGCTCATCTGCAGCCCCAAGAAGGTTAAGGTGATGGAAATTGCCGTGACCACCGTGCAGAACCTGAAGGAACTGGTCGGTATCATGGTAGTGGTTGGTATTCTCAACCAGACCTTGACCCTTACCGGTGCCCGTGGCCTGATTTCTCTGGCCGTGGTTATCCTGCCGATCTGGCTGCTGTTTGCCGCCCTGTGGCTGATCCTGCCTGTTGCTGAAGGTGTGCTGCAGTATGCAGTTGCTCCTCTGTTCGGCGTGCCCCTGATCATGCTCTTCAACATGCTGGGGTACAATCCCGTCGTTGCTCTGTCCTGCTGGTCTGTCATGTGGCCTGTGGGCGACTGCCTGCCTCCCACTGCCGTGGTTGGCCGCGCTGCCGTCATGGAAATGAACTATAAGGGTAACTATTACAAGGGCCTGGTTAAGAATGCGCTGGTACCGATGCTGGTGATTTTGGCGCTGTGCACCATCACTATGATCTTCAATAAACCGGTCGGCGATCTTCTGGGGGTGTAAGCATGGATATTTTGGTATTGATCAACACGATTATCACGGTGTGTACCTATGCCGTGGCTCTGTTCTTCCTGATCGCTATCGTGCGCAGCTTCCTCAGGACGAAGAAAATCCAGGATGCGCTGGTGTACTGCATCATCATGGTACCCTTCATCCTGCGTTTGCTGCGGCTGAAGTAAGGAGGAGTGCAGATGGATAAGAAACTGAATCTGATCAAATCGATTGCGCTGTGCGTCATTGCCTTCTGCATGGCGGTAGCGGGCTACCTGTTCTGGGAGCACCGCAACTATAAGGAGCCGGTGGTGGTCAGCGAATACATCACCGAGGTCAAGAAGCTCAGCGACTACAGCGATGTAGTCAAGGGCACTGTCAACGACAGCAATGTGTACATCTTTGACAGCGGCGTGGAAGGCGGTACCTTCCTGATCTGGGGCAGCACCCACCCTGAGGAGCCCGCCGGTGTTATGGCGGCGTCTCTGATGGTGGAAAACCTGAAGGTCACCCAGGGCAAGGTCATCATCATTGACCGTGAGAACAACAGTGCCTCCACCAACACCCGTGTGGGTGAGGCCTATCCCCGGTTCTTTACCTATGAGACCGAATGGGGCACCAAGATCTGGCGTTTCGGTGATCGGCACGCCAACCAGCTGGATTCCTGGCCTGATCCTGAGGTGTACATCCACTATCCCAGCGGCCAGACCCTGGCTAACGTGGATATCCGTAACACCAACCGTAACTGGCCTGGTAAGGCCAATGGTCTGCTCACCGAGCGCACCAACTATGCTGTCATGGAGCTCATCCGGCAGGAAGGCGTCGACATGACGCTGGACTTCCATGAGGCCGAGCTGGAGTATACCGTTGAGAACACGATCGTCGTCCATGAAAAAGGACAGGCGGTGGCAGCCATGGTTTCCATGGACCTGACGGCGAATACCTTTGATGTTCCTGTGGGCATGGAGTTCTCCCCCACGGCCCTTCACGGCCTGAGCCACCGCGAGGTGGGCGACTACTCTGACGCCGCCTCCTACCTGGTGGAAGTGGCCGAGCCTATGCTGGACCGTATCCGCGGTATTACCGATGAGGAGCTGCTGATGAGCGGTAAGGACCGCTTCGTGATGATGGCTGGCGACCGTGGCCTGCTGTATGCGCCTATCGACGAGAACGGCTGGCCCATTGAGAAGCGCGTGGCCCGTCATATTGCGGTTGCTACCAAGATCATTGAGGTCAACAACACCGTCAATCCGGATCAGGTTATTACGATTGAGGGTATCCCCACCTATGAGGAGATTATGGCCAACGGTCTTGCTCCCTACTACCACAACCCCGCCACCGCTCCTGCTGAGCGTGTGTACTACGACTAAGCCATATGTAAAACACTGTACTGCCCGGTGCGCCGCGGGGGCGGCGCACCGGAGCAGTGACTGAGATCCTCCGAGAAAGTCCTCCGGGAAACCGGGGGACTTTCGGGGGATTTTCGGCTGTTTTCAGAGCCTCCGCCTGGAGCGGAGCCCAGAGGAGAAATGTCTATGCTGTATCTGGCACTTTTGCTGACAATCGGATATGTGGGATACCTGGTCTGGGAGAAGCGAACCAACGACAAGCGGCTGGCCTCCTTTCAGTGGGTCATCCATGTCAACGGCATCCGGGGAAAGACCAGCGTGTGCCGACTGATCGACGCGGTGCTGCGGGGTGCAGGCTACCGGGTATTTACCAAGACCACAGGGACGGACGCGGCCTATATCGACACCCGGGGCCAGGAGCACCCCATCCGGCGGCTGGGCCCCGCCAATATCCGGGAGCAGCTGTCCATGATCCGCAGGGCCAGCAGGGAGCAGGCCCAGGTGCTGATTCTGGAGTGCATGGCGGTGGACCCTGTGCTGCAGGATGTGGCCCAGAGCAAAATCGTCAAGGGTCAGCTGAACGTCATCACCAATGTGCGCTATGACCACACCTTCGTCATGGGGGAGACCCTGGAGGAGATCGCGGACAGCCTCTCCGCCACGATCCCCCGGAACGGTTTGCTGTTCACGGCGGACGAGGGCGCCTTTGCCCGCCTGAAGGAGCGCTGCGACAGCCGGGGCACCCAGGCGGTGCTGTGCCGGCCCAATGCTGTGGCAACCAACGAAAATCTCGCCATTGCCTATGAAATTGGAAAATATCTGGGAATCTCGGATGCAGATTTCCAGAAGCATATACAGGGTTATCAGGAGGACTTCGGAGCCAACAAGCTCTATGTCCGGGGGGAGCTTCGCTTCCTCAACCTGTTTTCCGTCAACGATCCCCAGTCCACCCAGAATGTTCTGGCCCACTACCAGAAGGAGGGGGAGGCGCTGACGGTGGTATTCAACAACCGCATGGACCGGCCGGACCGGCTGGTTCTTTTCGCCCGCCGCTTCTTCCCGCAGGTCCCCTGCCGGAAGATCATTGTCATTGGAGAAAATCGGGGCCTGGCGGTGCGCGTCCTGAAGCGCTGCGGCGCGGCCCAGGTAGAGGCGCGCCGGGACTGGCGGAGTATCCTGGAGCTGGCGGAGGATGGCCTTGTGGTGGGCGTGGGCAATATCAAAGGCCCGGCCTACGAGATCGTCCGCTGCCTGGAGGGAGGAACAGAAAATGAATGAACTGGCGATTTTGTCGCTGCTGATCAGCCTGATCTTTGCCGACGTGGTGGGCCTGATGCCCGGCGGCATCATTGTCCCTTTTTACTTTGTGCTGTTCATCGAGGAGCCGGTGAAGATCGCCGCCACTGTGGTAACCGCCCTGGCGGCCATGCTGGTGGTCAGGATCCTCTCCAACTACACCATCCTCTATGGGCGCAGGAAGTTTGCCCTGTACCTGGTGGCAGGACTGTGCTTCAAGGTCCTTTTCAGTTTCGCGTGGTTTGGCAACACCTACATGTTCTACAATCTGTCCATGACCATTGGACACCTGGTGCCGGGCATCCTGGGCAGCACCATGGAGAAGCAGGGGATCGGCAAGACACTGCTGTCTCTGGGCGTGGTGGTGCTCATTATCCGGCTGCTCCAGATCGCCCTGCTGTGAAGGGTAGATAGCCACAGAAGGAGGGCGTATCAGAATGAAACGAAAGGAATGGCTGTTGGTGCTGGCCCTCTGCCTGCTGGCGGGTGGTTATGCCCTGGTCATGGGGATCAGGACGGCTGTGCCTACAGCGGACTATGATGTAAAAACAGCTGCGGCGGAGTTGGCGGCGCAGTGCTTTGCCAGCATCCGGCAGCGGAAGGAGGAACTGGGGATCCTGCCCAGCCCTGCCAACGATGTCAACAATACCGGTATGATTGGCCAGGATTTCTCCTATATCACCACCACCCTGGGAGAACTGGAGGCCAAGCGGACCACCACCAATCCCAATATGGCGGCAGTGGTAGTGGACATGTTCAACGAGTTGGGGCTGCAGCCCGGTGATGAGATCGCCGTCAACTGCTCCGGCTCCTTTCCGGCCATGAATATTGCCGTACTGTGCGCGGCGGAGGTCATGGGCCTGGAGCCCACCATTATTGCCTCCTTTGGCTCCTCCACCTACGGAGCCAACGACCAGAATTTTACCTACTTGGATATGGAGCATTACCTTTGGCAGGAGGGACTTCTCTCCCACAAGAGCAGCGGCTTCTCCATCGGAGGCGAGCAGGACAAAGGGACGGAAATGCCTGACGAGGTAAAAGAGGAGGTCATTTCCCGGCTGGAGGGCCTGGGCTATACCTTCCTCTACGATGAGGATATTGTCCGCAGCATCAATGAGCGCTACGATCTCTACCGAGAAGGCCGGGAGATCGTCTGCTTTGTGAATGTGGGGGGGAACGAGCAGTCCTTCGGAGACAGTCCGGTACTGACCCACACCGGCGGTGGCATCATCACGGAGCTGCCGGAGCACGACAACTCCACAGGCCTTGTGCAGCTGTTTCTTCGGGACCAGATCCCGGTGGTCCACATCCTGAATATCAAGACCCTTTCCTCGGATTACGGTATGCCTATTGATCCGGTGCCTCTGCCGAAGATCGGGGAGGGAGGCGTCTACTACAGCTACGACTACCACCAGGTTCTGATCTGGGTAAGCCTCCTGGTGGCGCTGGTGCCGATGGGAGCCTATGTCCGCTGTATCAGACGGGAAAAGCGGGAGAAAACCGCCGAGAAAGAAAAATAAAATAGGAGGACCTCCGCGCTGCAAGCGCGGAGGTCCTCCTATTTTTCAGAGTGGTCACGGCTCCTCCCGGAGACGGCGGTCAATGCCATGAGCAGTCATGTAGGCATAGACAAAGGGGGGCACCAGGTGCTCCCAGGGCTTCCCGGCGCGGATCAGGTCCCGGACCTCCGTGCCGCTGGTGAGTCTCTCAGCGTCGGTGCGCTGCCACATGACCTCCACATCGCAGCCCAGGCGCTCCAGCATGGCCTTTTTCTCCAGGCTCCACTGGTCGTAGAGGGTCATGTAGAACTTGGCCTCCCGGGGAACGTAGTTGAAGATGAGCTCCGGGCAGTTCACCGGGAAGGGGACAATGTCAAATTCCTCTCGGGCCACGCCGCTCTCCAGCAGAGAGCCCCGGATCATCTCGTAGCGCTCAAAGTAGGTCAAAGGGTTGGCAGATTGCTGGGAGCGATGGGGGCTGGCGCTGTTGAAGCGGGTGACGGTGGCATCGGGGTTGGAGATGCCGATGATGAGCCGCTGACACCGGGCCTTTCCGGCCAGCAGATATTCCATGTGCCCCAGGTGGAGCATCTGAAAACGCCCGTGGATGACGCCGATGGGATCGTTCATAGAGATTCCTCCTATCCGCTGCCGGACGGCAGTAAAAATGGGGACCACGCCCAAAAGCAAGGCGGGCAGATCAGCCGATGTCGCCCTTATGGATGGCGTCGGCCAGTTCCTTGGCGTAGTAAGTAATGAGCATGTCCGCTCCCGCCCGGAAGATGCTCAGGGCGGTCTCACACATGACTCGGTACTCGTCAACAAGTCCGGCGGCGGAGGCTGCCTTGATCATGGCGTACTCCCCGGACACGGAGTAGGCGCACAGAGGCAGCTGGAAGGCGTCCCGGCACTCCCGGATCACGTCGAGATAACTCAACGCGGGCTTTACCATCAGAATGTCGGCGCCCTCGGATACGTCCAAGGCACACTCCTTCAGGGCTTCCCGGCGGTTATGAGGGTCCATCTGGTAGCCCTTGCGGTCGCCGAAGGAGGGAGCGGACCCCGCCGCTGCCCGGAAGGGACCGTAGAAAGCGGAAGCATACTTGGCGGAGTAGGCCATGATGGGAGTCATGGCAAAGCCGTTGGCGTCCAGGGTCTCCCGGATGGCGGCGATGCGGCCGTCCATCATGTCGCTGGGGGCCACCATGTCGGCCCCGGCCTTCACATGGCTGAGGGCGGTCCGGGAGAGCACCTCCAGGGTCTTGTCGTTGTCCACCTCGTGGCCGCAGAGGATGCCGCAGTGGCCGTGGTCGGTGTACTCGCACATACATACATCGGTAATGACGTGAAAATCGGGGTATGCGGCCTTGATGGCACGGACAGCCTGCTGCACCACCCCGTCCTCTGCCCAGGCGGAGGAGCCGCAGGCATCCTTGTAGCTGGGGAGGCCGAAGAGCATGCAGTGGTTGACGCCGTGGGAAAGGCATTCCTCCACTGCCTGGGTCACGCTGTCCAGACCATAGTGGTTCTGTCCCGGCAGGCTCTCAATGGGCCGCACGCCGGAAAGGGTCTGGTCGATGAAAATAGGGTAGATGAGACTGTCGGAGGACAGCCGGGTCTCCCGGCAGAGCCGGCGCACCTCATCGGTGCGGCGCAGGCGGCGGGGACGGTTGGTAAGATTCATAGTACAGCAGCTCCTGATAAAAGATTGTATTGTGCCGCGGCCTCCCCGGCCAGATCTACCAGGGCGTCAATGGTGGCCTCCCGGGCAATCTGGACAGCGATACCATGGCGCTGTGCCTCAGCGGCGGTCTGCTCCCCGATGCAGAGCCCGGTAAAGCGGGAGAGGTCTGCATCGTCACCGATGGTGGCGAGAAGTCCCTTTACCGTGGAGGCGGAGGTAAAGGTGACAAAGGGCACCTCACCTGCCTCCAGGGCACACCGCAGGGCCTCGGAGCGGGGATTCTGATACGCCGTGCGGTACACGGCAATGTCGTCGTAGGAAATGGCCCGCCGGTCCAGCGCCGCCGTCAGGGCGGGAGATCCGGTCTCCGCCCGGAGGATCAGCACCTTCCCATGGGCGGGGAGGCCCTCGCCCAGGTGGGCCGCATCATAGACCGGGGGAATGTAGTCGGCGGTGAGGCCCATGGTCGCCAGGGCACGGGCGGTGCCGGTGCCGATGGCAGCCAGCTTTACACCGGAGAGGTACCGGCTGTCCTTCTCCATCCGATGGAGTTCCGCCTGGAAGGCCTCCACCCCGGCGGGGCTGGTGAATACCAGCCACTGGTAGTCCGTGAGATGTGCCAGGGCGGCAGTCATGGCGGGACAGGGGAGGATGGGCACCGTCTCGATGCAGGGGTACTCCCACACATCCACCCCCAGGGCCCGGAGCTTCTCCGACAGGGTCCCGGCGCGGTCCCGGGGCCGGGTCACCAGAATTTTCTGTCCCAGAAGCGGCAGCTTGTCAAACCAGCACAGCCGGGGGGCCAGGGCACAGACCTCTCCCACCACAATAATGGCGGGGCTGTGGATGCCCATGGCGGCAGCGCGCTCCGGCAGGGTGGCCAGGGTGGCGTCGCACCGGCGCTGGGCGCTGGTGGTGCCGTTTTCCACCATGGCGGCGGGGGTGTCGGGGGGCATGCCCGCCTGAAGCAAGCCTTCCACGATGGCGGGCATGGCGGTAACCCCCATGAGAAAGATGAGGGTGCCCCTTGTCCGTGCCAGGGCCTCGAAGTCAATGGCCAAAGGCTTCCCCTCCTGCTGGTGACCGGTGATGATATGGACGGAGGAGCAGTAGTCCCGGTGGGTCACCGGAATACCGGCATAGGCGGGCGCGGCAATGGCGGAGGTGACGCCGGGGATCTCCTCAAAGGAAATACCCAGCTCCGCAAGGCCCTCCAGTTCCTCGCCGCCCCGGCCGAACACAAAGGGGTCGCCACCCTTGAGCCGCACTACATTGTGTCCCGCAAGGGCCTCCTCCAGCAGAATCTGGTTGATCTGGTGCTGGGGTACCTTGTGGTGGGAGGCCTCCTTGCCCACGTCGATGGTCCGGGCCTTCGGCGGGATCATGGCGAGAATGGCGGGGCTTACCAGCCGGTCGTAGACCACAACCTCCGCCTGCTCCAGAGCCCTGCGGCCCTTCAGGGTCAGAAGGCCCGGATCTCCCGGACCTGCACCGACCAGCGTTACTTTACCACGCATTGCGCCCCCTCCTTCAACTGACGGGCCAGCTCCGCTGCCAGGGCAGGACCCTCCCGGCGGCTGCCGGAGATGGTGCCCCGATAGAGCTGATTTTCGTTATCCACATATATACCGTCAATGGTAATGGTCTCACCGGTCACTGTGGCGTAGGCCGCTACCGGGGAGGAGCAGCCGCCGTCCAGGGTGTGGACGAAGGCCCGCTCACTGAGGGCACAGTCCCGGCTGTCGGCGTCATCCACGCAGGAGAGCAGGGAGAGGTCAAAGTCTGAGCGGGACTGCACCGCCAGAATGCCCTGACCGGCGGCGGGCAGTATCTCCTCCGGAGAAAAGACCCGGCAGATCCGGTCCTCCAGGCCCAGCCGCTTTAGGCCCGCTCCCGCCAGGATCAGCGCGGAGAACTGCCCCTCGTCCAGCTTCCGCAGCCGGGTGGGCACGTTGCCCCGGACCGGGGCCATCTGGGCCTGGGGGAAGAGGACCTGGAACTGGAGGCAGCGCCGCAGGCTGGAGCAGCCGATAGGCTTGGAGAAGTCGATCTCCGTCTGTCCTGCGGGCAGCACCAGCACATCCCGGGGATCCTCCCGCCGGGAGAAGGCAACAAGAGGCAGCTCCGGGTCCTCCTCCATGGGAAAATCCTTGCAGCTGTGGACCGTAAGGTCCACCCGGCCCTCCCGGAGGGCGGCGCTGAGCTCCTTGACGAAGAGACCTTTGCCGCCGATCTTGTCCAATGTGCGGTCCAGAATCTTGTCGCCGGTGGTCTTCATGGTGACCAGCTCCAGCGTGAGATCCGGGTGGGCGGCCTGGATGGCGGACATGACGATCTGCGACTGAATGATCGCCAGGGCGCTCTCCCGGCTGCCGATGGTAATGGTCATGACAATTCCTCCAATACGCGGCGGATCCGGCGGGCCGCCTCCGCGGTTTTGTGGTGGTCGCTGCCGTCGCCCGTCACGCCGGCCACCAGACCTGCCCCTTGACACAGGGCGGGGAAAAAGAAGTCGCACCGGCTCTGATCGTCAGAGCGGTTGAAGAGAATCCCCAGGCGCCGGGCCTCCTCCTCGGCGGCAGCATTTACGGCGCTGTCGTCAGTGGCGGCTACCACCAGGAAAGCCCCAGCCAGATCCCCGGTCCGATAGGGCCGGGGCAGGTAGATCACATCCGGCATGGGGCCGGATAGGGTGGGGGAGATCACGGTCACCACTGCGCCGAAATCCCGCAGGGCCGCCGCCCGGCGAAGACCCACGGTCCCGCCGCCGATGACCACAGCCCGCCGTCCGGCAAGGTCGATGAAGAGGGGAAAGCGGCTCATGCATTCTCCCCCTTTTTCACCAGCACAATGGAGAAATAGCCGGTGTCCTCCGGTGTGTCCCCGAAGCGCTCCCAGAGCTGCTCGCCCTCCATGCCGCAGTTGGCGGCGAGGCTGGCCCGGTCCAGAAGATTATGGCTGCGGAGGGTCTCCTTCAGGGCCCCGATCTCCCGGCCCGCCTTCATGAACACCAGGTTGGCGTCCACTTCCAGGCAGTCCCCCACATCCTTGTGGCTGGCGGGGACGATGAGAAGCCGCTCGCTCCCCTCGCAGAGACTGCGGCCCAGCCGGGCCGCCGCGGCACAGAAGCTGGGGACGCCGGGTACCAGCACCGCTTCATATCCTCGCTCCAGCACCCGCCGATGGACATACATGTAGGTGGAGTAGACCGTGGGATCCCCCAGGGTAATAAAGACCACATTTTTCCCTTCCTTCAGAAGGGCGCAGATGCTGTCTGCGATCTGGTCGTGGGCCGCGTCCAGCACCTGCCGGTCCCGGACCATAGGGGTGACGCAGGGCAGGAGAGGCTTGCCCTGGATGTAGTCCTTTACGATAGTCAGCGCGGTCTTTTCCCCGCTGCCCTTGTCGGGGGCGGCGATCACGTCCGCTTCCCGCAGCAGGCGGACTGCTTTCAGGGTCAGAAGCTCCGGGTCGCCGGGGCCTACCCCCAGGCCGTAGAGGGTTCCTCTGGTCATGTTGTGTGTGCTCCTTTGTGAGAGATGTGAGTGCCGGTGTCACGGCTCCTGGTCCAGCAGACCCAGAATCTCGTGACGAGCGGCGGAAATGGTGGCGGCACTGCGGCTTACGTCCACCCCGTCCCGGTCATGGAGGATCTCCATGAGATGGGCGATCCGGGGCAGACGCAGGTGGTTTTCCCGCAGCAGTTCCGGACGGCAAAACAGCTCCTCCGGCGTTCCGCCGGCGGCGATCCGCCCGCCGCTGAGAAGATAAACCTGATCGCAGTAGAGCGGGACGATGTCCATATCGTGGGTGGCGAGGATAATGGTGATGCCCAGCTTTTCCCGGATCTCTCGGAGAAGCCCCATGATGTCGCTGACCCCCTGGGGGTCAAGGCCCGCTGTGGGCTCGTCCAGGATCATGACGCTGGGCTCCATCACCAGCACCCCGGCGATGGCCACCCGCTTTTTCTGCCCATAGGAGAGGGCGTGGGTAGGCTTGTCCCGGAGGGCAGTCACGCCGGTGCGGACCATGGCGTCCTCCACCCGGCGGCGGACCTCCGCCTCGGGGAGCCCAAGATTCACCGCCCCGAAGGAGATATCCCGGTACACGTCGGCAGAGAAGAGCTGATCGTCCGGGTCCTGGAACACCAGCCCCACCCGGCGGCGGAGCTCCGGCAGATCCCGGCGGGCATAGGAGACGGGTGCTCCGTCCAGGAGAACCTGGCCAGACTGAGGAGTGAGCACACCGTTGAGGTTGAGAAACAGGGTGGATTTGCCGGCTCCGTTGCCGCCCAGAATGCCGGTGACTTTTCCCGCTTCCGCTCCGAAGGAGACTCCCTTCAGAGCGGGCGTGCCGTCGGCGTAGGTATAGGTGAGATCCCTCGTCTCAATGGCATAGCTCACGGCAGGAGCCTCCTTTCCGCCGCCAGGATCAGCAGCTGGCAGACGGCAATGGCGGCAGTGAGCCCGTAGAGCCAGCGGCCAGAGGCATACTGCCCCGGCAGAGTGATGAGAACACCGGTGTAGCCCCGGCTCTCCAGAGCAGAGAACACCCGGTCCCCCCGGCGGAGGGAACGGACGAACACTGTGCTGAGAAGGGTCCCCAGGGCCTGCATAGACCCCTTGAAATCCCGATAGCCCAGCCGGGCCTCCTGGGCCACCCGGATGCGGCCCGCCTCTCCGGCCAGAAGAAAGATAAAGCGGTAGATAAGCTCTGTCAGCTCCACGAAAAGTCTGGGCACATGGAGCCGCTCCAGAGCCATGGTGAGGTCGGTCATAGGGGTATTCATGGAGAGAAAGTACATGGCGGATACCGCTCCCATGGCCTTGCAGAGTACCAGAAGCCCCAGACGCAGATTCTCCGCCGTGACGCCCCAGGTCCAACGCCCCAGGAGGCGGAAGGCCCAGAGGGCCTCCGCCGTCCCGATAGGGCGCAGAATGATAGGCAGGCAGCCGATGATCAGAAAGGTCATAGGCACCTTCAGGAAATGGAACAGGTCGCCGGCCTTTTGTCCTCCCAGGGACAGATTGAGAGCCGACAGGGCCCCAAGGGTGAATATTCCTACTGCCAGGCTGTCCACCAGCACACAGAGAAGCAGCGCTGTCAGGGCCAGCCAGATTTTAGGCACCGGATCCACCCGCCGCAGTCGGGACAGATAGGCGCAGCGATCCGTCCCCATGCTACGCTGCCTCCTTTGGCTTCTTGGCGGTCATACGGCCCAGAATAAAGCCGATCACTCCCGCTCCCAGCGCTGCCTGCAGGGCAAAAAGCAAAGATTCGATCTCACCGCTGGCGGGCTCAAAGAGGGGGGAGAACCAGGGTTCATAGTCCGGGTGGGTCTCCACGATCAGCTCCTCCGCCAGACCGTCCGCCCCGCCGAACGCCGCGTCCCGGCACAGCCACAGAGGCACGGCGGCGATGAGGACCACGATCAGAATCAAAATCAGGTTTTTTTGCCACAGTTTCATGTCGCCGCCTCCTTTACAGCACCGCCAGGGCCCGCAGGTCCTCTTTGGCGTATTTCTCCAGCACGTTGAACACCACCACGGTGAGAAGCCCCTCGGCAATGGCCAATGGGATCTGGGTCAGGGCAAAAATGGAGAGGTACTCCAGGTAGTTGCCGTAGACCACGCCCAGCTGGATGGAGGTGACCACATAGGTGGCGAGATCTCCCAGGGCTGCCGCCGCAAATACCGCCAGGGCGGGCTTTGCGCCCGCTTTTTTCAGCAGAGTGTAGAGGCCGAAGGACACGAAGGGGCCCACAATGGCCATGGAAAATACGTTGGCCCCCAGGGTGGTAAGGCCGCCATGGGCCAGCAGAAGAGCCTGAAACAGAAGGACGATGAGGCCCAGCACCGTGGTGGCGGTAGGCCCGAAGAGAATGGTCCCCAGCCCCACGCCGGTGGGATGGGAGCAGGAGCCGAACATGGTGGGGATTTTCAGCGCGCTGAGGACGAAGGCAAAGGCCCCGCACATGGCCAGCAGCACCTTGGCCCGGGGCTCCAGCGCCACTTTCTTCTTGATGGACAGGAATCCCGCCACCACGAAGGGCACGCATACGGCCATCCAGCCGAAGGCCCATGGAACGGGGAGATAGCCCTCCGCAATGTGCATGGCCCCGGCTGGTACTGTGAGAAGGGCCAGCGCCAGGGGCAGCAGGGAACAGATTTTCCAGACAGAACGTTTCATACGATCATTCCTTTCTTTTTTTATTTGGCAAGGACTTGGCGGAAACGTTCCGCGCCCCTACCCGGGGGCCGCTTTGTGACAACCAATCATTGTCTCACCTCCTCCATCGCTCGTAGAGTAGTGGTACCGATCCGCGGCAGGTATTCCGACTTGGGCTCATCGCCTCTCCGCGCCTTCCCGGTTTCCCAGTGACATCTTGCGGCGAGGCTCCTCCTTACGGCAGCGGGACTGTGTGGGATTTGCACCCAGCTTCCCTTTTGATCTCCCTCCGGAGAGGGAGAACCGCGGACCTCTTTATTGGAAGCGGGACGGTGTCCCGGATTCCTTTTGTTTACTTCTCAGCCGCCTCTTTGGCGTGGCGGACAAAAATGGCGCGGATGGCCGGGTTCTCCCCCAGCCCCTCCAGGATACAGCGGACCTGATAGCCCCGGGCGGTGAGCATGGAGCGCCAGGAGTTCTCGTCCTCGCCGTCCAGGTCGTTTTTGGCGTGGTCGCCGGCCACCACCATGAGGGGCATACACACCACCCGGCGCACGTCCCCCATCTCCTCCAGCCGGCGGCAGATCTCCCCGAACTCCGGGTAGCCCTCCACGGTGCCGACGGCGATATCCCGCCGCCCCGCGTCCCGGAGCACGTACTCCAGGGCGGCGTAGACGGCGTTGGCGTGGTGGACGGTGCCGTGGCCCATGAGGACCACCGCCTGCCCCGGCTCCTGCTCCGGCAGCCGCTCCAGCAGGGCCGCCGCCGTCTCCCGGTAGTCCCGGGTGGAGGACAGCAGCGGCGCGCCGAAGGCAAGGCGGGAGAAGACCCCTTCGTAGGGGACCGCCAGGGCCCGGAGCTTGTCGTATTCGTCGCCGTTCATCACATGAGTGGCCTGGACCACCACGTCGGTAAAGCCCTCCTGCCGCAGCCGCTCCAGAGCCTGGGCCACGTTGTCGATCTCCAGCCCGTCCCGCTCCCGCAGGCGGCGGATCACCATGCCGCTGGTGAAGGCCCGGCGCAGAACGCGGTCCGGAAAGGCGGCGGCCAGGTCCGCCTCGATGGCGGCAATATTTTTTTCAAGGGTATCGGGGAAGGTGGTGCCGAAGGACACCGCCAGTATCGCTTTTCTCATAGATTACCTCCCGTGGGACGCTGCGGGGCCGGCCGCCGTCTCGCCGGCCAGGACCCACACCGGATTCTGGGCGTCCATCAGATGGTAGCGCCCCGCCTCCCGCACCCGGGTGGCGGCGATCTGGACCATGTCCGTGTCCGTAAGCTCCAGGCGGGCGAAGCACTGCACGGTCTCCGCCACCGTCTCCAGGGTGACGGCGGTGACCACGATCCGGACCGCCGGGTTTTGCGCCAGGGCGCAGCGGAGAATGGCCTCCATGTTCCCGGAGGAGCCCCCCAGGAACACCCGGTCCGGGGCCGGCAGGCCGCCGAGGGCCTCCGGCGCGGCGCCGGGGACGATGTGGAGGTTGGTAAGGCCCAGAGCGGCCTTGTTCCGCTCCAGCAGGGCCAGGGCCTCCTCCTTCCGCTCCACGGCGAACACCCGGCCCTCCGGCACCGCCAGGGCCCCCTCGGCGGACACCGAGCCGGTGCCCGCCCCCACGTCCCAGAGGGTGTGGTGGGGCAGCAAATGGAGCTTGGAGAGGACCAGGGCGCGGATCTCCTCCTTGGTCATGGGCACCTTGTCCCGGAGGAAGGCGCTGTCCGGGAGGGCGGGGGCGCTGTATGGCCGGTGGATGGGGGCGGGATTCTCCGCCAGCACCACCGCCAGGGAGTCAAATTCCCGGCCCGCCAGTTCCTCAGCGGCGCCGGTGACGATCCGCTCGTCGGGGTAGCTCAGGCGCTCCCCCACGTGGACCGTCACATGGCCCAGGCCCCACTCCGTCAGCTGGGCGCAGAGATCTCCCGCCCGGTAATTGCCGCCGGTGAGCACAAAGGTGCGCTGGTGGCTCTGGACCGCGCCGGGGGCATTGTGGCTGCGGCCGTGGGCGGAGACCAGGAAGACGTCCTGCCAGGGGATGCGGAGCCGGGCGCAGAAGTACACCAGACTGCTGACGCCGGGGATGGTCTCCACCTCGTGCCGGGAGAGGAGGGGGTAGAGGTTCTTGGCCCCGGAGTAAAAGCCCACGTCGCCGCTGAGCAGCACCGCCGCCGGACCCCGCTCCGCACTGTCAATGGCAGCGGCAATGTCCCCGGCGGCGATCAGGGGCAGACAGGTCTTGCCGTCGTATCCCGCCAGGAGCCGGGGCGCGCCGATGAGCAGCGGGGAGGCGGCGATGGCCTCCCGGGCCGCCAGGGTCATGGTGGCGCTGCTGCCCGGACCTACGCCCACAAGATATACCTTCATCTGTCCGCCTCCTTGCATTTCGAGTAGGTCCGCCGCCGGTAGTCCCGGGGCGGAAGAAAAAAGGTCACGCCTCACCCCGCTGGAGATAGCCCCGGGGGGTGACCATCTTTCCACCCATGAGGGCAGTCTCCGAGTTGCCGATAAAGACGGTGGTGAACATATCCACCTCCGTGTTCTCCCGCAGCTCCGCCAGGGTCAGCGTCACCGCCCGCTCCCCCTCCCGACCGATGTTCCGGACAAAGCCGCACACCGTGTCCGGTGATTTCCGGGCCAGCAGGATGTCGCAGGCCCGCCGCAGGTAGTCGGAGCGGCTGCGGCTGCGGGGGTTGTAGAGGCAGATGACGAAGTCCGCCGCTGCGGCGGCCTCCAGCCGCTTTTCAATTTTCTCCCAGGGGGTGAGAAGATCGCTCAGGGAGATGACGGCGAAATCATGGGTCAAAGGCGCGCCCAGCACTGCGGCTCCGCCGCAGGCGGCGGTGATGCCGGGGACCACCTCGATGTCGATGGGGGGATAGTCCCGGGCCACCTCGTAGATGAGTCCCGCCATGCCGTAGACCCCGGAGTCCCCGGAGCACACCACAGCCACGTTCTTCCCCGCCGCAGCGGCCTCCACCGCCAGGCGGCAGCGGTCCACCTCTTTTTTCATCCCGGTGGCGGTCATCTCCTTGCCGGGAAACTGGTCCCGGATGAGGGCGATATACGCGGTGTAGCCCACCACCAGGTCCGCATTTTCAATGGCCCGGCGGGCACGGCCGGTGAGATCCTCCCCGGCGCCGGGCCCCAGGCCCACAACAGTCAGCTTCATCCTCTGTCACACTCGCTTACTCTTAAATTTGGGGAGATCCCTCCGCGAAGGGGGCCTCCAGGGCGATGGCCACAGTGACGCCGTCACGGGCCGTCTTGCCCAGCAGGATCGTCCCGCCCCGGGCCGCCGCCGCCCGCTCGCACACGTTGTCCACCCCGGTGACGGACTGGACGAAGGCGGAGGGGGTAAAGGTACCGGGCACGGCGGAGAGTTCCCCGGCGCTGTAGATCCGCAGGGGCAGCTTCCGGTTCCGGCAGAAGGCCAGCAGACCCGGCTCCTCCGCCTTCAGATCAATAGTAGCCGCCGCCTGGACCGCCTGGGGGTCCAGACCGGCCTTCTGAAGAGCGGCGTCTACCGCCCGGGCAATGGCGGATTCATCCGCGCCCCGGCGGCAGCCGATGCCCAGAATGAGACACCGGGGTATCAGACGGAGGGTCCGGGCAAAGGGCCCGCCGCCTCTCCGGCAGGTGACGCGGATCCCCAGCTCCTCCTGCCGGGAGCTGAGGCCCGGCGGACATGCCAAGGCAAAATCAGAGGCAAAGCCCACCGGCGTTCCCTCCAGCACCGCCGCGGAGATGTCCCTGGCCAGCTGCCGCTCGGTGATGGCAAGGCCCTTGTCCCGGGCCCACAGGTCCACGGCAAAGAGTTCGTTTACATCAGTAGCGGTGGAGATCACCGCCTGGGCCCCGGTGAGCTCCGCCAGAGTCCGGGCCAGGTCGTTGGCGCCGCCCACGTGGCCGGAGAGGAGAGGAATCACAAAGTGCCCGCCCTCGTCCATAACCACCACGGCGGGATCGGTAAATTTGTCCCGGACGTAGGGCGCGATGGCCCGGACGGCAATGCCGCAGGCTCCGATAAAAATGAGGGCCCGACAGCTGTCCCAGTGTTCTGCTGTCCAGGACGCCAGAGAGTCATAGGCCGACTCCCCCAGTTCCTGCGCCAGACGGGGTGGTACGTGGAGGGAGGCGTCCAGTCGCTTCGCTGCCAGGGCTCCCAGCTGTGCGCCACGGCGGGTGAAGGCGATCACCGCAGCGTTCATATTGTGGCCTCCCGGAAACCGTGGGTGAAGGAAGGGTCATAGAGCTTACTGCGCTCATAGTCCGTGCCCAGGAAGCCGCCGATGGTAATGAGGGCAGTCTTGGTGATGTGGTTGTCCCGGGCGGTCTGAGCCAGGGTGCCCACCGTGCAGCGGAATACCTTCTCGTCCGGCCAGGTGGCCTTGTAGACGATGGCGGCGGGGGTGTCGGGGGTGTAGGCGCCGCCGGCCAAAAGCTCCCGCTCCACATCCTCCAGAAGACCGGTGGAGAGGAAGAGAACCATGGTGCAGCCGTGGCTGGCCATTTTCCGCAGGGCCTCGCCCTCCGGCACCGGGGTGCGGCCTGCCATGCGGGTGATGATGACGCTCTGGCTCACGTCGGGAAGGGTGTATTCCGCCTGGAGGGCTGCCGCCGCGCCGCAGAAGGAGGAGACTCCCGGCGTCACATCGTAGGGGAGGGACAGCGCATCCAGCCGGTCCATCTGCTCCCGGATGGCCCCATAGAGGCTGGGGTCTCCGGTGTGGAGGCGGACGGTGCTCTTTCCCGCCCGCTCGTTCTCCGCCATGCGGTCGATCACCTCCTCCAGCGTCATGCCGGCGCTGTCGTAGAGGGTACAGGAGGGGCCTGCGTATTGGAGAACATCGGGGTTGACCAGACTGCCGGCATAGATGATGCAGTCCGCCTCCCCCAGGAGGCGGGCGCCCCGGACGGTGATCAGGTCCGCGCCGCCGCTGCCGGCGCCAACAAAATGGATCATAGTGCTCCTCCTTGTGTGAATGAGTGTGAAAGACTTTTGTTCCTGAGAGGACAAGATTCGACCGGTTACGCGGGCTTCTGCAAGAAAAAAACGCCCTCTCCCGGGGGAGAGAGCGTACCGGCATACAGGACGGTAACCCAGTCTCTCCACCTAAGAGCACTGGTAAAAATGCCGCCGGGTAATCTGGCTCGCGCCCAAAGGGCACATACAGTAGAGGTAAGACTGCGCCGGCATCCCACCGGACTTCCCCCGTGTGCGGCATCGCTGCCTATGAAATTATGGTCGATAATAATGATAATATAGCAGATTTTCCGGAAGGTGTAAAGGGAAAAGAGAAGGAAAAACCCCTGAGAGGCAGCTTTTCAAAAAATCGGAGCAAGCTTTGCAAAGCTTGCTCCGACGATGGAACATCGCAGCAATATAGATGCCAGCAGGACATGGGGCCCAGCACGGCGGGGCGGCGCTTTTGCGCCGTACGAGCGTTTTCGCCTGAGGCGAAAACCTCGGCGCAGGGGCAATTCATTTACCTCGAGCATTTCAATCACCGAAGGGTGGAGCCGCCCTCTGGGCGGCGGAACCCATAAAGAAAGGCACGCCAGCGGCGTGCCTTTCTTTTTGGTGCGCCTGAAGGGACTCGAACCCGCACGCATTGCTGCACGAGAACCTAAATCTCGCATGTCTACCAATTCCATCACAGGCGCATGTCCAGTTTTTTAATCAGACACAAAATCAGCGGCAAAGCTTCTGTGGTACAAAAGTATATGAATCCAACACAGCTGAGATTTTAAAATGCCTGCCAACTGCACCTATGCATTATACCTCATGGCAAACGGGTTTGTAAACGGGGAATTTTGAAACTAGAAAATTTTGAAACCGAGGCAAGCCGGCTTATCTGCTGGCAGCTTCCTGAGAACCCGGCGGCCGCCTCTTGCAAGAAGAATGGAAATACCCTATAATTGACTGCGTATCAAAAAAATTCTCCCACCAAAGGTGGGGGAGGAAAAGGAAGGATTTCCGCCATGCATACGCCCCGCGTCGCTGCTGTCCACGACCTCAGCTGCTTTGGACGTTGTTCTTTGACCATTGTCATGCCTACTCTCTCCGCCATGGGGCTCCAGTGCTGTCCGGTGCCTACAGCCCTCCTCTCTACGCATACCGGCGGCTTCAGCGGAAACACCTTCCTGGACCTCTCCGATGAGATGGCGGCGATTACCGCACACTGGCAGGATCTGAAGCTGGGCTTTAGCGGGATCTATACCGGCTTTTTGGGCAGCCGCCGGCAGATCGGCCTGACGGGGAGCTTTATCCGCACTTTTCGGCGGAAGGGTACCCTGGTGGTGATCGATCCGGTGATGGGGGACAACGGCAAGCCCTATCGGACCTACACCCCTGAGCTGTGTCAGGGCGTACAGGAGCTCAGCCGCCTGGCGGATGTGATCGTTCCCAACCGGACGGAGGCGGCTATCCTGCTGGGGAAGGCTTATGACGAGGTTACCCTGGACCGGGAGGAGGACTGCCGGCGGTGGGCGAAGGAGCTCAGCCTGAAGGGTCGGCGTTCTGTGGTACTTACGGGCGTATCTCTGGCACCGGACCGCATCGGCGCGGCCTGCTTTGACCGGGAGACCGGGGATGTGGAGATCGTATCGGCACCTCGGGTGGAGGGAAGCTTCCACGGCACTGGGGACATATTTGCCAGCGTCCTCACCGGCGGACTGGTCCGGGGGATGGATCTCCCCACCGCCGCGGCCCTGGCGGCGGACTTTACCGCACTGTGCGCCCGGCGGACGGCGGAGCAGGATTACCCAAAGCGGGAGGGCGTTGATTTTGAGCCTCTGCTGTGGCAGCTGGGGGCAAAGCTTGCGGAAAAGACCGGTGAGATTCCGGCAAACCGGATCAGATAAAGGAGGAACGACTATGAGCTATGCGGATCAGGTATTTATCGACGTCTGCCGGGATATCCTGGACAACGGATACTGGGACACAGATCTCGCCGTCCGGCCCCGCTGGGAGGACGGAACTCCCGCTCACACGGTGAAGAAATTCGGCGTGGTGAACCGCTATGACCTGCGGAAGGAATTTCCCATCATGACCCTGCGGCGGACCTACTTCAAGTCCTGCGTGGATGAGCTGCTGTGGATCTGGCAGAAGAAGTCCAACGACACCCACGAGCTTCACAGCCGGATCTGGGATGCCTGGGCGGATGAGAAGGGCACCATCGGCAAGGCCTACGGCTATCAGCTGGGGGTCAAGCATAAGTACAACGACGGCTGGTATGACCAGGTGGACCGGATTCTGAAGGACCTGAAGGAGAACCCCGCCAGCCGCCGGATGCTCACCAACATCTTCAACCACCACGATCTCAGTGAGATGGGCTTGTACCCTTGCGCCTACTCCATGACCTTCAACGTCAGCGGCAATACACTCAACGCCATTTTGAACCAGCGCAGCCAGGACATGCTCACTGCCAGCAACTGGAACGTGTGCCAGTACGCTGTCCTGGTCCATATGATGGCCCGCCACGCGGGGCTGGAGGCCGGGGAACTGGTCCATGTGATCGCCGACTGCCATATCTATGATAGACATGTACCCCTGGTGGAGAAGATCATCAAACGGGAGCCCCGGCCTGCGCCCCGTCTCATCATCGACCCGGATGTGAAGAATTTCTACGATTTCACCGTGGACAGCTTTCAGCTGGAGGGCTACGACCCCTGGCCCTTTGACGATAAGATCGAGGTGGCTATCTGATGAATGCTATCGCAGCAGTGAGCCTCGACTGGGGCATCGGAAAGGGAAACGACCTTCTCTTCCATATCGGGGAGGATATGAAGCGGTTCCGGGCATTGACTACCGGCGGTACCGTGATCATGGGGCGAAAGACCCTGGATTCTATGCCGGGGGGAAAGCCGTTGCCCCGGCGGCGGAATATCGTTCTCACCCGGCAGAAGGACTTTGCCCGGGAGGGAGTGGAGACAGCGGCCTCGGTGGAGGAGGTGCTGTCCCTGGTAGCCGGAGAGGACCCGGAGAAGGTGTGGGTCATCGGCGGCGGGGAGATCTACCGCCAGATGCTGCCCCACTGCCGGTTGTGTTACCTCACCCGGGTCTATGCCCGGCCGGAGAGTGATGTATATTTTCCAGACCTGGACACTCTGCCTCAGTGGCAGGTGCTTCGCTCCGGGGCCATCGTGTCCGACGGGACGCTGGAATATCAATTTATTGAGTATATCAGCCGTCAGGTGTGATCCTGACGGACAGGAGAGGAGGGGAGCGGACATGGCGGATCTGGGTACCGACGTGCGGTATATCAAAGGCGTAGGGGAGCAGAAGGCCAAGGCCCTGGAGAAGCTGGGTATCCGCACCCTCCAGGATCTCATTTCCTACTTCCCCCGGGCCTACGATGACCGCAGGGGAATCGTAAAGATCAAAGACCTCCAGGACGGGGAGAGCGCCTGCGTGGAGGCCATGGTAGCCGCCACTCCCACTCTCAGCCGCATCCGCAAGGGACTGGAGCTGGTGAAGCTCCGGGCGGTGGACGAGAGCGGCACTCTGGATATCACCTTTTTCAACCAGGCCTATCGGAAAACAAGCCTGATTCCCGGAGAGACCTATACCTTCTATGGCAAGGCAGAAGGGAACCCCCTGCGCAAGACCATGACCAACCCGGTGGTGGAGAAGGAGGGGCGGCGGGAGCTTACCGGGCGGATCGTTCCCATCTACCCCCTCACCGCCGGCATCAGCCAGCTGACACTGATCCGGGCCATGGAGCAGGGGCTTGCCGCCTGCCGGAACCTGCTGGCGGACCCCCTGCCCGATGAGGTGCGGCAGGAGCACGGCCTCTGCCACACCGGCTACGCCTATGAGAAGATCCACTTCCCCGGCGATGAAAAGGAACTGGCCGACGCCCGGAGGCGGCTGGTGTTTGAGGAGCTGTTCCTGCTGGCCATCGGTCTCAAGAAGCTGCGCCGGCGGCGGGACGGCCTGCGGTGCCGCCCCTTCGGGGATACGGATATTTCCGCCTTTTACGCCGCGCTGCCCTTCTCCCTCACTGGTGCCCAGCAGCGGGCCGTTGGGGAGATTCTGGCGGATTTTGCCTCCGGGCGGCCCATGAACCGGCTGGTCCAGGGGGATGTGGGCTCCGGCAAAACTATGGTGGCCGCCGCTGCCATGGCCTGTGCCGTCCGCAATGGCTGCCAGGCGGCTCTCATGGCCCCTACGGAGATCCTGGCGGAGCAGCATTACCAGGGCCTTGGACCCCTTATGGAGAAGCTGGGGATATCCTGCGTCCTCCTCACCGGCAGCCTCACCGCCAAGCAGCGCCGGGAAGCCCTGGGGCGGCTGGAGAGGGGGGAGGCCCAGGTGGCCATCGGCACCCACGCCCTCATCAGCGCCGACGTGGCCTACCATCATCTGGGGCTGGTGGTCACCGATGAGCAGCACCGTTTTGGTGTAGACCAGCGGGCAGCTCTGTCTGCCAAGGGGGAGAATCCCCATCTGCTGGTCATGTCGGCCACCCCCATACCCCGGACGTTAGCCCTCATCATCTACGGAGACCTGGACGTGTCGGTGATCGATGAGCTGCCCCCGGGGCGGCAGAAGATTGACACCTTTGCCGTCACCTCTGCCTACCATCAGCGGGTGTGGGAGTTCATCCAACGGCAGGTGGCGGAGGGCCGCCAGGCCTATATGATCTGCTCTATGGTGGAGGAGAACGACGCCATCCCCGACGAGCGCAAGGCGGTGACGGAGTACGCGAAGATGCTCCAGACCCAGGTTTTCCCGGAGCTGAAGGTAGGCTATGTCCACGGCCGCATGAAAGCTAAGGAGAAG
This sequence comes from uncultured Oscillospiraceae bacterium, assembly GCA_944387775.1. GTDB lineage: Bacteria > Bacillota > Clostridia > Oscillospirales > Oscillospiraceae > Pelethomonas. Next base: position 14,766 of record CALXGE010000006.1, on the reverse strand, counting down.
GAGACTGTCATGGCTGCCTTTGCCGCCGGGGAGGTCCACATTCTGGTGTCTACCACAGTGGTGGAGGTGGGAGTGGACGTGCCCAATGCCACAGTGATGGTGGTGGAGGATGCGGACCGCTTTGGCCTCAGTCAGCTCCACCAGCTCCGGGGCCGGGTAGGCCGAGGGCAGCACAAGTCCTACTGCATTCTCATCTCCGATAACCGCAATGAGGAGACCCGACAGCGCCTGCAAGTGATGACCAAGACCACGGATGGCTTTAAAATTGCGGAGGAGGATCTGTGCCTGCGGGGACCCGGTGACTTTTTTGGCCAGCGGCAGCACGGACTGCCTGCCCTGAAGGTGGCGGATCTCAGCTGCGACATGGCGCTGCTCCAGGAGGCCCGAGCAGCGGCGGAGACACTGATGGAGCAGGACCCGGCGCTGCAGGACCATCCCCTGACTGCTCTACGGGTGGAGCAGCTTTTTGCTGCCAAAGGGGATACCTTGAACTGAAAAAGAACTGTGTTTGCCGCCGCCGGTGCTTTTCCGGCGGCGGATTTTCATATACTGGCAGGGGGGATGCCTGTGGATCCGAGAGAATTGACTCTGCTGGTAACGGGGACCGCCAATGCGCTGTACGACAGCCTTCCCGCGGAGGACCTGGCAGTGCTGGCTGCGGTGCTGACCCAGCTGGGAGATACTCTGGCCACACTAGCTGTCCAGCGGGAGCGGCTGAATGATGGGCGGGGAGAAGAAAAATGACCTGGGGCCCAAAGGCCCCAGGTCGTTTTGTTGGGAAAGGGATACGATCTCCGGAAATGATGTTACAATCCGTTTTTTTCAGCCAAGCGCTGCAGGAATACCACCAATTGCTCCCGGGTTACGAGAGATCGATACTGGAGATTCCCTTGTGCATCGCCGCTGATGAGACCATTTTCTTCGGCCCACTTCCGGGCATCCTGGCTCCACTGGGCGGGAGGCTCATTTTTGAGTTTTTCCAGCCAACCTTGCATCAGCTTGTCAAATTGCTCCGGGGTCATCTGCTCATCCTCCTTGTCCTGAGACGGATCTGCTATAAACAGTGGCATACGCGGCGGGAGTTTACCTGCCAAAATCATGGCGCTGGTCCACGTTTTGCCTGCGTCCCATTGAATATGCGGACTGTCGGGGAACGAGCGCCAATCGCCGCCCCAGCTGAAACCCATCTCCTTGGCCAGATTGGCAGCGGCACGGAAGAAGGCTGGGTCACTGTACTCCTTGCCCTTGATGTTCTGGCAGAAGTCCCAGGCGAGCCCCGCCGATTCACTGTGGAAGGTGGGGACCCGCCCGTTGGTGACGATGCTGCCGGGGCGGGTCCGCCCCCGCGCGTAGAGAAATTCCTGATATTCCTGGTCCCGCACTGTGTTGGTGATGAGGATATTGAGACCGGCGGCGCGGCATCGCTCCAGCCAGATGCGGCAGTTGGCTGCCACGTCTGAGCGCAGCAGATCGATGTCCCTGCTGTTGAGCATTGTACTCGCTCCTTTCGGGGCGGTGATTCCGCCCCTCTCAGTATATGCGCTGGCTGTGGGAAAGGGGAGCGGCTACACGTCCAGCTGGAAGGAATACCAGGTATGCTCCTTCTGGTGGACATAGGCCCAGGTATAGCCGCGGGCATGACACTCCGCCCAGGTCAGATAACGGAAGTAGAACTCCACTTCCAGATGGCAAGGAATAATATCCAGGATAATGGTGCGGATCTGCTCAAACCCCTCAGGAATTCCCGCTACTTCTGGAAAAATGACACGGACGTAGCCGAACTCCTCCTTCTCCTGGACCAGGGCCTTGATGCCGCAGCCGGAGATGGTGTCGTTGATGGCGTCCAGGGTGAAGCTGTCCCCGCCGATTCGAAGAAGAGCAGCGATGGCCTCCCGGCGCAGCTCAGTGGAGTAGTGGACCGGCGTGTTGGCAAAGAGAGACTCCCACAGGTCCAGCCCCTCCCCCTCAGCGGTGGGAAGGGCACTCTCCCGTTCGGTATAATTTATGGCTGCCTCCGCACCGTCCAGACCACGGCCCAGGGCCTCCAACTCACTGGCACTGAGGCTGCCATCGGACAGATCGTAGATGCCCAGGGGGCGCAGCAGATTTTTCAGATAGTCGCAGTAGCCCATATCACGCCTCCCATTCGGAGATGGTCAGCGTACCCAGACGGGGAAGTACGGTAGGACTGGCAGCCACATCTGCCGTGGGAGAGGAAAAGCGATAGTTTTCCACACTCTCTAGATGGTAGAGCAGATCTCCCAGGGCTGCCAGGGTTACCCCCTTTCCCAGCAGAGAGCCGGTGAAAGCGTTGCGCAGGGCATCGTCGGCCTGGGCCTTGGCCTGGTCGAAGGTGTGTCCCTGGGAGGGCTTGAGGGCCACGGTAATAGTGACGGCCTCCTCCTCTGGGGCCAACACCCGTAGATCCACAGAGATCTCCCGGCGGGCCTGGAGATAGTCCCCAATGGCTGTCAGCAGTTCCTCGTCGGGAATACCGGCGTCGGTGGCCACATAGACATCCACGGTACCGATTCCCCTGGGGCGGCCCACGGCCTTTGCCGCAGCTATGCTGGGGAAGGACATGGCCGTCTGCTCATAGTAAGCGGCATTGGCGCCGTTAGGCAGGCGGATAAAGCTGTCCAGAAGGCGGGCACGGAGGGAATCGTCGCTCTCGGCGTCGTCGCCTCCGCTGAAGGCCTCGGGGTTGGTGCAGGCTTTGATCCCGGTGGGCATGGCGGCCATGATGGTGATGGTATTGGCTGCCACGTTTCCCGCCCGACCTGGTTCCAGAGCCATAGCGGGGACATCCACATACAGCTTGCCGGCGGAGAGTACCGCGTCCTCTGTGGTGGCAAAGCGAATACCGGTGTCGGTCATACAGGTGGTGCCGGATCGAATGGACAGGTCTCCACCTACCGCATCAGACACGCCGAAGCGCAGCACGCCTGTAGCACAGGTAGCAATGCTCCGGTTGATCCCCCGCAGAGCGGCCAGGCGCTCCAGATATTCCCCCTGGGCAGTCTGAGGAAAGCCCTGCTCCAGAACCCACTGGGCCTGGAGCAGCAGGGCATGGATCTGGGCCGCGGCGGCATAGAGCCGGGCAGCCAGATCGCAGGAGGAGGAGGGCAGGTAGCCGCTGGCCTCAGCGAAGACGGACAGCATTTCTTTATAGATTTCATCAATGGTTTTCAACATAGTGCTTCCTCGTTTCTAAACGGTCAGCAGGATGGAAAGGTCGCTGCCTTGGTAGTCCAGCAGCACTTCCACCTGGATGCGGCCCTCTCCCAGGGGCGAGAGAATCACATCGGTGACCTCTACCTCCTCTTCGGCCAGGGCCTCCGCAACAAACTTTTTGGCGGAGGAGGCGCGGTTGGCGGAACTCTCCCGGCCCAGCAGATACAGCTGACTGCCCAGCTGGGGCAGCAGGGAAAACTGGCCCCGGTGGGCGGTGAGCCGGTAGAGAACCCGCTGCAGCAGGGCGTCGCTTCCTTTGCACCGCTGAATACCCCCCAGACCGTCGGGGACGTAATCCCCTTGTACAAGCTTGATCTCCATATGTGTTGCGCTCCTTTTGTATCAGGCGCCGCAGGCGGGGCACAGCAGGCCGTTGATCACCAGGTTGCCGCTTATCTCCGTGTTTCCCGTCAGCTGCACGTCGCCCTGCAGGTTCAGATCCCCTGTCAGGTGCACATCGCCCTCAATATCTAAATCTCCCTCCAGGCGGACATCACCTTTGACGGCAATGCTGCCGTCATTTTTTAGATAGACGGAAGCTCCGCCTGTGGAGTAGAGAAATAATTCCCCCGCTGCCATGTTTTCCGGGGTAAAGGAGGTGGTGTCAGCCCCCACGATGCACCGCTCCTGGCAGCCAACGCCGCCCTTGATGACCAGCACCGTGTCACCGGCTTTGGGCTGCCACACTATGCCGCCCGGTGCAAAAGCCGCCAGCTCCCGCTGTTCGCCGCGGGTCACCACTGCGGCGCTGCCACCGCCAATGGTGGTTACGCCCATATCGGCCACAGTTCCCTCCTGCTCGGCGGCCTGATAGGCCGAAAATTTTCTGGATAGCCACATTGTCTTCTACCTCCTGCTCAAAACGATCTCGGTCCGCTCTCCCGCCTCATCCATTTTGCAGCGGACTTCTGTCACATCATAGGTGTCCCCTGGTCCCAGAAGGTCCAGAGCCAGATGTACCCGATCGCCGGGAAAGGCGGCAAAGGGAATGGGCAGCTCCAGGGTAATGGCCAGCTGGTCCAGAGCGGACTGGGCAATCTGATACTCGCCGGTGTAGCGCCGCTCGTCGGCAGTGCTGCGGGGCATGTAGAGGACATGGCGTCGACAGCCGCCTTTTGCGGCAAATTCCTCGTTGATTACCCGATGGCTGATGTCCTGAGCCTTGTCCTGGATCAGCATTTCGGAGATGACGCCGTAGCGGTCCTCCCGGTGACGCAGAGATAAAAGGGGCGAGCTGCTGTCCACGGTCAGGGTGTTGCCGCTGCCCCACAGGGAACGGACCACCAGACACCCGTCCCGGGTGAAATAGGGTTCAAAGCCGCCATAGCGGTGGGTGAAACCCCGCAGGGCTTTCCACTGACTGGAACCCGAGGTAACGGAGTAGCCGTCACCGGCGAGAGGCGTGGTTTCCTCCACATGAATGCCGTAGGGCTCCACATGATTGCTGAGGATGTCGGCCAGTGTAGCGGTGCCGTAGGTCAAGGCCTCGGACTCGTTGTCCATCAGCAGTGCCGCCATGCCCCGCCCTTCCAGATTGACCAGCAGCCCCTGGCCGGACAGGGAGATCTCATAGGCGTCAATGACGCCCCGCAGCATGATCTCCCCGTCCTGAAAGGCGGTGAAGCGAGTGGCATCGGGCAGCATCTCTGCCATGCTTTTATCGTAGGGACAGGATGCGGTCATGCTGTCACAGGGGACACCGCCGGTATAGGTGAGACACCAGCTCAGCAGGACAGGCAGACGGTAGCTTCTTCCATCCCAGGTGGTCAGTTCCATAGTCAGCATGGAATCACCACCTGATCGCCCACCTGAATAAAATTAGGATTTTTGATGCCGGGATTGGCTGCCAGCAGATCCTCCAATGCCACACCGTAAGTCAGAGCAATTCCCCACAGAGTGTCGCCGCTGGCAACTGTGCAGGAGACCGGCTCTTCATGGAGAGTGACTGATTCACCGGAAGAGGGCGGGACGGTGGTCACTGCCTCCTCATATTCGTCATAGCTCTCATGAAACGTAAAGCTATAGTGGACATAGTCCGGCAGAGGGGCCTGCTCCAATTTTAGGGATGTGAAGTAGGCGTTAGAAATCTGCCATACGGGGTGGATCAGCAGGCCCGGTCCTCCACCGTAGAATACAGTGGCAAGTTTTTTGAATTCATCGTAGGCGCCCTCGCCGTAAAATACACCCTCGCCCCGCATTACCCGGCAGCTCTGCCCCAGATCCTGCATGTAGTAGCGGCCAAAGGGCACCTTGTGTAGGGCCACCTGCCGCTCATAGGTGATGGAGTAGGTGGTGGGATTATGGGGCCAGGTATAATCCTTGTAGCGCATAGGGGTCAGCAGCATGGGAAATCACCTCCATCAGTACAGGGGAAAGCCGTTGTCATAGCGCCGGTCATCCCGCTGGAAAGCCAGGGATACAGCTTCTGCGGTCAGGGGAGCGGGGCCGGAGAAGGTCAGCTCCTCCCGCACGCCGCTCCAGGAGCCGCCCGGAGCCTCCGGCAGCTGGACTTCCGGGTAGTATCCCGCCACTGGGACAGTGAGATCCTGGAGGACCTGCTCCCGTGCCGTGACCTCAGAAGGAGAGGGGAGAGCCCCCTCCTCCTGTGCGAATTCTTGGCTTGGAGCAGATGGCTCGGGGAGCGCAGCGCTGTCCTCAGGTGCCGCTGTGGGAATTTGGATCTCCTGAAGAGACGCCTCGATCTGCCCGGCGGAGATCTCCGGCAGAGGGGAGGTCTCCGCCTGAGCGGTTACAGGGTCCGCCAAAGGGGATATATCCCCTTTGGCGGAGGGAGCTTCTCCCAGGAAAGCAATCTCGCTCTGGACAGCGGGGGCCTCCGGCAGAGGGGACACCTCCGCCCGGGCGGCGGGTGCTTCCGGTGTACGGGACATCTCTGCCGCCGTCCCGGAAGCCGGGGACAGATCCCCCGGCTCATAGACTGCCGGCTGCGGAGCGTCGCCTGTGGCCGGGGCCGGTTCCCGGAAGGAAGCCTCCCGGGCTATGAGTTCCTGAAACCGGGCGGGATCAAAAGCAGGACTATCCTCCGTCTCCCGCTTCCCGGTCCCTCCGGCCTCCGCTGCTGTCATCATCTGCTGGAGCTGGTCCACCAGCCTGGAAAAGCGGCTCAGCTCCTCCAGGGGCAGCTGAATGCTCAGCTGAATCCGATCCTCCATCAGGCGGCAACCTCAATACGGCTGGTGGCCATGAGGGTTACCTTCTCCGCCACCATGGCGCCTACTTTGCCTTCCTCCTGGATGGCGCTCCACTGGCAGCCGCTGTAGATAACCTTTCGGTCGGGCTTACAGATCACCAGAGAGAAGTTGGCCAGAGCGAAGAAGTCGATGCCGTCGCTGATGGCCTCGTCGGTAGCATAGAGCCGGGTCAGCTCCAGTACGTATTTGTTCTGGCCGTTGATGGTGGCCACCGGCTCGCTCTCACCGAAGGCCTCCACCACCTGGCTGGTCTTTGTGGCCTTGGCGGTGTAGCTCTGGACTACCGCCACTTTTTTGCCCTCCAGCTCCAGGTAGATGTCACAGCTGGTAGGAAATCCTGTTACCTCCATGTTGTTGCCTCCTCAATTAAATGGTGATGTGAGCGGTGAGATAGATCTGGTTGAGGCCGTGAGCCACGGCAAAGCTGAACTCCACCAGGCACACGGTGGGGTCATCCTCGTAGACGGATACTTCCACCTCGCCGTAGCTGTCAATGATCTCTGCGCGCAGCTTGTTTTCCAGCTCCACGATGACCTGGGAGCGGATAGCGCCTCGGGTCTGGGCGGTGTTTTTGGTACGGCTGAAGCGGCTGCGGAGGCTGGCCCGAATGGAGGGGATCACATCGTCCACCACCAGAATGGTAGTCAGTTCCCGCCAGGTGATGTCAGGGACGCCGCCGGTGGTGGTGCGGGTGGTAATACCGCGGACAGGAGAGACTACGCCACCCACTGCTTCCAGAGGAGTCACGCCGCCCCGGACCAGAAGATCGATCTCGTTGTCCCCGTACAGAGTTTCCACGCCTCCCAGGCCTTTCAGCGAAGTGCCGTTGAGGGGAATGGCGGGATCGGAGGTGACAGCGATGGCGCCGGCCACAGCAGCGGCGGCAAAGACGCCGGAAAGCTTTTTACCGGACTTGTTCAGTACATCGGGGCCCACCAGCACCATACGCTCACTGTTCAGGGCTTCTGCCCGGCCGGTCAGCTCGCTGGTGCCCGCACCGCTCATGCCCACCACCGCGATGCGCTCTCTCCGGGTGGCAGAGGCCTCCTCCAGACTGGTGCGCAGATCCTGCTGTACCGTCTCGTCACCGCTGTCGCACACCACAACCTGAATGTTGTCCATAGCCTTGAGGGCGGCAAAGGCGGAGGCATAGTCGTCCTCCTCCACAGATACAGCTACCACGGTGGAGGCACCATTTTCAAACAGCAGAGACAAAATAGTGGACATACCGGGCGTGCCATCGGCGTCCTCGCCGAAGGCAGAAAGTCCGCCCTCATAACTGGTAAGCGTGACGGGAACATTGGGGGTACCGGCGGTGGCTTTGGCCGCCACGCCGATGACGCGTACCGCCCGGCCTCCCCGGATGACAGTGGAAGTGTCGTAGGAGGAGTATACTCCGGGACGCTCATGAATAATGATATTGCTCATTTGGTTACCACACCTTTCAGAATAAAGTCGGTGAGCCAGGCACCCTCCTCGGTGGCCGTGGCCACAAAGTAAGCGCTGCAGGAGAAGCAGCCCTTGCGAAGGAACATAGAAGTGGTTTCATCCCACTCTGCCTCCTCCCAGCGCAGCTCTGTGGGCCGCAGGCCCGAAGGGAGACCATCCAGCATGACCTGGTGAAGAATGTTAAGCGCCTGATCACATCCGGCGGCGCCGCTCTCAGCGGGGGCGTAGATGTCCAGGGACAGCGTCATGTCAAGCCGCATCCCGTAGACCTCCAGAGGTGCCTGGGTGTCGGGATCCAGCTGCCGCCCCAGGTAACTGTTGAAGGCGTCGCTGCGGCTCTCGCCGGAGCGCAGACCGACAGCGGCCACTGGGGTGCTGTACTGCTTGGCCCAGCCGGGGGAGAAGGCGGGACATACGGCCAGCCCTGCTTTTTCCAGAGCGTCGGAGACAGCATCCCGGACCTGTTCCAGACCTCGGTTCATACCGCTGCCTCCTTCCGCTTTCTCAGCAGAGCTCTCTGGTAGAAAAGCTGGTCCTGCCAGAACACGGTCCGGGCCTCCTGAATCACTAAGGCCAGCCCTTCTGTGTCCACCTGGTCGCCGGGGGCCAGAGGCTGGCTGCCGCTGCCCAGATAGAGCCATCGCTCCGAACTGACGGCCCCCAGCGGGGATGGCGCAATGGGCAGATCCTCCTGCTTTGTCAGGATGGGCTGGAGAAAGGCCCGCAGGGCGATGGGTTGCTCGCTAGCCCTGGGGGTGAGGGTAACGCTCTGGCCGTAGCGGGAGAGCAGCAGATCGAAGGTGCCGGTCATCCCCTCACCCCCAGAAAGGCAAAGGTATCGTCCTGAAAGTAGGGGGCCATCATAGTCTCCGCCTGATGCTGGAGAGCAGCAGCTGCCCCACCGGCATCGGCACTGAGGCGGAGGCTCACGTCTCCGGCAGTGAACTGCTCTGCTCCGCCTGCGCTGCGGCAGGAGAAGAGTCCTGCCGCAGCCAGCAGGGCGGCGGCGCAGGTAAAGGCGTCGGCACAGGCCTCAGGTGTCATGCCGGAGGACAGCCGCTGGGTGATCTGGGCCTCCGCACAGGTGCACAGACTTTCCAGTAGGGGCTGTTCCTGATCGGAGGGAGAAGTGATGGCCTCGGCCAGGGAAAGAATGGTTTCGTGCATGTGCTACGCTTCCTTTCAGCATGTCCCGGCAAAAACCGCAGAGCTTCCGCCGGGGCAGAGATGGGCCGATCAGATGGTGAGGACCTTCCCGGCGTCGGCATAGAGCTTGGCAAAGCCGGAGATGCTGGTGATGGCAGCTCGCTCCACCTGACGGTCGATGAGCTTGTCGTACTCCACCATGACCTCGCCGGCGCTGACCATCTCCAGGGCGTAGTTGCGGTCCAGACCGATGAGCTTGCCTTCGGGCATGGCGCTGGTGCGCAGCAGAGTAGCGCCCAGAGGGGAAGCCAGGGTACCGGTGCCCTGGAAATTAAGGCCGGTGAGGGGATTCTGAAATTCCTCCATTTTCAGCATGTCCAGCATAACGGCATTGGGTACCAGAATGGTGTTCATGGTGTAGGGATCAAACTGGGCCCAGAAGTCCAGCAGAGCCTCATAGGAGAGAGTGCCGCTGGTACCGCCGATGGGGGAGGTGCCCACGGTGAGACTCTGGGCAGGATTCTCGTTGCCGTCGCCGTTGATGATGACGTTGATGGCGTCCTCCAGATGCATCCGGGCGATGTGGCTGCCGATCTGCCGCAGGGTGATGGAAAACAGATCCAGCCGCTGGAAGCGGATGGCCTCATAGGAGGCCACCAGCATACGGCCCCGCTTGTGGAGCTTCACCAGGTTGGACTGGGTGCGCACGCTGGTCTGAGGCAGGGCAGCGCCCTCCTCCACCCGCTTGAGGGACTTCTCGTCCTCGCTGGGGACGGAGTAGATGGAGCGGTAGTCCATGCCGTCGAACTGAGTGACAGTGGCAGTGATAGAGGGCAGCACATTGTCCTCCTCCATGCCCTGGCGCACCACCCGGGAGACGAACTCGGGGAAGAGGACGGCGGACTCGGTGGTCCGGAAGAACTTCTCCACCACATCAGAGCGGCTGCCCTTCACATGGATGTCAAAACGTTTCAGCTGGCGCTGGAAGGCGTCCAGTCCCTCCAGGGGCGTGCCCCGGTAGTTTTCGCTGGGGTCGGCTGCCTCCAGCACCTGGGTAAAGGACTTGCCCGCCTCGCCGTACATACCTTTTTCCAGTCTCAGGTTGTCGTAAGTATAAGCCATAGTTTCGTGCCCCTTCCTTTACAGCAAAATAGTGACGGATTTGGCGGCGGTGTCCACGCTGACCACCAGATACTCCCGGCCGCCCTCGTCGGTTTTTACGCCGCCGGTGCCGTCGGCAGAGAGCTTGGCGTAGCCCGGGGTGGGCTCGGTGCTGCTGTAGGGCACGGTGACAAAGCCTGCCACCTGTACAGCGCAGGCGTCGTCCTTGACGCACATTGCCACGCCGCAGAAGCTGTCGCCGTTTACGCAGGGAGCCACGGTGGCCGCGGTGCTCACCTTGACCACCTGACCCTCAGTGCCGGTTCCCAGAAAAGTGGCGCAGACCTGGCCAATGCCATGAAAAGAAACGCTCATTGTATCGGATCCTCCTGTCAAATCAAGAATGCGCCATCCTCATCGGCGCGGGGTAGGGCGGTCTTGGACCGCAGCTGGGGTGTGGGGGGATAGAGCGTGTCCAGCCGGAGCCGGCATACTCTTGTCAGCTCCAACAGCTCTTTTTCCTCCAACTTTTCGGTAATCCCGGAAAAAATGTTCATATCAAGGGCCTCATCAGCCAGCCCTGCCAGCCGTATCAATTCCTTCCGCAGGCTGGTCAGATAGGCCCGGCCCATGCCAGCCTCTTTTTCCAGAGCTTCCAGCTGCCTGAGACCAGCAGGGGAGTGGGCCAGCAGACGGCGCAGTGAGCCGTCTCCCTCCTCCTGAGAAAAGGCTTTGATGACCCCGGACTTCCGCTGGGCGGGTACCGCCACAAAACTCCACTCGTAGGCGTCGGTGGGATCCTGGAGGGTGAAGTAGCAGAGCTTTCCGTCGTAGGTCTGGCCTCGCTGATGGGTGCAGCTGGTCTGTCCGCAGATGGAGCATACGCTCCGGGCCACACTGCAGCCGATGCTGACCTCTTTTTTGATGCCGCCTTCGATCTCCGCAATGAGGTCGCTGTTCTTGTCGCTGCGGAGCATATAGGCGTACCCTTTCAGGTAACGGCAGGGATCCCCGGCAGCGGTAAGGCCTGGCTCCTGGCACAGCTCGGTGCGGTAGATTCGGGCAGTCTGACCTTCTGCAGACCAGTTGTGGTCAAAGATACCGCTTTTCCCCACGAACAGCTGACTGAGAGCGGAGAGGGCGGAGATATCAAAGCGCTCCCAGTCCCGATCCACCTCGTTGTCGCACAGACGGACTGCAAAGGTGTATACTTGTTCCGGCGCCAGAGTTGTCTTAGCCAGGCGGTTGATGAGATCCATGTCTTCCGAGGACACTGGATGGTCCATCACACAGCCCGGCTGCTTTTTTACATCCAAATAGGATCGCCTCCCATGTAAAGATAAGCAGAGGCAGAGCAGGGAGAAGGCGCGTCAAGCGCGTGCCTGTTCTGCCGCATCGTTTTCCAGGGCCAGCTTTCTGGTCTGCTCCCGGTACCAGTCGGCCTTGGCCTCCTCCAGCAGATCCTGAAGGTTGATGTCATCCCACTCCACCTGAAAATCACAGCCATAGCCGTGCATCCTCAGCCAGAGAGAGCAGATGCGCTCGATCACCGGGGTAAGGGAGCGACGGATGGCGGTCATTTCCGTAGTGAGCAGATCCGCCTGCTGGGTGCTCATACGCTCGGTGCTGGACCAGCTCAGTCCCAGCATAAAGGGCGGGATTCCGGTTTTGGATACCAGCTGTTCCAGGATCTGCCGAATTGGTACAGAGCTGTCCAGGATTTGGTTGTCTGCTCCAATAACTTTGATGTCCACATCGCCCACAGCCACAAAATCCCGAACGCTGCCGCAACGGGTACTCTCCATGGCACGGCTCCACTCACGGGCCAGCTGCTGGCTGCGCTCCTGTGCCATGCCCCGTTCCAGCTCCCCGGCCTGCGGCCTGTAGACTACAGCAAAGCGCACATTGCCCATTCGTTCCCAGTTGGCGCCGATGGCGTGATAGATTTTGCCCAGCAGCTCCGTAAGGAAAGGCATGGAGCGCAGAAGAGAAACGCCGTAGGGGCAGTAGGTTTCCGGGTTAAAAGGGGTGAATAGGAGCAGCTGCTGGCAGGGAAGGGGAGCGATCTGCCCATAGACGTCCATAGCGCACAGGGTAAAGTCCAGAGGGTTGTCCCCCTCCTGGATCTGGATGTCCTCCACCCGTCCGCAGAGGAGAGCGGCAATATCCCGCCCGTCGCCTGTAGGAACAATTTCGCCTATTCCGCGTCCAAATACCAGCATGGAGTCCAGATACTGGTCCAGAAAAGCATTGATGCCCCGTTGACCCCGACCGGTAGGGACACGCTCCAGAAACAACTTGAGCTCCTTTTCCGCCTGGGGGTCACTGCAAGTGGCGCTTACGCCGCCGCATAGCCGGATGATCTTGTAGATGCAGGCGTCCACCAGAGGCACGGCTTCCCGGATGGCCCGGTATAGCCTGGCCTCTCCCGGCTGTAAGGGGACGTAGCTGCCCAGTACGCTGAAGGGCAGAGTGTCGCCTCTTCTGATCTGGGGAGAGGCGGCGGCCGCCCCGGCTGTCTCGAGTTTTCGCTTAAACAGTCCCATCCATTGAAAAACTCCTTTTATATTAAATAAGGTAGCGGCCTACCAGGTGGGGCGTTCCACGCTGCCTGCGAAGAAGGAGGGACCCCGGCAATCCGGTTCCACGATAGTGGCAGCAAAGTAGCGCATATCGTCCATGGCGTGGTCATCCTCCTTGCGGGGGGCGTCGTGACCGCCGCCCTGGTCGGACCAGCGGTAGAGCGCCATCTCGCGAAGGCAGTCCTGACAATCCTGACAGATCACCAGTCGGCCCTGTTTCAAGAGACTGGCGGTGATACGGATACCGGAAAGAACGTCATTGTTGGCTTTGATGACCGGAAAGCCTGCCTGGCGCAAGGCCGTAATAAAGCTGGCGGCGGAGGGGTCCACCACCACGCAGCGGATGGAGCGCCCGGCCGCCAGGCGCTCCAGAGCCGCTACATACTCCTGATCGGTCAGCTGCACGCCGGTACGACGGGATGCGTAGTAATACTCCTCCATCCGGTACCAGATGCCGCGTTGCCGACCCCACAGGCCGAAGGAACAGGGATTGGCGGTGCCGTAATCCACAGAGATACAGTACTCCTCCATCTCGCCCTCCGGCCGGGGCCGCGCGTCCCTGGCGGGGTCGAAGAAGTCGTATACCAGTCCCTTGGCAGCGGTCCATTCCCCCAAAATGAACCGCCGGTAGAAAGCACCACTGTAACTGGAGCGGTAACGCTGCCGGATGCGGGGGGAGAGGGAAGGGTTGTCATCCATAGTGAAGTGGAGGTATAATGCATTGTGCTGCTCTGCCTTTAGGATCCACTCCTGATAGAACCAGTGCTGGGGCCCTTCAGGGTTGCAGTTGAACCACAGCCGGGACCCACTGACACTGCAGCGTGCCACCGCCTGCTCCACAAAGCTCCGGGGCATGAGGGCCACCTCGTCCAGCAGCACCCCTGCAAGGGTCACACCCTGGATCAGAGCAGCGCTGCCCTCGTCCTTTCCACCCATCAGGCAGAATCGGTTTTCCCGGCTGCCGCGTTTCAGAATCAGAAGATTCTCGCTGCGCTTCTCCCGGCATTGAAAGCCTAGGTCCTTCAGCAAAGGTATTAGTTCCTGAAGCAGGTTTCTCCGCAGGGAGATGACGCTTTTTCCGCAGAAAGCGAACTGCTGATGATTGAAGCAGGCCATAGCCCAACAGGCGAAGCTCAGCCCCATGCATAAGGTTTTTCCGCTGCGCACGGCCCCGTCACAGATAATGGCGTCGAAGCGCCTGTCAACGGATCGAGGGCTCCACCAGGCCATGACCCGCCGCTGCTTCGGGGAGAAGCGCTTGATATTCAACCGATACCACTCATTTCCACTAAGAATCCGATTCCTCCGCATCGCAGCTGTCCAGAGCGTCCAGCAGGGCGGCCATACCGTCCTCGCCTCCGCCCAGGGCCTCCAGCAGGAGGGAGATCGCCTTTACACGGTCCGTAAATTTGATCTCGATGTTGCCGTTGCTGCCCTTTTTGAACTCCGCCACGCCCCACAGATCCAGCCCACTCATTCGTTTTTCCGGATGCAGGGCCAAAGAAATGGCGTCGTTGGGTTTGGACAGCGCGATTTTCCCCAGTGCCTCCAGCAGCTGTTCCCGTTCCAGTTCCGTATCCACCACCGTCCCTTCACCCTCTGGGAAAAACCACTCCGTTGTTGCATGAAGGGGAGCAACACAGCGCAGGAAAATTCCTATGGATAGATGATCAACTCTGGCAGGGAGTGGTCTGCCGAACTGGAAAAGACCGGAAAAAGTCCTCTGTTTTATAACCATTGGAGGAAAAGGGCGGAAAGCATGGAAAAAGGTTCAACATTACAGTTATGTTACAAACCCCTCCCTCCCATTGACACTCCGCCTCCCCCCGTGATAAACTGCTTGCGTAAGCCAAAGAAGGCCCTTCCTGCCGTTCTTCCCGGGATAGATACGGGACCGGCTAGCCACGGTATGTGTTCCGGTGCGAACGATGGGCTGGATTTTCCGAGGCTTGCGAAAAAAGGGGTAAGGGGCTTGGTGCTGGCCTAAAAGTGCTGAAACCAGCCGCAAAAAAGTCCATATCCAAGACTTTTGTCCCGAAAAA
>CALXGE010000005.1 GCA_944387775.1 uncultured Oscillospiraceae bacterium | reverse complement strand
GTCCACTTCAACAACAGCAACTGGCCCCATATCCTGGAGGCGGTGCGCTGGTGGGCGGCGGCCATGCTGGCCCTCTACGCCCCGGTCTATGTCCTCATCCGCTGGATCTGCGGCCTGATCGCGGACCAGGAGGTACAGTTTGCCGTGCTGATGGTGCTCTGCATGGCCATTCTGTTTGGTGGGTTGTTTATCCCCATATATGTGATAGGCCGAAAGTATCAATAAGAGGCAAAACCACTTTGAAAAACCTGCCGCGGAGCAAAACTCCGCGGCAGGTTTTTCTGCTACTCCACTTCCAGAAGGGGCCGCTCCAGGCCGATGATGACCCGGGTACCCCGGCCCGGTTCCGACTCCGCCGTGATGGTGTGGCCCAAACGGCGGCAGATCTCCCGGCAGAGGTACAGTCCAATACCGGTAGCCCGCTTGTCCATGCGGCCGTTGCAGCCGGTAAAGCCCCGCTCAAAGATCCGGGGCAGGTCCTCCCGGGCGATGCCCACGCCGTCGTCCTCAATGATCAGGCGGGTATCCCGGGTATAGATCTTCACATGGCCTCCGGGGGCGTATTTCACCGCATTGGACAGGACCTGCTCCACCACCAGCTGCAGCCACTTTTCATCGGTGAGGACCCGCAGATCCGTAGGCCGCAGCTCCAGGGACACCTTTCCCCGGATAAAGAGGGCCGCGTACTTCCGGGCCGCCTGGCGGAGAATACCGTCCAGATCGTATTCCCGGATCACATAGTCGGTGGAATCCGACCCCAGGCGAAGATAGCTGAGGACCAGCTCCACGTACTGCTCGATACGGAACAGCTCCGAGCGCAGCTCCCTGCCCCGGTCCGTCTCATCCCCCTGGAGCAGCAATCCCATGGCGGCGATGGGAGTCTTGATCTGGTGGACCCACATGGTGTAGTAGTCCATATTCTCCCGTTCCTGGGCGTCGGCAGCAGAACTGACCTGCCGCCGGACCTCGTCCAGTTCCCACAGGAGTTTCTGGTAGGTCTCTGCCTCCAGATCCTCCGGCTCCGGCAGCTGGTCCAGCACCAGGGAGGCGTGACCCTCCATCTCCTCCAGACGGACGATCCGCCTGCGCCACCAGATAAACCGCACGGCGGCGCACAGCAGCATGAGGGCGGCACACAGCAAAGTCGCATAGCCCACCGCCTCCACCGGCATCTGGTAGAGAAAGAGGACCGTTGCAAATATCCCCGCGCACACCACCAATAGGGCCAGCATCCATATCCGCTCCCGGATAAATCTCATAGCTTGTCTCATAGTTTCCCGCTCACTCGATCAGATAGCCCATACCCTTTTTGGTACGGATAAAATCCTCCAGCCCGATTCCCTCCAGCTTCCGCCGCAGCCGGGCCATATTCACCGTCAAGGTATTCTCATCCACAAAGCTGTCCGTCTCCCACAATTTCTGCATCAAAGTCTCCCGGGAGACGGTGCTCCCCTTGTGCTCCAACAACACCTGGAGGATCCGGTACTCATTGCGGCTGAGCTCCAGCTTGCTGCCCTGGTAGCTCAGGGTGTTATCGCCGGTATCCAGCACTGCCCCCCGGCACTCCAGCAGGGGCGCCGCCGGGGCAAAGTCATAGGTCCGCCGCAGCATGGCCTGGATCTTGGCGGTAAGGACCTCCAGGTCGAAGGGCTTGGCCACAAAGTCGTCGCCCCCCATGTTCATGGCCATGACGATGTTCATATTGTCCGCGGCGGAGGAGAGGAAGATGATGGGCACCTGGCTGAGCTTGCGGATCTCCGCGCACCAGTGGTAGCCGTTGCGGAAGGGCAGGCCGATATCCAGCAGCACCAGATGGGGCGAAAAGGCGGTGAACTCCCCCGCCACGTCGGTGTAGTCCGCCGCCCGGCGAACCTCCCAGCCCCAGGAGACAATATGGCGTTCCACCGCCCCGGCGATAGCGTCGTCATCCTCCACCAGAAAGATCTTGTACATGGTCCCTCCTCTCCCCGGCACACACCGGGCAGACTTTTATCTGTTCCATGATAGCCGTTTTCCACCGCGATGGCAAGGGAACGGTGTTTAAGATTTTTATAAAAAAGCTGCCTGGAGCACAAGTGTTCCAGGCAGCTTTTATGTAAAGTCTTATGAATCCAGCAGGATTACTTGTTCTTGAGCTGCTCGTCGATAGCCTTGGCAGCGGTCTTGCCGGCGCCCATGGCCAGAATAACGGTAGCAGCACCGGTGACGGCGTCGCCGCCAGCGTAGACGTGCTCGCGGCTGGTGAGGCCATCCTCGTTGACGATGATGCCGCCCTTCTTGTTGATCTCCAGGCCCTTGGTGGTGGACTTGATCAGGGGGTTGGGGCTGGTGCCCAGGGACATGATCACGCAGTCCATCTCCATGTCAAACTCGCTGCCCTCCTTGACGATAGGACGACGACGGCCGGAAGCATCGGGCTCGCCCAGCTCCATCTCCACGCACTTGATGCCGCAGACGGAACCGTTCTTGGGATCGCGGCGATCATCGGGGTTGTGGTAGCCCAGGATCTCCACGGGATTGGTGAGGGTCTTGAAGATGATACCCTCCTCCTTGGCGTGCTCCACCTCCTCGCGGCGGGCAGGCAGCTCCGCCTCGCTGCGGCGGTAAATGACGTACACCTCGGCGCCCAGGCGCTTGGAGCAGCGAGCGGCATCCATAGCCACGTTGCCGCCGCCCACAACGGCCACCTTCTTGCCCTTGAGGTCCATGATGGGGGTGTCGGCACCCTCACGGTAGGCCTTCATGAGGTTGATACGGGTGAGGAACTCATTGGCGGAATACACGCCCTTGAGGTTCTCGCCGGGGATGTGCATGAACATGGGGAGACCGGCGCCGGAGCCGATGAACACGGCCTCAAAGCCCATCTCCTCCATCAGCTCGTCGATGGTGATGGAGCGGCCGATGACCACGTTGGTCTCGATCTTCACGCCCAGCTCCTTCAGGCCGTCCACTTCCTTCTGCACGATGCTCTTGGGCAGACGGAACTCGGGGATGCCGTAGACCAGCACGCCGCCGGCCAGGTGCAGGGCCTCAAACACGGTGACCTCGTAACCCTTCCGGGCCAGGTCGCCGGCGCAGGTCAGGCCGGAGGGGCCGGAACCGATGACAGCCACCTTGTGGCCGTTGGGAGCAGGAGCCACCGCCTTCTCCGTGGCGTTGGCGTTGTGCCAGTCGGCCACGAAACGCTCCAGGCGGCCGATACCTACGGGCTCACCCTTGATGCCGCGGACACACTTGCTCTCGCACTGGGTCTCCTGGGGGCACACACGGCCACACACGGCAGGCAGGGCGCTGTCCTGAGCAATGATCTGATAGGCGGCCTCGAAATCACCCTCGGCTACCTTGGCGATAAACTCGGGGATGTGGATCATAACGGGGCAGCCGGACACGCAGGGCATGTTCTTGCAGTGGAGGCAGCGCTGGGCCTCGTCAATGGCCTGCTCCTTGGTGTAGCCCAGGGCTACTTCTTGAAAGTTGCCCGCGCGGACCACAGGGTCCTGATGGGGCATGGGGTTCTTCTTCAGGCTCATATTAGGCATCTTACTTTACCTCCTGCTTGAACAGATTACAGGTTTCTTCACGGGCATGGAGCTCGAAATCCCGGTACATGGCGCCGCGGCTCATGGCCTCGTCGAAGTCCACCTGGTGGCCGTCGAACTCAGGGCCATCCACGCAGGCAAACTTGGTCTCGCCGCCCACGGTCAGACGGCAGCCGCCGCACATGCCGGTACCATCAATCATGATGGGGTTCATGCTGACCACGGTAGGAATGTTGTACTTCTTGGTCAGCTCGCAGACAAATTTCATCATGATCACGGGGCCGATGGCGATGACACGGTCATACTTGGCGCCGGCATCGATCTGCTCCTGGAGCAGCTCGGTGACCAGGGCCTTCTTGCCGTAGGAGCCATCGTCGGTACCAATGATCAGGTTGGTGGAGGCAGCCTCGAACTCCTCCTTCAGAATGATGAGGTCCTTGTTGCGGAAGCCCACGATCAGGTCCACATGGCAGCCCTCGTCGTGGAGCTTCTTGGCCACAGGGTAAGCAATGGCGGTACCCACACCGCCGCCCACCACGGCCACGCGCTTGAGGCCCTCGGTCTCGGTAGCGCGGCCCAGGGGGCCGACGAAGTCCTGAATATACTCGCCCTCTTCTTTGTGGTTGAGCTTCTCCGTGGTAGCACCCACGATCTGATAGATGATACTGACCGTGCCGGCTTCACGGTCATAAGCCGCGATAGTCAGGGGGATGCGCTCGCCGTTCTCATCCACACGCAGGATGATGAACTGACCGGGCTCCGCCTTCCGCGCCACGATAGGAGCTTCGATCTCCATCATGGTAACTGTTGGATTCAATACTCTCTTCTTGACGATCCGATACATAGTGTTTCCTCTTTCCACCTAGATTCGGTTCTTTGTTAGCTGTATGCTCCTGCACATACGTTACTAGTTTAACATAGTCTTTCGCGTCCGTCAATTTCAATTCCCGAAATTATCTGGAATTCCCTGCCGTTTTCCCAGCTTCCGGTCCTCTTGTCCCAGCAAACTCACCCGGCGGCCATCTATGGCCACCACGCCGTCCTGGCGCATTTTTTTCAGTTCCCGCATCATAGCGCTGCGGTCGGTGCTGATATAATCGGCCAGGGTGCTGAGACTGAAGGGTAATGTTAAGGTTTCCGTCCCGCTCTCCAGGCCGAGGATACGGAAATAGCACAGCAGCTTGTCCCGGATGGATCGCTGGCTGAGGACCTCCACCCGGCGGCTGAGCCTTCGGGCCTGCTCCGCCATAAGCCGGAACAGATTTTCCACCAGCAAGCTATGGTGGCGGCAGGCCTTCTCGCAGCGCTTCGTGATATGGGCATAATCCATAAAGAGCACCTCGCACTCCCCGGCAGCAATCACCTCCAGGCTGTCGCCCAGCTCCGCCGTAAAGGCCAGCAGCTCTCCGAAAATGCTCCCTGTCTCCATCCGCTCCAATATGGTTCGCGTCCCAGCGCTGTCAAAGCGGACCAGCTCCGCCGCACCGCGGACCACCACGCCCACGTCCCGGCTGCCGCCGTAGACCCGGATGGTGGCCCCGGGGGCGAACCGGGCCCGGCGCATGCGGAAGCACAGGATCATGGCCTCCACCTCGCTGTTGGAGATGTCCCGGAAAATATCAAACCGGGTATAATCCATGGCCTCTCCCCTTTCTCTGTTCCGCTCCAGGCAGACATAGCTGTTTTCCCGGCGGAATGCCGATTTTCTGTGTCCATTGTAGCTCTTTTGCCCTGTTTGTCAACGGGACTGCTTCCATCATTTCCCACAGGCAGATAAAAAGGACCGCCTGACGCGCAATGCGGCAGACGGCCCCTTTGTTTATGCTCTTTGCCTATTCCGAAAATGCGGACATCAGCCCTGTACTGTGAAGGTCAGCTTCTCACCGTCGCTGCCAACCGTGACGCTCTGTCCGTCGGACACCTCGCCCCGGATCAGCATGGCGGCCAGCTCCGTCTCCACGTATTTCTGGAGGTACCGCTTAACCGGCCGGGCACCGTAGGAAGGCGTATAGCTGGCGTGAGCGATGAAGCGCTTGGCCTCATCGGTGAGGGTGACGGTGATCTCACGATCCGCAAGGCGGGCAGCGATGGCGGCCATGGCGATATCGATGATACCGGTGATCTGGCCCTCCGTCAGGGGGGAGAACACCACGATGTCATCCACACGGTTGATGAACTCAGGCCGGAAGTACTTGTTCAGCTCCTGACGGACCTGCTCCTTCACAGCGGGATCGATGGAGCCGTCGGGATGGATATTCTCCGTCAGATAGGCGGAGCCGATGTTGCTGGTCATGATGATGATGGTGTTCTTGAAGTCCACCGTCCGGCCCTGGTTGTCGGTCAGGCGGCCGTCGTCCAGCAGCTGCAGCAGGATGTTGAACACATCCGGGTGGGCCTTCTCAATCTCATCGAACAGCACCACGCTGTAGGGTTTGCGGCGGACCGCTTCGGTGAGCTGACCGCCCTCATCGTAACCCACATATCCCGGAGGCGCTCCCACCAGACGGCTGACGGAGTGCTTCTCCATGTACTCGGACATATCGATACGGATGATATTGCGCTCATCATCAAAGAGGGCCTGAGCCAGGGTTTTGGCCAGTTCTGTCTTACCTACACCGGTGGGTCCCAGGAAAATGAAGGAGCCAATGGGCCGGTTCTCATCCTTCAGACCTGCCCGGCCACGGAGGATGGCCTCGCTGACGGCGGTGACGGCCTCATCCTGGCCGATGACCCGCTTATGGAGAATTTCCGGCAGACGCAGGAGCTTCTCCTTCTCGCTCTCCATCAGCTTGCTCACCGGAATGCCGGTCCACTTGGCCACCACCTCGGCGATCTCCTCCTCGGTGACCTCCTCTTTCAGAAGGTGCTCGTCCTTGCCGGACTCCACCTTCTGGCGCTCCTCCTCCAGCTGTTTCTCCAGAGCAGGGAGAGTGCCGAACTTCAGCTGGGCCATCTTCTCCAGGTCGTAGCTGCGCTCCGCCTCCTCCATCTGGTGCTTGGTGTCCTCGATCTCCTGCTTGATGCGCTTGAGGCCTGCAATGGACTGCTTCTCGGTCTCCCACTGGGCCCGCATGGCATCATTCTTCGCCTTCAGATCCGCCAGCTCCTGGTCGATGTGGGCCATACGGTTCTTGGAGCCGTTGTCCTCCTCCTTGCCCAGGGCCTGCTTCTCGATCTCCAGCTGCATGATCTTCCGGCTGATCTCATCCAGCTCCGCGGGCATGGAGTCAATCTCCATACGGATCTTGGCCGCCGCTTCATCCATCAGGTCAATGGCCTTGTCGGGGAGGAAGCGGTCGGTGATATACCGGTCGGAGAGGGTGGCGCAGGCAATCAGGGCGCCGTCGGTGATCCGCACGCCGTGGTGGATCTCGAAGCGCTCCTTCAAGCCACGGAGGATGGAGATGGTGTCCTCCACTGTGGGCTGATCAATGAGAACCTTCTGGAACCGACGCTCCAGGGCGGCATCCTTCTCAATATATTTACGGTACTCGTCCAGAGTGGTGGCGCCGATGCAGTGGAGCTCGCCTCTGGCCAGCTTGGGCTTGAGGAGATTGCCTGCATCCATGCTGCCCTCAGTGCGGCCGGCACCTACGATGTTGTGGAGCTCATCAATAAAGAGGATGATGCGCCCCTCGCTCTTCTCGATCTCATTGAGGACGGCCTTCAGCCGCTCCTCGAACTCGCCCCGGTACTTGGCGCCTGCGATCAGGGACCCCATATCCAGGGCAAAGATGGTCTTATCCTTCAGGCCCTCCGGCACATCGCCGTTGAGGATCCGCTGGGCCAGGCCCTCCACCACGGCGGTCTTGCCTACGCCGGGCTCGCCGATGAGGACGGGGTTGTTCTTGGTCTTGCGGGAGAGGATCTGGATGGTGTGGCGGATCTCTGCGTCACGGCCGATCACCGGGTCCAGCTTGCCCTGCCGGGCCATTTCCACCAGGTCACGGCCGTACTTGCTCAGGGCCTCGTAATTCTCCTCCGGGTTCTGACTGGTGACCCGCTGGCTGCCACGAACCTTGGTGAGGGCCTGGAGCAGCTTCTCCCGGTCGATGCCGTACTGGCGGAAGATCCGGGCGCTGGGCGTGCCGTTCTCGTCCACCAGGGCCAGATACAGGTGCTCCACAGACACATACTCATCCTTGAACTGCTGGGCGTTCTTCTCAGCGGCCATCAGCAGCTGGCTGAAGCGGCGGCTGGCGTAGAGCTGGTCGCTGCTGCCGGATACCTTGGGCAACTTGTCGATCTCCTGCTGGACCTGCCGGATCAGGGTGTTCACATCCAGCCCCATATAGGTCAGGAGCCTTGGCACAAGGCCGTCCTGCTGCCGCAGGAGCGCCAGGTGGAGGTGCTCCCCTTCCAGCTGCTGCTGTCCGTTCTCAATCGCTATGTTCTGACAATCCGCCACAGCTGCCTGGGCGTTTTGGGTATATTTGTCAAAATTCATACATTCTGCCTCCTTCTGGGCTGGGCACGGCTTTTGCCGCACCCGGTCTTTTTCTTTTCGTTGGCTATTGTACACCTGTTCGAACCGGATGTAAAGAGGAAAATTAGCACTCTCATGTATAGAGTGCTAATTTTTTGTGAACGATCTGTAAACTTTAACGGTTTAGGCGAAGTCTTTCTCCAGGGGTGTGGTCACTTTCTCCTTTTGGGGAAAAATAGATTGAATTTCCCATCCATTCATGGTACGTTTGGTACAGAAAACCAGCGAAATATTATCGGCAGGAGCCGTGGCGGTTTTGCCCTGCCTGCCGTTTTTCCACGGATGGAAAAAGGAGGGCCGATATGGTACTGGAAGAATATCACAAGGCATTGCGACAGGGACTGAAAGACGTCAAAGCCGCTGCTGCTGCCGGCAGAGAAACAGGCCTGCTGGTACTGCCTGACAGCATGGAAGCCAAAGCGGTGCGCCGGGAATCTCTTGGTGTGATAGAGATCCCCATGGAGCTCATCGACGGCACCTACAACGCCATGCGCCGGGACGATTTCTCCCCAGGCTTTTTCCCTGTAGTGAATGAGAACAGCGAATTTGCCAGCAAGTGGGAAATGCTCTGCAAGGCCCACCTGGACGAGGGCATCCGGGACCCCATCAAAGCCGTGGAGTACCTCAACCACTTCTATGTTATTGAGGGCCACAAGCGTGTCAGCGTTCTCAAGCACTTTGGAGCCAGTTCCGTACCCGGTACAGTGACCCGACTCTATCCCCCCCACTCCGACGACCCGGAGGTGGAGGCCTACTATGAATTTCTCAACTTCTACCAGATGACTGGCCAGAACTTTCTGGTGTTCAAGCGGCCCGGGGAATACCAGGAGCTTCTGGAGGCCGTGGGCATGCCCGGCCGGGACCCCTGGAGCGCCGAGGACATCTACCGCTTCCGCTCCTTCTACTACATGTTCCGGGACGCCTACCTCCGCAAGAACTTAGATCCCCACTACGTCTCTCAGGCCTTCCTGGTATATATCAAGATCTTTGGCTACAAGGCCTCTCTGGGGAAGATGACCTCCCAAATCATACGAGAACTGCCCAAGATCCGCCAGGAGATTCTCAACCGGCTGGAGAACGCCGGGGTGACGGTGCTGCTGGGCGACGACGTCAAGCGCCCCCTCATCTCCCCTATGGTATCCCTGCCCACCGGCGGAAAGCTGTGCGTCGCCTTCCTCCATGGAAGCTCTGCCGCCGCCTCCCGGTGGGAGTACGGCCACGAATACGGCCGCTACAGCCTGGAAAATAATCTGGCGGGCCAGGTCCGGACCCTGTCCTACGAGAACGTCAACACCGATGAAAAGGCGGAGGAGGCCTTTGAGGATGCGGTGAATCAGGGGGCAGGGATGATCTTCACCACCACCCCCAAGCTGCTGCTGCCCGGCGTGAAGCAGGCGGTGCTGCACCCGGATGTCAAGATCCTCAACTGCTCCCTCAACACCACCTATCCCTCTGTCCGCACCTACTATCCCCGGCTTTTTGAGGCCACCTTCATCAAAGGCGCCATTGCCGCCACCCTCACCACCGACGACCGAATCGGATTTGTGGCCGACTACCCCACATTCGGCAACATCGCCGGCATCAACGCCTTCGCCCAGGGGGCCCGCATGGTCAACGCCAACGCCAGGATCTTTCTGGAGTGGGATACCCTCCGGGAGGGCGGCGGTCTGGAGCGGCTCCATGAGATGGGGATCCTCTATATCGACCGCCGGGGGCGTCTGGCCGCCCACTCCGGTCGGAATCTGGACGGCGCCCACAACCTGGCTCTGGCCCAGATCCGCTGGGGCAAGTTCTATCTGAGCATCGTGCGGCGGGTGCTGGAGGGCAGCTGGAAGCAAGAATCCCGGGGCAGCAGTGCCGTCAACTACTGGTGGGGTATGAACCAGGGTGTAGTGGACGTACTGTGCTCCCGTAGTCTGCCCATCGGCACCCGGCGGCTGGTGACGGTGCTGCGTACCGCCCTCCAGGCCGGACGGCTGGACCCCTTCTACGGCATGCTCATGGACCGGCAGGGTCAGGATCCCTATGAGGAGGACAGCGCACCCCCGCCGGCGGAGCAGATCCTCTCCATGAACTGGCTCTCCCCCTATGTCCAGGGGCGGATCCCCGCCTTCGAGGAGCTGACGGAGCCGGCCCAGGAGCTGGTGAAGCTCCAGGGCGTGGAAAGGCGGACCAATCCATGAGAATACTGGCTTTATCCGACCACGAGTCTCCCTATCTCTGGGACTACTTCACCCGGGACAAGCTGGACGGCATCGACCTCATCCTCTCCTGCGGGGATCTCAAGGCGGAATATCTCTCTTTCATTGCCACATTCGCCCACTGCCCCGTCCTCTATGTCCACGGCAACCACGACGACCGGTATGAAAAAAATCCTCCTCTGGGGTGCATCTGCATCGATGGACAACTCTATGAACACGAGGGGATCCGGATCCTGGGCCTGGGGGGCTCTATGCGCTACAAGGATGGCATCCACCAGTACACCAACCGGCAAATGACCTGGCGGGTACGGAAACTTGCCCCCAAACTCTTTTTCAAAAAGGGCTTTGACATTCTGCTCACTCACGCCCCCGGTCAGGATATGGTGGACTGCCACGATCTGGCCCATATGGGCTTTTCCGCCTTCAATCAGCTGCTGGACAAATACCACCCCGCACTGTTCCTCCATGGCCACACCCACCTCAACTATGGCCATAACATTCAGCGGGAGAGCATCTACGGGACCACCCGGGTCGTCAACGCCTACGAGCGGTATATCCTGGAGCTGTAACGGCGGCGGATTCCTCCGCTGCCGCATATGCTCGTTCACCCACGGCTTTATCTGGAATCATTTATAAAAGAAGGAGGAGTTGTCATGCTGAAAAACTGGATCTTCGGGGCCGATCAGCGGGACACCCACGCCTGCCGGAAGCTCCTCAAGGAGCGCCGGGAGGCTCTGGCCGCCCTGCAGCAGCCCATCAAGGAGGCGAAGCTCCCCATCATCGTCCTGGTGGAGGGCTGGGGGGCCGCCGGAAAAGGCAGCGTCATCCACTCCCTCATCCGAGAGCTGGATCCCCGGTTCTTCAAGGTCCGCAGCGTGGGGATGCCCACGGAGGAGGAGCGGCGCTGGCCCTTCCTCAAGCGCCACTTCGAGACCATCCCCGAGGAGGGGAAGATCCTCTTTCTGGACTCCGGCTGGATGGACGAGACCGTACGGGAGCGGATGCGCCGGGACCTCTCCGACCAGGAGTATACCCGGCGGCTGGAGAGCATCCGGGTCTTTGAGCGGCAGCTGGCCGCCGGCGGCTATCTTCTGGTGAAGCTGTTCCTCTACATCAGCGAGGACACCCAGAGCCGGCGGCTGGAGAAGCTGCTGGAGGACAAGGACACCGCCTGGCGGGTGGGGGAAAACGACCGCAAGCAGAACAAGAACTACGACGCTGCCCTGGAGGCCTTTGACGAGTACCTCACCGCCACAGACTTCCCCTTCGCCCCCTGGAAGGTCATCGACGGCACCGACGCTGTGCGGTCCCAGCTGGCCGCAGCGGACTGGCTCTACGACCAGATCACCGCCGCCATCAAGAACCGCCCCCAGGTGGAACAGCCACCCCGTGCCTGGCCTCTGGAGCCCATCCCCCTCCTCAGCGAGGTAAAGCTGGACAAGACCATGGACGAGGAGGACTACCGCAAGGCCCTCAAGCGCTGCCGCAAGAAGCTGGCGGATCTCCACAACGAGCTCTACCGCAAGCAGGTGCCGGTGGTCATCGCCTACGAGGGCTGGGACGCCGCCGGCAAGGGCGGCAACATCAAGCGCCTGGCCTCCGCTCTTGACCCCCGGGGCTGCGAGGTACTGCCTATCGCCAGTCCCACTCCCGACGAGCTCCATCGCCAGTACCTCTGGCGGTTCTGGACCCGTCTGCCCAAGACCGGCCACATCGCCATCTTTGACCGCAGCTGGTATGGCCGGGTAATGGTGGAGCGGCTGGAGGGCTTCTGCACCGAGGACGACTGGAAGCGGGCTTACGACGAGATCAACGAATTCGAGCGGGAGCTCACCGACGCGGGAACGGTGGTGCTGAAGTTCTGGGTACAAATCGACAAGGACACTCAGCTGCAGCGGTTCCAGGACCGGGAGAACACCCCGGAGAAGCGCTGGAAGATTACCGACGAGGACTGGCGCAACCGGGAGAAATGGGACGCCTACGAGGTCGCCATCAACGAAATGCTACAGAAGACCAATACCCGCAACGCCCCATGGATTATCCTGGAGTCGGTGGACAAGCGCTACGCAAGGATCAAGGCCATGGAGGCTGTGATCCACGCCCTGGAGAAGGCACTGTAAGGAGGCATCTCCAGGCTGTCCACATATTGAAAAGAGGACCGGAGGAGACGGCAATACTGCTGTCTCCTCCGGTCCCTTTTGCCCGGCGCTGAATCAGGACTATACCCCACCGCACCCCTGCTTCCGGAAAGCTTTCCATATTCGGTACTGTTGGACTATACTGCCTGTCCTTCTTTTGTCAAAGTGCTCTCCCGCCGCATATTGTGGAAAGAGAATTTATGAGAGCGGGAGGAGAACCCATGACGAATTCCACGCATTTCTTTCTGGGGGCCAACAGCGGGCGGGGCTTCCAGAGCCTGTTTCCCCAGTTCTGTGCCCCGGAGCAGTACCACGACCTGCTGGTGCTCAAGGGCGGTCCCGGCGCCGGCAAATCTACCATGATGAAAACCATCGGCGCAGCCATGGAGGAGGAGGGGGAGGCGGTAGAGTATCTCTATTGCTCCGGAGACCCCACCTCCCTGGACGGCGTACACTTTCCCCGGCTCCGCACTGCCATCGTAGACGGCACTGCACCCCATGTAGTGGAGCCTCGCTACCCCGCCGCCGTGGAGCGGTATGTGGATCTGGGTGTGTGTTACGATGTGGCCGCCGCCAAGGCCCACCGGGAGGAGATCATCCGCTACACCACAGCCTGCTCCGCCGCCTACCAGCAGGCCTTCCGGGCTTTGGCCGCAGCCAGGGGGATGGCAGACAGCGCGGCCACACTGGCAGCGGAGGGTCTGGACCGGGATAAGCTGCGCCGCCGGGGCGAGGGGATCATCAGCCGGGAGCTGCGGGGCAAGGGCGAGGGCAGGCCGGACCAGTACCGTTTCCTGGGCAGCCCCACCTGCAAAGGCGTCCTCTGGCGCTTCGATACCGCGGCTTCCCTGTGCCCCAAGGTCTACCAGCTTCAGGACAGCTACGATCTGGCGGCTCCCTTGCTGGAGCAGATTCATGCCGCCGCCAGAGGCCGGGGCTTTTATTCCATCATCTGCCCCGACCCGGAGCACATCGAGCGTATCCATCACCTGCTGCTGCCGGAGCTGGGTCTGGCCTTCGTCACCTCCCGGGAAGGCATGCGCTATGAAGGCAGCGCCTATCGCCGCATCCGTATCGACGCCATGGTCCCCGCCGCCCACTACCGGCAATACCGCTCCCGGCTGCGCTTCACCAACCGGATGGCGGCAGCCCTCCGCCAAGAGGCGGTAGAGGCCCTGGCCGATGCCAAGCGGTCCCACGACGCCCTGGAAGCGGTGTATCAGCCCAACGTGGATTTCACCAAAGCCGACGAGATCACCGTCCGGGAGTTGGAGCGGATCAAGAGCTATCTGTGACACACCCCTACCGCCCATAGCAGAGCAGCGCCCCACCTGCCCGGGATTCATTTCCCGCAAACAGGTGGAGCGCTGTTTTCATACATCTTTATATACTGTCTTTTACGCTTTGGGCGTATCCCGCACCGCAATTACATCCACGCCGGTGCCCAGGATGTCTCGGCACACTACGTCCCCGGCGCGGACCGGTGCCGCTACCTCTACACCGGCCAGGGCCCTGGCACAGGCCAGAACCATAGTCTTTGGCACCTCCCCGGCAGTCTTTACCGGCACCCGGGGACGTACGCCCCCCACCACCGGCACCGTGGTAGTGAGGACCCGGGCTGGAGCCGTTACCTCCCGGCGGGCGTAGTCGTCCCCCCGGCGGCAGGTGTTGCCCGTCACAGAGGTGACGGACTTCCCCTCCAGGGTCACCATCAGGCGGCAGCCCATGGGACAGCCGATGCAGGTCAGTATTCTCGTCTCGCTCATGGCGCCACCTCCAGTGAAATTTCGATCTTCTCCCACTCCGGGTGCTCCAGCAGTTCCTCCCGGCGGAGTCGAATCTCCTCCATCTCCCCCGGCGTCAGGAT
Source organism: uncultured Oscillospiraceae bacterium (assembly GCA_944387775.1). Lineage (GTDB taxonomy): Bacteria > Bacillota > Clostridia > Oscillospirales > Oscillospiraceae > Pelethomonas. Next base: position 36,482 of record CALXGE010000005.1, on the reverse strand, counting down.
CAGCTTTTTCTTCCTCCGGAGGATCTCCCCTTCGGCAGACACCACCACGGCGGCGTTTTTATACACGTTGTCTACCCGGAAGCGGACCGTCAGCTCCTTATCCATCCGTCGGGGGTCCACTCTGGCGGGCACTGTGTAACGCACACCCTTTCCGGCGACGAGTTGGACAGTTCTCCCCCGCTCCTCTCCCTTTTGGAGGAACCGGGCCGCCCGGCGGCCTGCCTGCTCCGCCTCCTGGGAGACAAAGTCCACCAGGTCGTGGACGTGGAGCACGTTGCCGCAGGCGAACACGCCGGGGACGCTGGTCTCCAGGCTCTCGTCCACCACCGGCCCGTTGGTCACAGGGGAAATCTCCACCCCCGCCCCCCGGCTCAGCTCATTCTCCGGGATCAGTCCACAGGACAGCAGCAGGGTGTCGCAGTCGTAGTGTTCCTCGGTGCCAGGGATGGGGCGGCGGTTTTCATCCACTTGGGCCAGCGTCACGCCTGTGACACGCTCCCGGCCCTGGATATCCACCACCGTGTGGCTGAGCTTCAGCGGGATATCGAAATCGTCCAGGCACTGGACAATGTTCCGCTTGAGGCCTCCGGAATAGGGCATCAGCTCCGCCACTACCTGGACGTGGGCCCCCTCCAGGGTCATCCGCCGGGCCATAATGAGGCCAATGTCCCCGCTGCCCAGGATCACCACTTCCTTCCCCGGCAGAAAGCCCTCCATGTTTACCAGACGCTGGGCGGTACCGGCGGAGTAGATCCCCGCCGGGCGAAAGCCGGGAATGTTCAATGATCCCCGGGCCCGCTCCCGGCAGCCCATGGCCAAGATCACCGCCCCAGCCTGGAGCTGAAACAGCCCCTCCCGAGTATTCACTGCCGTCACCACCCGCTCCGGCGAGATCTCCAATACCATGGTGTCCAGAAGGCAGGGGATGGCCAGCTCCCGGACCTTCTGGATATACCGCTGGGCATACTCCGGGCCGGTGAGCTCCTCCTGGAAGGTGTGGAGACCAAAGCCGCTGTGGATGCACTGATTGAGAATACCCCCCAGCTCCGTGTCCCGCTCCAGGAGCAGGATATCCTCTACACCAGCCTCACGAGCGGCCGCAGCCGCCGCCAGCCCTGCGGGGCCGCCGCCGATAATGACCAGATCACAGTGTTTCATACCCCGGCCTCCTCTCTGAAATCATCCTCATCCCTACCCAAAATCATCCGAGAACCGCCGCCGGACTTGGTAATGGTCTCCATGGGCACCCCCAGCTCCCGGGACAAAATCTCCATGACCTTAGGGCCGCAGAAGCCCCCCTGGCACCGTCCCATGCCGGCCCGGACCCGGCGCTTCACACCGTCCAAACTTCTGGCTCCCAGAGGCCGGTGGATGGCGTCCAAGATCTCCCCTTCGGAGATTCCCTCGCAGCGACAGATGATCCGCCCGTAGGCGGGGTTCTCCGCAATGAGGGCCCGGCGCTCCTCAAAGGATAGCTCTGCCGGGTTCACGATGCCCCGCCGTGTGGCCTTGAAACTCTTTTTGCGACGCAGCAGCAGCTTATCCCGCACCAGCTCCGCCACCATGTGGCCAATGGCCGGGGATGCAGAGAGGCCCGGGGACTCGATGCCTGCGCAGTCGAAGAAGCCGGGAGCCCCCTCCGCCTCGCCGATGACAAACTCGTGGCCGTCCTCGTGGGCCCGGAGGCCGGCAAAGGAAGTGATGACCTGCCGCAGCGGCGCGTCCTTTACAATGTTGGCCGCCTTCTGCATCACCTGCTCCAGCCCCTCGGCGGTGGTGTTCACCCCGTCCCGGTCTGCAATGTCGATGGCGGTGGGGCCCACGATGGTATTTCCATGGACCGTGGGGGCCACCAGGATCCCCTTGCCGTACTTACCCGGGAGCTGGAACAGGGTGTGATGGGCGTAGCCGCCGGTGGTCTTATCCAGCAGGTAATAGTCCCCCCGGCGGGGCGTGATGTGGAGCTTTCGTGAACTGACCATGTTGTGGAGCACGTCGGTGTACACCCCGGCGGCGTTGACCACGGTGCGGGTCTCGATGTCCCCCCGGTCTGTCCGGACAGTCCATCCCTCCCGGGTCCGGGTAAAGCCGGTGACGGCGGTGTCGAACCGGAACTCCACCCCGTTCTCCGCAGCGTTCTCCGCAAAGGCGATGTTCATGCCAAAGGGACACACGATGCCTCCGGTGGCGGCCTCCATCCCTGCCACCACGTCCTCCCGGACATGGGGCTCCATAGCGAGGATGTCTTCCCTCGTGACCATCCGTAGGGCCGACACCCCGTTTTTCCGGCCCCGGTCGTAGAGGGCCTGGAGGAGGGGCAAATCCTCCTCATCCATGCACAGCACCAGGGAGCCGTTGTTCCGGTAGGGGAAGTCCAGGTCCCGAGCCAGCTGGGGGATCCGGTAGCTGCCCTCCACATCCAGCCGGGCCATGAGAGTCCCGGGCTGGGCGTCGTAGCCGGCGTGGACGATGGCGCTGTTGGCCTTGGAGGTGCCGCAGCACACGTCCTCAAACCGCTCCACTACGCAGATCTTTGCCTCATACTTTGCCAGCTCCCTGGCGGTAGCACAGCCGGACACACCGGCCCCAATGATGACCACGTCATACATAAGCCGTTTCTCCTTTCAAAACCCGCTGAAAAAGCAAAAAGAGCAAGGCAACCAAGGGCCCATAGGCCCCTGTCTGCACTCGCTCTCATAACTCAACGGCGGATATATACTTTTCTGCTTTCATTTTACACGCCGGGGCGGTCGCTGTCAAGGCTCTCTGGAAAAGTGGCCGCCATAACACCGATAGAAAAAGCCACTGATTTTACCAACATTTTACTTAACAATCCGGTGGTGAAATGGTATACTGGCAAAAAGGCGGCCACGCCGCCACTGGCACGGGAGGGATCACTGTGGCAAAGAGTCAAAATATGGATATGAGCCAATACAGCTATACCCAGAGTCGGGAGCTCAGCTGGCTGCGCTTTAACCGCCGGGTGCTGGAGGAATCGGGAGACAACACCGTTCCTCTGCTGGAGCGGCTGAAGTTCATCTCTATCTTCACCAGCAACCTGGATGAGTTTTTCATGGTCCGGGTGGGCAGTCTGTTCGATCTGTCCCTGGTCTCCCCCGATGAGATCGACAACAAGACCGGCCTCACCCCCGCCGGCCAACTGGACCAGATCTACCACGTCATTCCCGGCCTCATCGAAATTAAAAACCACCTCTACCGGGAGGTCTCCGGCCTTCTGCGCCAAGAGGGCATCTGGGATCTTGCCCCCGAGGAGCTGACGGCGGAGGAGAAGAAATACATCAACCAGTACTACAAGGTGAAGATCCTGCCGGTACTCTCCCCCCAGATCGTGGACAGCCGGCATCCCTTCCCCCACCTGGTGAACAAGGCGCTGTATATCGCCGCCCTGCTGCGGAACAAAAAGGGGAACCCTTCTCTGGGCTTCATCCCCGTACCCCAGGGGCTGCCGGCATTTCTGACCATGCCCGGCTCTCCCGGGCGGTTTATCCGCATGGAGAACGTCATCCACCAATGGACCCACACCCTGTTCGGTGGATACAAGGTGGAGGACTCCTGCGTGCTGTGCGTCACCCGCAACGCCGACATCAGCTTCGACGAGGAGAAGTTTGAGGACGATGACGACGATTTCCGTAGCCGCATGAGCAAGCTGCTGAAGAAGCGCGCTAACCTGGCGGTAGTGCGTCTGGAACTGAGCCGGAAGGTCAGCGCCGACTTCTTAAAGCTTCTCAAAAACCGCATCGAGGTGGGGGAGCACCAGATCTACATCGACCAGACGCCCCTGGATATGAAGTACGTCTACGACTTCATCCGTACCCTGCCGTCTGATGTGGCGGATCCTCTGTCCTTCGTCCCCTACCAGCCCCGCTGGCCGGAGGACCTGGACGAGAAGGCCAGCATCATTGAGCAGGTCCAGCGAAGGGACAAGCTCCTCTTCTTCCCCTTCGACAAGGTGGACCCCTTCCTGCGTCTCCTCAGTGAGGCCGCTGACCGGCCGGACGTTCTCTCCATCCGCATCACCATCTACCGTCTGGCCTCCTCCTCCAAGATCGCCCATATCCTCTGCCGGGCGGCGGAGAACGGCAAAGAGGTCACAGTCCTCATGGAGCTGCGGGCCCGGTTCGACGAGGCCAACAACATCTCCTGGTCCAAGCTGCTGGAGGACTCCGGCTGCCGGGTGATCTACGGCCTGGAGGGCTACAAGTGCCACAGCAAGATCTGTCTCATCACCCTGCGCAAAGGGGACAAGCTCAGCTATATCACCCAGATCGGCACCGGCAACTACAACGAAAAGACCAACACCATGTATACCGACCTGAGCCTCATGACCGCCAGCGAGGCCATCGGTCTGGATGGCACCGTGTTCTTCCAGAACATGCTGGTGGGCAACCTGGCCGGCAGCTACGAGCACCTGCTGGTGTCCCCCGCCGGCATCAAGACAAAGCTCCTCTCCCTCATTGAGGAGGAGATGGCCAAGGGCCCCGAGGGGTATATCTGCATCAAGGCCAACTCCATGACCGAGCGTGAGGTCATGGACAAGCTGGCAGAGGCCTCCCGCTCCGGTGTTCAGATCCAGATGATCCTCCGGGGCATCTGCTGCCTGCGGCCGGGAATCCCCGCCCACACGGAAAATATCCACGTCACCAGCATTGTGGGCCGTTACCTGGAGCACGGGCGGATCTACTGCTTCGGCCGGGGAGCGGATGCCAAGGTATACATCTCCTCGGCGGACCTTATGACCCGGAACCTCAACCGTCGGGTGGAGATTGCCTGCCCCATTTACGATCCGGAGGTGAAGGAGCAGCTCATGTGGATCCTCCACACCCAGTTGGAGGATAACGTAAAGGCCAGCTCCCTCCTGCCGGACGGCTCTTATGTCCGTAAAGTAAATAGCCTAGCTCCCTGTGATAGTCAGGATGTTTTTATGAAAACATCCATCCACAAAGCTTTTGTTCCACCAGTAGAACCAAAGCGTCCTGCCCACTGGTGGAACGGGTTTTTAGAGTTGTTCCGGGGAAAGAAATAATATATCGTTTCCCAGCTGCAAAAAAGCATCCGGGCCTAAAAAGGCGCGGATGCTTTTTCTATGTTTGGAATGGATCAATCAGACCCGGTCTTTTTTGCTCATAGCCCGGCGCAGGCCGATCTCCTGTCCGGTGAGCAGGCGTTTTATGTTGACAAAATGCTTAACAAAGATGACCACAGAGGCCACACATACCACGCATACTACCATCCATCCCGCCCGGGCAAATACGCCAAGGTATGCTGGGAAGGAGACGATGGTGGTAAAGGTACCGATGACAATGTAATCCGTTACCAGGGTGATGATCAGCACCGCCGCCAGGATTCCCAGGAAAAATCGCCAGTCCAGTGCCAGCGTCAGCCCCAGGAAGGGGGCAAATCCCTTTCCGCCCCGGAACTTCAGATAAAAAGGAAAGATATGGCCCAGCACGGCAGCGGTACCGGCCACAGCGGCAGCACCGGGCAAAGTGGGAAACAACAGCGCCGCCAGCAGAGCGGCAGCACAAGATTTGGCCATATCGCAAAGCCCCACCGCTACTCCGCTTTTAGCGCCCATGGTGATAAATGCGTTGCTGGCTCCGGCATTCTGGGAACCGGTGGAGCGAATATCAAACCCCTTTCGCCGGGCCAGCAGATACGCCGGGCTCAGGCAGCCCAGAGCATACCCCAGCAGAGCCGCCAGGATGTAGCTCATATCGATCCCTCCTTATCCCGCTTGATCTGCTTAGCATAGCGCTCCTCCTCAGAGAACACGCAGCCGCAGTACTTCTGCATATAGAGCCCCAACTCCCGGGCCTTAGCCTGCCCCTCCCGGAACCCGGGCCGGAAATCCCGGTACAGGAAGGTGACCCCATAGCGCCCCGCCATCTCCTCCGCCGTGTCACAAATCCTCTGGTGATTCTGATAGGGACTCACCAAAAGTGTGGTGGAGAAATGGGTGAAGCCGTGCTCAGCGGCATACCGGGCAGTCTCCTCCAGTCGGCAGGAGTAGCAGTAACCGCAGCGGTAGTCCAGATCTCCCGCTACCGCCCTGACAAAGTCCCGGAGGCCGTAATTCTCCCGGACCAGCAGAGAAAGGCCAATAGAGGCGGCATACTCCTTTAGCGTATCCCGCCGGGCCTTGTACTCCTGATAGGGGTGGATGTTGGGGTTATACCAGAAGCTCACCGGCTCAATTCCCTCCTCCCGCAGACTATCCACGCAGTAGACGCTGCAGGGGGCACAGCAGGTATGTAAAAGAAGGTTCATCACCCTACCCTCCTCTTTCCATTTTTCAGCAGGGCGTCACACAGCCGCCCTGCTCGCCGCCATAATACCACAGCCCCAGTGCTTTGTAAAGCCAAGGGCAGCATAGATCCAGGGCAATCCCAGCCGAAGGTGGCAAAATTGACGGCGGTTTCTTGACAAATTCCTTCCATAAAGGTACAATATCCCCTGTTGAACAAGCCGCAAGTGTCCCCTGGGGCGTCCGGTCTCAGGGGGAGAATAGAGAACCGGGTGAAACTCCCGGACGGTACCGCCGCTGTAAGCGCCGCTGCCACTCTCCGCAGGCGAAAGCCAGCCACCGGGAGTACCCGGGAAGGCAGGGGAGCAGGCTGGGAGAAACCCTTTCCCACCGGCGCAAGTCAGAAGACCTGCTTGCGTGTAATAGGCCCCCCCGCCGGGAACGGGGCAAGGGGCTCTTTTGTTGCGGAAAACCGGCCGCGGCAGCATATGCTGCCGCGGTTTTTTACGCCTATTCAGGAGAAAGGAGCTGCCATGGCGGATTATCACGCGCCCCGGGTACTGCTGGCGGGGACCAACAGCGGCTGCGGCAAAACCACCCTCACCTGTGCCCTGCTCCAAGCCTTAGTGGACCGTGGACTGAAGGTGAGTTCCTGCAAGTGCGGGCCGGACTACATCGACCCCATGTTCCACAGTAGGATCATTGGCGCCAAAAGCACCAATCTGGATCCCTTTTTCTTCGCCCCGGATACGCTCCGCTCCCTTCTGGTCAAGAACGCCGGAGACAGCGCCCTTACCGTCATCGAGGGCGTCATGGGCTACTATGATGGCATCGGCGCAGCTGACCCCCGGGCCAGCAGCTACGAGGTGGCCAAAATCACCGACAGCCCGGTGATACTGGTGGTGGGCGTGGGGGGAGCCTCCCTCTCCGTCCTGGCGGTGATTCAGGGCTTTCTCACACTGTACCCGGATAACAATATTCGGGGCGTGATCCTCAACCGGTGCAGTCCTATGCTATACCCCGCTCTGGCAGCGGAGATCCGCCGTCGGTTCGGTCCCACTGTGGAGCCCTTGGGCTATCTGCCCGCCATGCCGGAGTGCACCCTGGAGAGCCGCCATCTGGGGCTGGTCACCGCCGCCGAGGTAACGGACCTGTGCCGAAAACTCGCTCTCCTCAGCCGTCAGGCCCAGGAAACCATTGATCTTGACGGTCTGCTCCGGCTGGCCAAAAGTGTAAAGCTTATCTCCTGCACACCACAGGTGCCAGAAAAGCAGGAGTCTGTCCGCATCGCCGTAGCCCGGGACGAAGCCTTCTGCTTCTACTACGAGGACAGTCTGGATGTACTGCGGGAGATGGGCGCAGAGCTGGTGGATTTCAGCCCTCTTGCCGACAGCGGACTACCTGAGAATATCCATGGGTTATATCTAGGGGGCGGATATCCGGAGCTGTACACGGAGGCTCTATCGGAAAACATCGCTATGCGATCGGATATCCGCGCCGCCCTCTCAGCCGGACTCCCCTGCATCGCCGAATGCGGCGGCTTCATGTACCTCACAGAGCACATCGCCGGAGCACCTATGGTGGGTTTCCTCCCTGGCGGCTGTGAAGACAAGGGCCGCCTGGTCCGGTTCGGCTACGTGGAGCTCACTGCTCAGAAGGACAACCTTCTCTGCCAAGCCGGAGAATCCATTCGAGGCCACGAGTTTCACCACTGGGATGCTGACAACCCCGGCGACGGCTTTACCGCCCGCCGCACCTCTGGCCGCAGCTGGGACTGTGTCGTAGCTACGCCCACCCTATACGCTGGTTTTCCCCATTTCCACTTCTGTGCCAATCCCGCCTTTGCCCGCAATTTCTACCAGGCCTGCCTGGCGAAAAAGGGCTGCCACACCAATCCTAAGGAGTCCTGACAATGAAATGGTCCCTCATGGCCCTTGTGATCGGGTTTATCATCGATTTCTTCGTGGGTGATCCCCACGGATTTCCCCATCCCATCATCCTCATCGGCAAACTCATCTCCGCTCTGGATCGGGGCCTGCGCCGCCTGTTTCCCACCACTCCAAAAGGGGAGCGGACAGCGGGCGCGGTACTGTGGATCCTTACCGTCAGCCTTTCCACCGCTGTTCCGGGCCTGATTCTGTTCCTCTGCCACCAGGTGAGCCCCTGGCTGCGTCTTACCGTGGAGAGCATTATGTGCTGGCAGATCCTGGCGGCCCGGGCTCTGGAAAAGGAGAGCATGCTGGTATACAAGGCCCTGGAGAGCGGCGACATCACCGCCTCCCGCCGCGCAGTCTCCATGATCGTAGGGCGGGATACCGCCGCATTGGACGACGCCGCTGTTACTCGGGCAGCGGTGGAGACGGTGGCGGAGAACACCTCCGATGGCGTGGTGGCCCCCCTGATCTTTCTGGCTATTGGCGGAGCGCCTCTAGGCTTTTTCTATAAAGCTGTAAACACCATGGACTCCATGCTGGGCTACACCGAGCCTCCCTATAAAGATATTGGTCTGGTGCCTGCCAAAGCCGACGACATGGTAAACTATATCCCCGCCCGGCTCTCCGCCCTGCTGATGCTGGCGGCAGGTTTCCTTCTGGGTCTGGATGTGAAAAACGGCTGGCAGATCTACCGTCGGGACCGCCGCAACCACGCCAGCCCCAACTCCGCTCAGACGGAGGCCATGTGCGCCGGACTCTTAGGGCTGCGGCTAGCGGGGGACGCCTGGTATCATGGTGTGCTCCACCGCAAGCCCTTCATCGGCGACCCGGTGCGGGAGATCCGCCATGACGACATTCCCCGAACCTGCCGCCTCATGTATCTCACCGCTTTGCTGGCTCTGCTGCTGTGCGGCGGTGTCAAACTGGCTCTGATTCTTCTGTAAAGGAGACTTCCTTTCATGCTATACCAAACTGAAAACCCCCACGGCGGCGACCTCTATGGCCGGACCATCTCCCTGGATTTCTCCGCCAACACCAACCCTCTGGGTACCCCCCCGGCGGTCCGGCAGGCAGTGATTGACGCTGCCGAACTTCTTAATCAGTATCCGGACCCCTATTGCCGGGCGTTGATAGCAGCCCTGGCAGATTTTGAGCAGGTACCGGCATCCTACATCCTCTGCGGCTGCGGGGCGGCGGAGCTGATTTTCTCCTTCTGTGCGGCAGTAAAACCCCGTCGAGCTCTGGAGCTGGCGCCCACCTTTTCCGAGTACGCCACCGCCCTGGAAGCCATGGGCGCTACAGTGGACCGCTATCCCTTAGAAGCTGTAAATGGTTTTTCCCTTACAGATACTTTTCTCTCCTTTTTGGTGGCAGGGCAGTGGGACGCCCTCTTTCTTTGCAACCCCAACAACCCTACGGGTCAAACCATTCCCCATCCTCTGCTGGAGGAGATCCTGAACCTGTGTCAAAAGAAGCCTATGCGGCTGTTCGTGGACGAATGTTTTCTGGACCTCACCGACGGAGGCCGGGATTTATCCTTGAAATCTCAGCTCAAGGACCACCCGGAGCTCTTCATTCTCAAGGCCTTCACCAAGAGCTACGGCATGGCGGGGCTGCGGCTGGGATACTGCCTCAGCGCCGACAGCGAGCTACTCCGGGCCATGGGCCGCACGGTCCAGCCCTGGAACGTGTCCCTCCCCGCCCAGGCCGCCGGAGTAGCTGCTCTGGGGGAGCGGGAATTCTTACGGCGCACCCGGGCGGTGATCCACGAGGAGCGCGTCTGGCTGCGGGAGCGTCTGACAAAGCTGGGCCTCCAGGTATTTCCCTCCCAGGCCAACTACCTGCTGGTGAAGGGCCGGCCAGACCTCTGTGAAAAACTGCTGGAGCGAGGTATCCTGGCCAGGAGCTGCGCCAACTATCACGGCTTGGGGCCGGAATATATCCGGCTGGCCGTCAAGCGGCACGAGGAGAATGAAACGCTGGTCGCAGCGCTTCAGGATATTTTGAAGGAGGGCTGACATGGCAAAGAACATTATGATCCAGGGCACCATGTCCAATGCCGGCAAGAGCCTGCTGGCAGCGGGGCTGTGCCGCGTACTACGGCAGGACGGCCTGCGGGTGACCCCCTTCAAGAGCCAGAACATGGCCCTCAACTCCTTCATCACCGCCGATGGCGGCGAGATGGGCCGGGCCCAGGTAGTCCAAGCGGAGGCGGCGGGTATCGCCCCTGATGTGCGGATGAATCCCATTCTCCTCAAACCTACCACCGACCGGGGAAGTCAGGTGATCGTTGGCGGCAAGGCTCTGGGCAACATGGATGCCGCCGCCTACTACCGCCGGAAGAAGGAGTTTATCCCTGCGGTGCTGGAGGCCTACGAGAGTCTGGCCGCTGAGTACGACGTCATCGTTATCGAGGGGGCGGGAAGCCCTGCGGAGATCAACCTCAAGGCCGACGACATCGTGAACATGGGCCTTGCCAAACTGGTGGACGCCCCCGTCCTACTGGCGGGGGACATTGACCGGGGCGGCGTATTTGCTCAGCTGTATGGAACCGTGGCCCTGCTGGAGGCGGAGGAGCGGCAGCGGATCAAGGGTCTCATTGTCAACAAATTCCGGGGAGACCCGGCTATTCTCAAGCCGGGCCTCAGCGATCTGGAGCGGCTGTGCGGCGTACCGGTGGCGGGGGTGATCCCCTACCTCCGGGTGGATATCGACGATGAGGACAGCCTCACCGAGCGGTTCCACCGCCAGGGAGAGCGCCGGGACATCGACCTCGCCGTCATCCGCCTGCCCAAGATCTCCAACTTCACGGACTTTGGCCCCTTTGAGCGCTACGACAACGTATCCCTTCGCTACGTGGAGAGTCTCCGGGATCTGGGACACCCGGACATGATCCTCCTCCCCGGCACCAAGAGCACCATCGCCGACCTCCTGTGGCTGCGGCAGAGCGGCCTGGAGGCCGCCATCCAGAAGGCCGCGGCGGCGGGCACGCCGGTATTTGGTATCTGCGGCGGCTATCAGATGCTGGGCCGCAGCATCTCCGACCCCGACGGGGCAGAGGCGGAAAAGGGCACCCAAATCACCGGCATGGACCTTCTTCCCACCCAGACGGTGTTCCAGGGAGACAAGCGCCAGACCCAGGTCAGCGGCACCCTCAATCCGGTGGATGGCATTCTCTCTCCCCTCTCTGGCATGGCCTACGAGGGCTACGAGATCCACATGGGCCGCAGCGGCGACCAGCCCCCTCTGCTGGGCAGCGGATGCGCCTACGGCACCTACATCCACGGTATCTTTGACGCTCCGGGCATAGCGGACGCTGTTCTGGGGGCACTGTGCCGGAAGAAGGGCCTCTCCCCCGCTATTCTTACCTCCTTTGATCCCACCGCCTACAAGGAGCGCCAGTACGACCTGCTGGCCCAGGCGGTACGGGACAATCTGGACATGGACCTGGTGTACCGGATTCTCAACCGGGAGGTCTGATTTTCATTTTTTGGGAAATTTTCCCCCTTTCCTGGTTTCGACAAAATGGTCCCGGCCCAGGCCGGTATAATGGCTGCAAGCAAACAAGCTTGCAGCCATTTTTTTGTTTTTCACGAAGGAGACAAGCCATGGAAATGAACTACAGGGCGGAGAATCGCCAGCTCACCATCTCTCTGGCCGGCGAGCTGGACCATCACGCCGCCAGGGGACTCATGGAGTCCATAGACCGGTGCATCGAACAGAATCTGCCGGTCAAGACCATTCTGGATATGGGCGGCCTGACCTTTATGGACAGCTCCGGCATCGCGGTGGTGCTCCGGGCTCGTCGGCGGATGGAGGCCCTGGCAGGCAGTCTGGTCGTGGTCAATATCCCCCGGCAGGCGGCCAGGGTACTGGAGACCGCGGGCTTGGGCCGCTACGTCAATCTGATCTAGGAGGCGCGTCATGACAAGAACCACCAACTACATAACCTTTGAGTTTCTCAGCCGCAGCGCCAACGAGGGCTTTGCCCGTGGAGCCGTGGCTTGCTTTGCCGCCCAGCTGGATCCCACCCTGGAGGAGCTGGGAGATATCAAGACCGCCGTCAGCGAGGCAGTAACCAATGCCATCGTCCACGCCTACCCCGATACTCTGGGTAAAATCGTGGTGAAGGCCAAGATCCTGGAGGGGAATATCCTGGAGGTGACCGTCCGGGACTGGGGCAAGGGCATTGCCGACGTGGAACAGGCCCGCAAGCCCCTCTACACCACCGGCGGCGAGGAGCGCAGCGGCATGGGCTTCACCATCATGGAGAGCTTTATGGACAAGCTCACTGTCCGCTCCGCCGAGGGCAAGGGCACCCGTGTCACCATGCGCCGGAGGATCCTGCCCCGTCCGGCAAGCAAGTGACCGCCGACACCCTGGATCTCCTGGAGCTGGCCCGGCAGGGAGACCAGGAGGCAACAGCTCGGGCCTTGGAATTAAACAGCGGCCTTATCTGGGCGGTGGTGAAACGCTACTACGGCCGGGGCGCCGAGCCGGAGGATCTCTATCAGCTGGGCTGCCTGGGGTTTCTCAAAGCGGTGCAGGGCTTTGATCCGGAATATGGAACCCAGTTCTCTACCTATGCGGTCCCCAAGATCGCCGGAGAGATCCGACGCTACCTCCGGGACAACGGAGCTCTGAAGGTAAGCCGTGGGCTTCGGGAGCAGAGTCTCACTATCTACAGCGCCCGGGAGCAGCTGCGCACCCGCTTGGGCCGGGAACCGGCCCTGTCGGAACTCAGTGAGGCCACAGGTTTCTCCCCGGAGGAGATCGCCGTGGCTGAACTGGCCGTGGCCACCCCAGACAGCCTGCAGCAGGAGAACGCCGACGGTCTCACCCTGGAGTCCACTCTGGCGGACAGCGCCGCCACGGAGGAGGCCCTAGTGGAGCGCATCGCCCTGCGCTCCGCTATTCACGCCCTGCCGGAGCAAGAACAGCAGACCATCCTCCTACGGTTCTATCGGGGCCTTACCCAGCAGCAGTGCGCCCGGATTCTGGGGGTATCCCAGGTCCAGGTATCACGACTGGAGAAACGGGCCCTGGAGCGGCTGCGCCGGGACATGGGGTAGGAGCTTTCATAAAAACACGCAGCGCCCTCCGCCGATTTTAGCGGAGGGCGCTGTACGTGTATGGGTTCAATTGTCAGATCGTTATGCCTCAGTCTTGGCGTAGAGGGCTACAATGTTGCGAAGGATGGCCACCACGGTGTCCATTCCCTCCACGGTGACGCACTCATAGGGGCCGTGGAAATTGTAGCCGCCGGTGCCCAGATTGGGACAGGGCAGGCCTTTGAAGGACAGGCGGGCTCCATCGGTGCCGCCCCGGATGGCCGTGGTGGTAGGCTCCACCCCCGCCATGCGGGCCGCCTCTCTGGCATTCTCAACGAGGTGCATGCAGTCCTTCAGCTGGCCAACCATATTGTAATAGCTGTCCCGCAGCGTCAGCTCCAGCTTTGCCTTGGGATGAGCGGCCTGGACCTCCTGCACCACCTGCTCCATCAGGGCCTTGCGCTGGGTGAAGCGCTCCATATCGTGGTCGCGGATGATATAATCCATCTTGGCAAAGGCCACGGTGCCGTTCATCTCATCCAGGTGAAAGAAGCCCTGGTATCCCTCAGTGCGGGCAGGGATCTCCTCCGGGGGGAGCTTGGCGTTGAGCTCCATGGCGATGAGCAAGGCATTCTCCATGGCATCCTTGGCCTCGCCGGGGTGGACGGATACACCGGTGATCTCCACCTTGGCAGAGGCAGCGTTGAAGTTCTCATACTCGATGCCGCCCTCCTTGCTACCATCCACCGTGTAGGCGTACTTCGCACCGAAGGCGGGGACGTCAAAGTGGTTGGAGCCTTCTCCAATCTCTTCGTCCGGCGTGAAGGCCACGCAGAGCTTCCCGTGGGGTGCGCCGGAGGTGATGAGCTCCTCGCAGAGGGTCATGACCTCCGCCACGCCCGCCTTGTCATCTGCCCCCAGCAGAGTGGAGCCATCAGCGGTGATGAGGGTGCGGCCCTTCAGGGTAGCCATCTCCGGGAAATCCGCCAGGCGGATCACACGGCCCTCCTTGGGCAGCACCACGTCGCCGCCGTCATAGTTCTCGTGGACAATGGGCACCACACCAGCGCCGGAAAAGGCAGGGGCGGTGTCCATATGGGCCAGGAAACCCAGAGTCGGCACAGCCTCACAGCCCGGTGTAGCCGGCAGCACCGCCGTCACCACGCCGAATTCACTGACCTTGGCATCCTTCATACCCAAGGCATTCAGCTCCTCCACCAGCAGTCTGGCCAGATCCCACTGACCGTCAGTGCTGGGGCTCTTCCCTGTCCCGTCGGCAGACTCTGTGTTCACTTTCGCGTAGTTCAGAAACCGTTCATACGCACGCATACTGTTTTTCCTCTCTTCCGGTAAAATATTTTCAGTACTCCACACCGTAGCGGGCGGGGATCCCCCGGTCAAAGGGGTGCTTAATCTTCCGCATCTCCGTGACATAATCTGCCCGGTCTATCATGGTCTGGGAAGGATTCCGGCCGGTGAGGACCACCTCCAGCTCCTCCGGCTTATGTTCCAGGAGGTCCAGCAGCCGCCCCTCGTCGATCACGCGGTTGGTGCAGGCACTCATGGCCTCGTCCAATACCAGCAGACCATACGCTCCACTTTTGGCCATGACCTCCTCCAGGAGAGCGGTATAATAGACCCGAGCCTCCTCTTTTTCGGCATCAGACAGAGTCCAGAAGAAACCGAACTGCTTTCTGTGTGCTACAACCTCCACGTTATCAAAGCGGTCCAGAGCCTGGACCTCGGAGGAGCTGCCGTCCTTGAAAAACTGCAGCACCAGCACCCGCTTCCCCGCTCCGGCGGCTCGCAGAGCCAGCCCCATAGCGGCAGTGGTCTTTCCTTTTCCCTCTCCGCAGTAGAGATGGATCAATCCTTTCAACTTCTGTCCTCCCTTTTATTTGGCAAAGATAGTTCTCATATGATTCCTACATCCAGATGGAAAATACCCGCAGTACCTTCTCGGCCATTTTTCGAAACCAGGACCGCTTCTTCCAGATCTCCAGATCTACCGGCGCGCTGCGGGAAATGATTCCCTCCATGTCCTTGCGGACCTCAGCGATGGCGGCGGCTCCGTAGAGCATGACCCCGCACTCGTAATGGAGCTGGAAGCTGCGATAATCCATGTTGATGGTTCCCACCATAGCCACCTCGCCGTCCACCACAAAGCTCTTAGCGTGGAGGAAGCCGGGGGTAAACTCGTAGATCTTCACACCGTGGGAGATCAGCTTTTCATAGTAGGAGCCCGCCACGATCTGGGTATACTTGTGGTCCGGAATCCCCGGCAGCAGCAGCCGCACGTCCACACCGCTGTCCGCAGCCAGGCACAACGCCCGCACCACGCTGTCCTCCACAGCAAAATAGGGGGTGGTGAGCCAGACATAGTGGTGGGCGTTGGCGATGCACTGGAGGAACACGTCCTCCGCCGGGTTGTCCGGATTGTTGATGGGGCCGTCGGCAAAGGGCTGGCACCAGCCGCCGCCAGGACGGGACTCCAGGGGGTGGTAGTAGTCGTGCTCGTTGTGGACATGACCGTAGAGCATCTCCCACATGTGAATAAACCGGGCGGTGAGGCCCCAGGCCCCGGGGCCATCCAAAAGGACACCGCTGTCCTTCCACTCCCCGAACCGACGGATGAAGCCGGCGTACTCATCGGCTACATTGATGCCGCCGGTATAGGCATATTGGCCATCGATGCAGAGGATCTTCCGGTGGTCCCGGTAGTTGAAATACAGGCGGTTCACATACTGATGGACCGGGTTGAAGATCTCCACCTCCATCCCCGCCTGACGCATCTGCTCAATGGTCTCCCAGCGCATGCGGGTGATGTTGCCGAAGTCGTCAAAGATGATCTTGATCTCCACGCCGTGGCGGGAGCGCTCGGTGAGCACCTCCATGATCCGGTCCCACAACTTCCCCTCCGCCAGAATAAAGTACTCCAAGAAGATGAACCGCTCCGCCCGGGCCATCCGGCTCAGGGCGTCGGCAAAGAAGGCATCTCCGCCGTGAAAATAGGTGACGTCCGTCTCCCGATAGAGCAGAAACTCACGCCGGTCCAGCATGGCGGCGGTCCGCCGCCAGTTGGGCAGCACCTCGCCCAGTCGCTCCAGATTGGCCTCGCTCTGCCGCTTTTCCGCCCCCCGGTTCTCCGGTGGCTTCACCACCAGCAGGTTCAGCCGTTTACTCTGGATATTGCCGCCCCAGAGGACGTAGAGAATCAGCCCCGCCACCGGCACAGCTACTACCAGCAGCGTCCAGGCCAGTTTATAGCTGGCACTGGAGGAACTGCTCTGGATATTGATAGCCACAGCAATGGCCGCCGCCTCTATGAGGATGGTCACTACAATGGCGGAGTGGGCCTGCAGGAAGTAGGACAGCAGTACCACCGCAGCCACGTTCACCACCAGCAGCACCAGCACCAGAGCAATACGCAGCGTAGCGGAAATCCGCCGCTCTGTGGTCTCCTTCACCGGCCGCTTTACAATGGGACTTTTCACTTGCTTCTCCTTTCCCGGAACAGGGCGCAGATCAGTGGTTCTTCTCCAGAAGGCCGTATTTCACATCCCACAGCTTCTGGGAGAGGTCCACATAGTAATTGTGGGGGTTGTCAAAGCGCTTGACTTCGTCCCACAGCGTATCCAGCTGCTGAGCGCAGTAGGAGCGAATTTCCTCCAGAGAGGGCAGATCGTAGACCAGTTCTCCGTTCTGGAACACGGGGACCTGGAGCTCCTTGGCGGTGAAGTTGTAGACCTCCTTCTTCTTCCAGGTGGCATCCGGGTCAAAAATAACCAGGGGCTTGCTGTCATCCACCGTTTCGTCATAGACAGCAAGGTAGTCGGCAATGGCCTTGCCGGTATCGTTCCCATAGAAGCGGTAGAGCTTCTTGTAGTGGGGAGTGGTGATCTTGGTGACATTCTCGCTGATCTTGATCTTGGGCACGATAGTGCCGTCCTCATCTTCCACCGCCACCAGCTTGTACACGCCGCCGAACACCGGCTCGCTGCGGGCGGTAATGAGCCGCTCACCCACGCCGAAGGAGTCCACCTGGGCTCCCTGGAGCAGCAGGTCCCGGATCAGGTTCTCGTCCAGAGAGTTGGAGGCGGAGATGGTGCAGCTCTCCCATCCGGCGGCGTCCAGCATCTTCCGGGCCTCCTTGGTGAGGTAGGCGATATCGCCGGAGTCCAGCCGGATACCGCACTTGGTGATCCCCCGGGGACGCAGGACCTCGTTAAAGGCCCGGATGGCATCGGGCACGCCGCTTTTCAGCGTGTTGTAGGTGTCCACCAGCAAAATGGCATTGTTGGGATAGATCTCGCAGTATGCCTTGAAGGCCTCGTACTGGGTGGGGAACATCTGCACCCAGGAGTGGGCCATGGTGCCTGCAGCCGGCACACCGTAGACCTGGTCGCTGAGAGCACAGGCCGTCCCATGGACGCCGCCGATATAGGCCGCTCTGGCGCCCACTACCGCGCCGTCCACACCCTGGGCACGGCGGGAGCCGAACTCCAGGATCACCCGGCCCTGGGCCGCTCGGATAAGCCGACTGGCCTTGGTAGCGATGAGGCTCTGGTGGTTGACACACAAAAGGGCATATGTCTCGATGAGCTGGGCCTGGGCAGCAGGAGCCCGGACGGTGATCAGGGGCTCATGGGGAAATACCGGCGTTCCCTCCGGCACCGCCCAGATATCGCCAGTGAAGCGGAAGGTACGCAGGTAGTCCAGGAAGTCCTCCTCAAACAGGCCTTTGCTCCGCAGATAGGCGATGTCCTCCTCGTCAAAGTGGAGGTCCCGGATATAATCCACCAGCTGCTCCAGGCCGGCGGCAATGGCATAGCCGCCGCCGTCGGGCACCCGGCGGAAGAAAACATCGAAATAGGTGATACGATCCTGCAGCCCCTGGCGGAAGTAGCCGTTGGCCATGGTCATCTCGTAGAAGTCGAACAGCATCGACAGATTCAGCTTCTCTTTGCGCTCCATTTATCCTATCCTCTGTTTCGTCATAATGGCCGGAACAGGCCCGAAGCCTGTCCCTGACCTTTTTATAGTATATCTTTTCCCCGGCTTTTGCAACGATAGAATTGACAATTCTTTCCGTTTCCCCTAATATAAAGGAACCGGAAGCCCATTCGCCGGGAAATTTCCCTTGGGAGGTTTTTGTCCATGTCTGTGATCTTAGGTATTGATATCGGTGGCTCCACCACCAAAATCGTGGGGCTGCGCCGCGATGGCTCCACTATCGCCATGCACCGGGTCCAGGCCCAGGACCCCATCACCTCCCTCTACGGTGCCCTGGGGAATTTCCTTTTTACCAACTCTCTGTCTCTGGCGGATGTGTCCCGGATCGCCCTTACCGGAGTAGGCGCCTCCTACGTAGACGGCGATATCTACGGCATCCCCACGGAGAAGGTGGAGGAGTTTACCGCCGTGGGCGTGGGCGGCCTGGCCCTCAGCGGCCAGGAGAAGGCCGTGGTCGTCAGTATGGGCACCGGCACCGCTTTTATCTGGGCGGAACGGGGAAAAGAGGTTCGCCACCTGTGCGGCTCCGGCGTGGGCGGCGGTACCCTGGCGGGGCTCTGCTCCCGGCTGTGCGGCACCCGTCAGTACGACCAGATCGTAAAGCTTGCCCAGGAGGGCGACATCAACCACATTGACCTCACGGTGGGCGACATCACCCGCAACAGTCACCCCTCCCTGCCCCTGGACATCACCGCCGCCAACTTCGGCAATGTATCCGACAGCGCCACCACCGGGGATTTTGCTGCGGGCATTGTGAACATGGTCCTCCAGTCCATCGGCACCACTGCCGTCATGGCCTGTCGGGCCTGCGGCTGTGAGACTGTGGTCCTCACCGGCTTTATGTCCAACCTTCCTCAGGCGGAGGACTGCTTTGCTCTCTTCACCCGGCTCCACGGCATTCGCTTCATTACCCCGGAGCACGCCGCCTTCGCCACCTCCATCGGCGCGGCCCTGTGCTCTTTCCGGGACGGAGAGCAACCTGATTAAATGCCCTTTTCAACAACAAAAAGTGCCTGTCTGAGACTTGTTCGCTCAGACAGGCGTTTTATTTTTACTTTGGGGGCTGATCTCTACTTTCGTCGTCAGATCCCTCCATCCGGAGAGCCCGCACCGGAGCATCCACCGAGAGACACACCGTCACCACCCAGCCGGGGAGCAGATCCGGAAGACACCGGCACAGGGGATCCGGGGCTTCTCCCCGCATCAGCGCGGCAATGCCCTGACCCCGGCGTTTCACCGTAGCCTCCCGGGCAGTCCACAGGCGGAAAAATGCCTCCGGCTCCATTCCCTGCCCCAGGTGCTTGGGGGGGGTACGCAGCCGCTCGATGTCCACACCGATCTCCTCATTATGGACGGCGCAAGCCACCGCCCCATGGCTGTGGCTGAGGTTGAAACAGATATCCGGCCGTTCCGGGAAAAAGGGCTTGCCCTCTCCCCCCTTCGCCACCTCCGGAAGGCTTTCGATCCCCAGTTCCCGGGCCAGGACCTGCGCCAGCAGCTCCCAGGCCGCCTGGTGCTCCTCTCCCGGCGGGCACAGCGCAGCGCAGACCAGCACTTCCGTCACAGTTGCTCCTCCGTGGGGTGATAGATACGCTTCTCCAGGGCAAAGACCCGCTTGCTGAAGGTTCCCTCCGGCGTCTCCTCCAGGGTCTCCCGGTAGATCTCCATGCGGCTGTCCATGGTGTCGATGAGGGAGAGGAGTTCACTCTCGGCGCACATAGGCACTACCGCCGCGCCAAACTCCGGCTGGCCGTGGTGGGAGAGGATCATGTGCTGCAGCAGCACAGACTTCTCCTCGGGAATGCCCAGCTCCTCCGCCGCCCGGGCGGCCTCCTGAGCTCCCATGACCAGGTGACCCAGGAGCTGTCCCTTCAGGGAGTACTCCGTCACCAGGCCCAGGGGAGAGAAGGAAAACTCCTCCGCCTTGGAAAGATCGTGGAGCAGTGTCCCCGCCAGGAGGAGGCTTCTGTTCACAGTCTCCGGGTAGAGGCCCGCCAGGAAGTCCGCCATACGCAGCATGGTCCAGGTGTGCATCAGAAGACCTCCCAGGAAGCTGTGGTGAACACTCTTGGCGGCAGGGATGGTACGCAGGGCCTCCCCCTTCTCCTGCAGCATCCGCCGGCATACCGCCCGGTAGTCGGCGTCGGAGATGCTGTCCACCAGACGCTCTACCTCTGTCCAGGCCTTTTCGCCATCGATGGGGGCGGTGGCCACCAAGGCACCCCGATCCACGGGGTCGCTGGGCTCCGTCCGGCGCAGCCGGTCCATATTCAGCTGCAGAGCCCCCCGGAACTCCGTCACCGAACCCCGAATCTTGATGACCTGTCCCTCGTCGGCGGTGGAGATGGGGCCGGAGTAATCCCAGGCCTTGCCCTCGATGGAGCCGGTCTTGTCCGCCAAGACCGCCGCCAGGAAGGGCCGTCCGTTGTTACTGGTGCGGATCTGGGCGGTCTTGAGGACATAGAAGCCCTCCACCTGATCCCCTACGGCCATATCACATATGCATTTATTGTATTCCATTATTTTTGTCCTTTTCCGTTAACCTATCCGTGCCGGCCACAAAGGCCGTTTGTATCCCGGCTGCCGGCAGTACTTTCATTATAGGGCACCACTGGGCAAAAGGCAACAGAGATATCCACAACAGCATCGGGATCTCCTACTGACACTGCAGCAGGAGATCCCGATTTCACTTATTTTTGATCATTAGGAGACTTCCGTCAGACTGCCTCGATCTCCCGCAGCATCACACTACCGGAATCCCGGGTGAATTCCAGGGTAATGCCGGTGATATGGGCAAGATCAATTCCCTGGAAGGCAGAGAGTTCGATCCGAACGGTTCCCAGCGGCGTAAAGGTGCTGTACTGGGCAAATTCCTCTTCACCCACGCCCGGGAAATACTCCACCGTCCCCTCCTGCCAGGCAAGGGCCGCGGTGCCCGCAGGTACCTCCACTGTCGCGCTCTTTCCGGAGCTGTCGGTCAAAATGACCGTTACGCTCTGGTCCTCCTGAC
Source organism: uncultured Oscillospiraceae bacterium (assembly GCA_944387775.1). Classification (GTDB taxonomy): domain Bacteria; phylum Bacillota; class Clostridia; order Oscillospirales; family Oscillospiraceae; genus Pelethomonas. The sequence continues at coordinate 15,209 of CALXGE010000005.1, read as the reverse complement.
GGTTCAGGGGATCCGAACTGTCCTGTGCCAGATCCAGCTGCAGCATAGAGGAGCCGGAAAGGTCTGCCTCCACCGGAATTTGTACGCGGCTGCCCGGCTGCTCCCACTGCAGGCGCAGCAGGTCATACTCTATGAAGCCGCCCGGCAAGCGGAATGCTCCAGCGGTATTGCTCACGGTGCTGCTGGCATTGACCCACTCCGTCTGGATGCCCTCTGCCGCCAGTACAGGCTTCGTCTCCTGCCCAGCCTGGAACAGGACATGGCTCTCTTCATCCACACGGACCAGCACCTCGCATCCGCCGTAGCTCTCCGGCAGCTCCGTCTGTCCGGCAAAAGGCGTATGGCCGTCTGTCAGCACCTGATCTGCAAAGTCCATCACATAAGCGGACAAAAATGCCTGCTGCCGGGATCTGTCCATGACCCGGTTCCGGTCCTCCTGACTGGAAAAGGGATCGGGACGGACCAGGGCAGTACTAAAGCCGCTGTGGTCACCTTCCTTCAGATAGATCAGTTCCGCGTCAGACACCCGGCCCTCAGCGGACTCCAGCTCATCAAACAGCTTGCCGCCGTCCAGAGAGGTAACATCTCCGTCGTACTGGGGAATGATGATCCCTGTGGGCACATCCACAGGCGCTCCCTCCAGCGGGGTAATGATGGAGGGGGCTACGGAAACCAGTCCCTGGATGCCCAGAATTTCTGTTTTTTCCGCCACGGTCAGAATATCGGCGCCGGCCCGGGAATGGCCCACCAGGATCACCCGGCTGAGATCGCCTTTCCCGGTGAGATCACAGGGGAATATCCCCTCTTCCCCGGCAATAGCCCGGCGAAGCAGCTCGCTCTGCTGCTCCACTACCTGCACGGTTCTGTCGCAGCCGGAAAGCTCGCCATCCTCAAACGAGTAATTGATGGCCACATTCATGGAGATGGCCAGGTACCCCGCATCCGCCAGCTGATTCACCAGATAGGAAAAGCCCAGGTCATAGCGGTTTTCCGAGGCCTTCTCCACCGGATGAGAACCGTGGAGAAAGATCACCACCGGGCAGTTTTCCCCCTCCGGAACGCCGATCACGCCCTGCATCCGATAAGGGGTATCCGGCCGGACAGGATTATCCAAGGCTCCCTCTCCCAGGTCATAGACATAGACGTTGTCCGCAGGAGTGGCCGTCGTCGCCACAGCCGTATTGGTTGCTCCGTCCCATGCCGCAGTGATGCCCTCCACATGGTCAAACAACTCCGGCGAGACAAAGGTCGTGCCGTCCTCAATCTGCATCGTCTTGTCCTGAAATACTTCTTTTCCATTTTCAGACAGCGTACCGGCAGCAGGATCCCACCGTGTAGTCCTTTTCTGCTCCGTCCAGCTGGGCGGTGCGGCTGTCAGCATCCCAGGATACGGTGTAGTCCCCTGCCTCTGCGATGGCCCGCAGGGGGAACAGGACTTTTCCGTCCTTATACAAGGGCGACGCCCCATCCACCGGCAGACCATCCACCAGCAGCTGGGTGGGGTAGCCAGACAGATCCGGCAGCATGCTGAAATCGGACTCATAAGCGTATCCAACCGTGCCCGACAAAAGTGAACCGGTCAGTGCAATGGCAATCATCGTTTTTCTCAGTGTCATACAGCACCTCCTATGTACTCCTTTGACGCATATGCGGCCAAAAAAGTTCACACTGTATCGACAGAATTTTATGGAGGCCATCAAAAATTCCTTTCCGCCCGGTTTTTACCATACTTCCAAAAATTTTTTTGAAAAAAAGCGGCAAAGAAGGAGGAAATCCGTTCTCCGCGTCGTATACTGGTATAGTGCAATTTTGCGGTGAAAGGAGGACAATCTCATGGCGTTTCCCCAGCAGTTTCTGGACGAGCTGGTGAGTCGTAATGACATTGTGGATGTGGTCTCCTCCTATGTGGCCCTCACGCGGAAGGGCGGCAACTACTTTGGTCTCTGCCCCTTCCACAACGAGAAGACCCCCTCCTTCTCCGTGTCGCCGGACAAACAGATCTACCACTGCTTCGGCTGTAAGCACGGCGGCGGCGTCATCAGCTTCATTATGGAGATTGAAAACCTCTCTTTTCCCGACGCGGTGCGCTTTCTGGCCAAGCGGGTCAACATGGAGGTCCCGGAGGACAATACAGATCAGGAGGCCGCACGGCGGCGGCAGCGGGTGCTGGCGCTGAACAGGGATGCCGCCCGCTGGTTCTATCAGAACCTCTCCACCCCCCAGGGGGCGGCGGTAGCCGCCTATCTGGATCGGCGGCAGATCACCCGGAAGACCGCCGTCAGCTTTGGTCTGGGGGCTGCCCTGGACAGCTGGGATAGCCTCCTCACCGCTATGCTGGCCAAGGGCTACACCAAGGCGGAGCTGTTGGCGGCGGGCCTGGTAGTCCAGAATCAACAGGGTCGCCTTTACGACAAGTTCCGCAATCGCCTCATGTTCCCCGTTATCGACGTACGGGGAGACGTGGTGGCCTTTGGCGGGCGAGTGCTGGACAAGTCAGAGCCCAAGTACGTCAACACCCAGGAGACCATCGTCTACAGCAAGCGTCGGAATCTCTACGGCATCAACCTGGCAAAAAAGACCAAGCGGCCCAACATTATCCTCTGCGAGGGCAACATCGACGTCATCACCCTCCATCAGGCGGGCTTTGACAATGCCGTTGCCTCCATGGGCACCGCCCTCACCACCGAGCAGACCCGGATCCTCTCACGGTTCACCAAGGAGCTGGTCCTCTGCTACGATAACGACAACGCAGGCAAGGCCGCTACGGAGAAGGCCATCACCCTGTTGGAAAACAGCGAATTTAACGTTCGTGTCCTGCAGCTGCCCCGGCGGCTCCAGGACGGGGAATATGTCAAGCAGGACGTGGACGACTTCATCAAATTCCACGGTGCCGCGGCCTTCGAGGCCATATTAAACGGCAGTGAGAATCAGATGGACTTCCGCATGGACGCTGTGGCCGCCAAGTATGATCTCAGGGACGACGAGCAGCGCATTGCCTATGCCGGAGAGATCAGCCAGCTCATTGCCGCTCTTCCCAACGCGGTGGAGCGGGAGGTCTATGCCGGGCGGGCCGCAGAGCGGGCGGGAATCTCCCGGGAAGCCATGCTGCTGGAGGTAAAGCGTGCCTACGGCAAGCGGAAGAGCCAGGATCGCCGCTCCCTTCAGAAGGAAAACCAGAACGTTTCCGCTCTCCACCAGCCTCGGGCCCGGAGCCTGCGCTATGACGATATGCGCTCAGCCATGGCGGAAGAGGGAATCATCCGGCTTCTGTTTCTGGACGGCACCCTGGCCCAGCGATGTCGGGAATTGTCTCCAGATGACTTCAGTTCCCCTCTGCTGGCCGAAGCCTACCAACTCCTGCTGGAGTCAGCCAATCAGGGGAGATCCCCCTCCCCGGCCATGCTGGAGGGCCACTTCTCACCGGAGGAGATGGGCCATCTCACCACCGTGCTGCAGAAGCCGGAATCCCCGTCAGCAGTGGATCGGGCGCTGGCGGACTACATACGCGTTATTCAGGAATCAGCAGATAAACGCCGCAGCGGAGTCCCAGCGGACCCGCTACTGGCTGCCAAAGATAAGTTCAAAGAGAAAAAGGGTTATGGAGGAAAGCAAAATGGCTAAGAAAAAGGACGAGATGAGCGTGGCCGCAGGCCAGATGACTGAGGCCAAGAAGGCCGAAGGTGACAAGAAGTACGCGCGGCTGCCGGACAAGCTGGTGGCCACTCTGCCCGCCGCATCCATCCTTATGGCAAACGAAAAGGTCATGGATCTCTTTGCCAGGGGCAAAAAGCGGGGCCGCCTGGACTCCGGGGAGATGATGGATGTCCTGGATGAGATCGACCTGGACAGCGACCAGATGGAGAAGATCTACGACTCCCTGGAGGCGCTTTCCATCGAGATCGGCAGTGAGGAGGACCTCCTCCCGGAACTGCCCGATGACATTGAGCCCCCCATGGACGAGATTGCCGAGATCGAGGAAGAGGAGCTGGTGGACCCCAACACCCTGGTGGACAGCTTCTCCATCGACGACCCCGTGCGGATGTACCTCAAGGAGATCGGCAAAGTTCCCCTCCTCGCTCCTGACGAGGAGATTGAGCTGGCCCAGAAGATGAGCGCCGGAAACCTGGCCAAGGAGCAGCTGGCGGAGGCAAAGGAGAGCAACTTGCCTCCTGAGGAGTTTGCCCAGCTCAAGGCTCTGGTGAAGGAGGGCGAGAAGTCCAAGCAAAAGCTGGCAGAGGCTAACCTCCGTCTGGTAGTGTCCATCGCCAAGCGGTATGTGGGCCGGGGTATGCTGTTCCTGGATCTGATTCAGGAGGGCAATCTTGGCCTCATCAAGGCGGTGGAGAAGTTTGACTACACCAAGGGCTACAAGTTCTCCACCTACGCCACCTGGTGGATCCGTCAGGCCATCACCCGGGCCATCGCCGACCAGGCCCGTACCATCCGCATCCCCGTGCATATGGTGGAGACCATCAACAAGGTCATCCGGGTCAGCCGTCAGCTTCTCCAGGAGCTGGGCCACGATCCCTCCCCCGAGGAGATCGCCGCTGAGATGTCTATGCCGGTGGACAAGGTCCGAGAGATTTTGAAGATTGCCCAGGAGCCCGTGAGCCTGGAGACCCCCATCGGCGAGGAGGAGGACAGCCATCTAGGCGACTTCATCCCCGACGAGGGAGCCAGCGAGCCCAGCGAGGCCGCCAGCTTCACCCTGCTCAAGGAGCAGCTGGTGGATGTACTCAGCACCCTGACTCCTCGGGAGGAAAAGGTACTCAAGCTTCGCTTCGGTATCGAGGATGGCCGTACCCGCACGCTGGAAGAGGTAGGCAAGGAGTTCAATGTCACCCGTGAACGTATCCGCCAGATCGAGGCCAAGGCCCTGCGGAAGCTCCGCCACCCCAGCCGCAGCAAGAAGCTGAAGGACTTCCTCAACTGATTTCCACCTTCAGGAGACGAAAGGAGTTGTTTTCGTGTCCATTCGACTTGACAGGAAAAAGATGCTGACGGTCAGCTTTTTCCTCTGTTGCATTGTCCCCACCTTATTTCCCTGGTTCCACGCAGGCCCCGCTCAGGCTCTGCGGGGAATTCAGCTGCTGGGGCCGCTGTTTATCGTGGGCGCGGTACTCTATCTCTATGCCATGTTTGCCAAGCGGTGCCGCCATGTGCTGGTGTTGGGAGGGTTGGCCCACGGAGTCATTTTTGTAGCCTACCTGATCAGCTTTTTCCAGTTTCCCGTTGTCCATCACGGCTTTGTCGGACGACTGGATGCCTCTCAGCCCAGTTTCTGGATCAGCTGTATCCTTCTGGCCGCCCATTTGGTGTTGTTCTTCACCACAGAGGTTGCTGCCCGGCGGCGCCTGGAAAAACGGCGGTCCGCAGCATAGCCGCATATGCCGAATATGGAAAAAGTCCTGTACGGAACACCCGTACAGGACTTTTTTATTCTCAGCATGTTACTCAGCGTCCCCGAAGAACTTCTCGTGGACGGCCCGGACCGCCGGCACCGCGTCCTCTTCGTCGATGAGGACGGACACACGGATCTCGCTGGTGTTGATCATCTGGATGTTGATGTTGGCATCATAGAGGGCCTCAAACATCTTGGCAGCCACACCGGGGGTGGTCATCATACCGGCACCCACGATGGACACCTTGGCGATCTTATCCTCCACGGTAATGTGGTCAAAGCCCAGGATCTCTTTCTGCTCCTCCAGAACGCGGACCGCCTCTTCCACGTCGGCCCGGGGCAGCGTGAAGCTGATGTCCTTGCTCTCACCGCGGCCAATAGACTGGATGATGGCATCCACATTGATATGAGCCTGCCCCAGCAGAGAGAACATCCGGAAAGCCACGCCGGGATTGTGGGCCAGGCCCACAACGGCAATCCGTGCGATACTGGTATCCTTCGCCACGCCGGCGATATTGGTCTTTTCCATTTTAGCAACCTCCTTGACTTTCGTGCCGGGCTTGCGCTCCAGGCTGGACACGACTTCCATATTTACATGATACTTCTTGGCCAGCTCCACGCTGCGGTTGTGGAGGACCTGGGCCCCCTGGCTGGCCAGCTCCAGCATCTCGTCGTAAGTGATCTCCTGAAGCTTTCTGGCACCCGGTACGATCCGGGGATCGGTGGTGTAGACCCCATCCACATCGGTGTAGATCTGGCAGAGGTCGGCGTGGAAGGCAGCGGCCAGAGCCACGGCACTGGTGTCAGAGCCGCCCCGCCCCAGGGTGGTGACGTCGCCGAAGCGGTTGACTCCCTGGAAGCCTGCCACCAGGACGATCTTGTTCTTATCCAGCTCCTGACGGATCCGCTCCTGGTCAATCTTCTTGATCCGGGCGTCGCTGTAGGCGCTGCTGGTATGGATCCCAACCTGCCAGGCCGCAAGGCTGACCACCGGCAGGCCCATGCCCTCCAGGGCCATGGCGCACAGGGCAATGGAAATCTGCTCTCCGGTGGATAGCAACATATCCATCTCCCGCTTGGAGGCCTTGGGGTTAATCTCCTTGGCCTTTTCGATCAGATCGTCTGTAGTGTCGCCCTGGGCAGACAGGACTACCAGAAGCTGGTTCCCCGCCCGATAGGTATCGGCAATGATCCCCGCCACGTTTCTGATCCGCTGGGCGTCACGGACGGAGCTGCCGCCAAATTTCTGTACAATCAAACTCATCTGGGTACTCCCCTTTTTCGGAAATAAAATTGGTGCACTATCAGTATAGTCGGCGAACGTCCCGGTGGTTATCGCAGCACCGGCAGCATGGCCTCGGCATTCACCCGGGCGGCCAGAGCCTTTGCCTCTTTACGGGATACCGGCCCCACAATGACCGCGCCCTCAGCCAGGCGCTCGCTGCTGGGCGGCGCGGTGAAATCACCCCGGAGGTACCAGTACAGCGGAAGGTCGCTGTCCAGATCCACCAGATCCGCCCCCTGGCTCCAGCCAAGGTTCCGCCGCTTCTCCCGGTGCTCCAGGGCATCCAGCACATCTCCCATCACTGCAGAGGCAGTAGGCAGATCTCCGGCGCCCCGTCCATAGAACATCACATCTCCCACCGCATTGCCCCGGATCATGATGGCGTTGAACACATCGTCCACGGCAGCCAGTGGGCTGCTCTCCGGCACCAGGTGGGGGGAGACAAAGGCGGCCTGCCGCCCGTCCTCCAGCTTCATGGCCCGGCCCAACAGCTTGATGCGGTAGCCTGCGCCGCTGGCGATGGCCACATCCTTGAGGTCAATGGCACTGATGCCCTGAACGCTGATATCCTCGGGCCGCACCTCTTTACCCCAAGCCAGATCCGACAGGATGCAGATCTTTCGTCCGGCGTCCAGGCCCTCCACATCGGCAGTGGGATCCGCCTCGGCGTACCCCTTGGTCTGGGCTTCCTTCAACGCATCAGCAAAGCTGGCATCCTCTTTCACCATACGGGTGAGAATATAATTGGTGGTCCCGTTGAGAATACCGGCGATCTCCTGGATCTGATTGCCGGCCAGGCACTGGAACAGCGGCCGCAGCACAGGGATACCACCGCCAACACTGGCCTCAAAGAGGTAGTTGACATTTTTCTCCCGGGCAATCTCCAGCAGTTCCCGGCCATGGGAGGCTACCAGCTCCTTATTGGAGGTGACGACGTGCTTCCCGGCCAGCAGACACCGGCGGGTAAACTCCAAAGCCACCTTGGCGCCACCGATGGACTCCACCACCACATCCAGCTCCGGGTCATTCTCCAGAATAGAGAAGTCCTTCACCGCTTTATCGGCATAGGGGGTGGCGGATAAGTCCCGCACATCCAGAATATACTTGAGATTGAGGGGTTCCCCCAGCTTTGCTGCAATAGCCGCTGCGTTCATCCGCAGTACTTCTGCCACGCCGCCGCCCACCGTGCCAAATCCCATAATCGCAAAATTTGCCATGGCTCTCTCCTTCTCTCCCGGCGATCAGCCGGCCAGGATCTCAAACTTGATAACGCCCTCCACTGTCTCAGCCCGGGCGATGAGCCCCTCCAGGCTCTCAGCCATTTCTGACGTTTCCGCCGATATGGTCACTGCCGCACAGCCGTTGGTAGGAATGCTCTGATTGATCGTCAGTATATTCGCACCGCTCCCGGCAAAAATAGACAGTACATTGCTCAGCACGCCGGGGTTATCTTTCAGCATGGTATAAAATGTGATGATGTGCCCCGCCTTCATGTTGTTGAAGGGCTGCACTGCATCCTTATATTTGTAGAAAGCGCTGCGGCTGATGCCTACCTGTCGGGTGGCCTCCCCTACGGTGCCCGCCTCTCCGGTCTGCATCCGCTGCTTGGCTTCGGCCACCTTGATAAAAATCTCCGGCAACGCCTCAGCCGCTACAATATAATATTTTGTTTTCGCTCCCATGTGTATTCCTCCCATGGCCACATGTCTTTGTGTGGTGCTATTTTACCACACCACCTCCTTGGTTACAACCATTATTCCCGGGCAAAATTCAACAAAATTTCCCCGCCCGCATCCCAAAAAGGAGTGCAGATTATCCATATGTCGCAGATAAATGTCTTTTTGAAACGGACAATCGTAGTCTTGCTGTGGCTGGCAGGGCTATATATCTTCTTTCGCTGGCTGCTGTTGGCCCTGCTGCCCTTTCTATTGGCCCTGGGGCTGGCCGCTATAATGGAGCCCTTGGTCCAACAGGTGCGGCGGCGGCTTCGGGTCCGCCGCTCCTTTGCAGCAGCAGCGGTGACCACGCTCCTGCTGCTGACCATCGGCGGCGCCGCTGCACTGCTACTGATCCGCCTGGTATTGGAGCTCCAGGCCTGGTCCAGCCGTCTGCCGGAGGCTGTGGAGCAATTCCCCCAGCTGTGGAACGGCATGCTGGATAAAGTGGACTCCTGGTATACCGGCTGTCCTGTGTTCCTCCGCTCCGCTCTGGACGGCATGGCCCAGCAGCTGATGGAGGAGGGACCCTCCCTGGCAGGGACCGCCAGCACCTGGCTGATGGAGGCCGTGTCCGCCCTGCTGGCTGCCCTGCCGGGTATCGGCCTTTTTGTGGTAACCACGGTGTTGGCCATATATTTTACCAGTCTCTCCTACCCCGCCATCTTGTCCTTTCTCAAGCGGCAGCTGCCAGAGGAGTGGCAAAAGCGCTGCCGCAGTGCTGCCCAGTGCTGCCGCTCTACCATTCTCAAATGGATGCGGGCGGAGCTTCTTCTGATTCTCCTCACCTTTTCCATTCTTCTTGCAGGATTCATCTGGATGGGCCTGGACTACGCTCTGCTGGCCGCTGCCTTCACCGCCCTGGTGGACGCCCTGCCGGTACTGGGGGTAGGGGCCGTTTTGATTCCCTGGGCCATTCTCTCCCTGCTGCTGGGAAACACCGGTCGTGGACTGGCCCTGCTGGCTCTCTATGCGGTAACCACGCTCACCCACTCCCTGGTGGAGCCAAAGCTCCTAGCAGGGCAGGCGGATCTCCCCCCTATCAGTGCCTTACTTGCCATGTACCTAGGGTTCCACTTCATGGGAGTGGGAGGCATGATTCTGCTGCCGGTATTTCTGCTGTTGGTCAAGCAACTCCAGGATGCGGGTGTCATCCGATTGTGGAAATAAAAACGACGTCCGGGCATATGCCCGGACGTCGTTTTTCCGTTGTGTTATTCCTTATCTTCCGGTGAAGCCGCCTGCTCCTCCGATTCGGAATTTTTCTCCTCCGCAGTGGGGGATACTTCCTCATTCTGGACAAGCTCCCCCTCATGCAAAGCATCTGCTGCCATCTCGCTCTCCGGTACTGCGCTCCCTTCCGGAGTCGCCCCGGCAGCTGCAGCGGCTGTCGCTGCCAGCGCCGCCTGTTTTGTCACAAACAAAGCTTCCTTGCCATGTGGGTGACGGCGCTTGCCGATGATCAGCACCACAAATCCTGCCAAAGCAAGGGCCAGGCTCAGCACCTGGGACACCCGGATGGGCTTGTCAAAAAGGGTCCAATCGAAGAGATACAGACTGTCGGTCCGCAGTCCCTCGATCCAGGCCCGGCCAATGCCATACCAGATAAAATAGAAGCAGGTGTTCTCTCCGTCAAAGGTTCTGGCGCGGGACACCAGGAACACGATCAGCAGCAGACCGATCACATTCCACAGGCTCTCATAGAAAAAGGTGGGGTGGACCTCGATGTACTCCGTGGCGGAGGTCCAAAGCCGCATCCGCCAGGGCAGGGTAGTCTCGCTGCCGAAAGCCTCACGATTCATGAAATTACCCCAGCGGCCCACAGCCTGACCAATGAGAAGCCCCATGACGCCCAGGTCTGCAAAAGCGCCGAAAGACAGTTTTTTCTTCTTACAATAGGCCAGCAGGACAAAAAATCCCACGATCACAGCCCCGTATATGGCAAGGCCGCCATCCCAAATGGCTACCATCTTGCCCCAATTGAAGCTTCCGTCAGGATTGCGATAGAGATCCAGGTAAAAGATGACATAGTATAATCTGGCACCGATAATGCACAGCGGGATTTCCCAGACGATCAGGTCGTAGACATTATCTTCTTTCAAGCCGTAGTCCTTTGCCCGCCAGCTGCAGAACAGCACCGCCAGGATGAGGCCCAGGGCGATGATGATACCGTACCAGTAGATGCCGTTGCCGATGTCAATGGCCACAGGGGACGGGTTGAACTCCCAGTCCCCGAAGAGGCCGGGAAAGCTGATGGGCATGTCGCTTCTTGCGTACATAAAAATGGTTCCTCCTCAGGAAATTTCTGTGGGAGCAGGGCGCTTTTACCCATCCTGCTCCATCTCTCCGCCCAACGGACGGATCACGGATATAGCGGCGTGCTCCTGGGTGATCTCCTCCCGCAGGAAGGCCTCCACATCCGCCTTGGTAACTGAGTCAAAAATCTCCGGAAGGCGATAGTAGTCAAAGCCCCGGAAGTGTCCCTCCGCCAAACTTACGGCGATGTTCTCAAAGGAGTTCAAGCTGCGGATGGCCTGCCCGTAGGCGGCGCGGCGGATCTGCTGATAGAAGCTCTCATCGATGCCCTCCTCTGCCAGCCGCCGAGCCTCTGCGGTGATCTCGTTGAATACCCGCCGGGGATCCCGGGCATCGCCGCCCACGTAGAGGTAGGAGGCGCCGGGCATAATATCGAAGTTGCCGCCCAGGCTTCCGTTGATGGCCCCCTCCTCATAGAGGCGGGCATAGAGCGGACTGCTGTCCCCAAAGAGCACGTCACAGGCCATGTCGCCGATGATGCTCCGGCGGAGCAACTCCTCACCACCGGCACAGGGGCGGCACTTATAGCCCCCCAGGAACATGGGCATGGACACCTCCATGGACCGCTCCTTTTCCCGGCAGCAGGGCGTTGTATCTTCCTCAGCCCCGTAGTCTCGGGAAATATCTTCCCCCTGTTCCGCCGGCAAAATCTCCTCCGCCAGCTGGACCACCTGGTCCATCTCCACATCGCCCACACATACCAGCACCATATTGCCTGGGACATAGAAGGCCCGGTGGCAGTCGTAGAGCACCTGGGGGGTGATGGAGCGGATACTCTCCACCGTTCCCGCCACCGGCACCCGAACAGGGCTCTCCCGGTAGAGGCACTCCATGAGGCCGGCATATACCTGCCACTCAGGGTCATCCTCCGTCATGCGGATCTCCTGGGCAATGATGCCCTGCTCCTTGGCCACGCTCTCCTCAGTAAACCAGGGGATGGATACGAAGCTGAGCAGAATGCGGAGATTGTCGTAAAAGTGTTCCGTGGATTCAAAGTAGTAGGCGGTCATGGAGCCGGAGGTAAAGGCGTTCTCCACCGCCCCGTTCTTCGCCAGCTCCTGGAGAGCATTGCCCTCCTGGGTGTCGAACATCTTGTGCTCCAGGTAGTGGGCAATGCCCGCAGGGGTATCCTTCCACTGGCCGTCCTGCTGATAGCGCATGTCCATGCTGCCGTATCGGGTGGCAAAAAAGGCGTATCGCTTGGCATGAAATGGCTTGTGAACCACCATAACGGTGAGCCCGTTGGACAAAGTCCGCCGGGAAACCGTCTCCCCCAGCCGGGGGTATTCCCGTACCTCCATGGTCATGCCTCCTTTCCCTTCAGGAAATAGATGGTGTCGGGCCTGACGCAGGCGGCAGCCTGCCGCACCCGCTCCTCCGTCACCGCCGACACCGCCTCCAGCAGCAGAGGCAGAGACTCGTCACTACCGATGGCCGCCTGGCCCATGGCGTAATCCTCCAAGCCTCCGGCGGAGTCCTCCAGGGAGAGAAGGCTGTTGCGCAGAGCGCTTCTGGCCCCTTGGAACTCCCAATCCTCCCACCGGCCGTCCTGCAGCGCCTCCAGCTGGGCCATGATCTCCGCTACCGCTCGGTCATAGTTGGCCGCCTCGATGCCGGAGGACACCGTCACAAGGCCCTTGGCCCGGTGATAGGTGCTGCCGGCGTAGTAGCACAGAGAGAGTTTCTCCCGGACATTCAGGAAGAGCTTGGAGTTGCTGGTGCCGCCGAACATGGCGTTCATGACCATAGTGGCAGGCATATCCTGGCTGTCCGTGCGAAAGCCGATGCCCAGCTTGCCCTGGCTCACATCCATCGTCTCCTCCACCACCCGGCACTTCTCCGGTGCCGCTTTGCGGACCGTTGCCGCCGGCTCCACGGCACCCTGTCGGGGCAGCGCAGCGAAGGCCTTGGTAAAGGCTCCGACCACCCGCTTCTCCTGAGCTGCACCGCAGTAAAACAGCTCCAGCCGGGCGGCGGGCAAAATAGCCTGATAGTGGCTGTTGAGCCGCTGGAGAGAGGTGCGCTCCACCTCCTTGGCAGTGCCTAAGCGGCTGAGGCCGTAGGGCTCTCCCTCGCACATTACCTCCAGGAGCCGCCGGGCGGCATAGATGCGCTTGTCATTGATGTCGCTGCGGATGAGGTCCGCCAGGTTGGCCCGCTCACTCTCCACATAGTCCCCACGAAGCCGCCCATTGCGGGTGGCAGGGCTTAAAAACAGCTCCCCCAACAGATCCGCCATGGGCTCCAGCAGCCGCTCGCCATCGGGAATGAATCGCTCATCCACGCAGCTGGCCACAAAGCCGAAGACCTGGTTCTCCCCCTTTTTGCGGACCGTGGGCTCCAGCCGGGCGCCATAGAGCCGGTCCAGCTGGGCAGAGAGGGACCGCATATCAGGAAAACGCAAAGTTCCCCGACTCAGCACGTTCACCAGCAGGGCATTGAGCCCGGCAGTCTCCTTCTGCAGCGGCATCACCAATTGCGCACTGAAGAAGCTGGTTTTGAATTTTTCTGAAGGAATATAGGTGAGATATACGTTATCCATGAGCATCTGCCGTGCCATGTGCGTCCTCCCCTTCTTTTGTCAAATCTTAGATAGTATATACCATTTTTCCCAGAGTTTCCATAGGTTATTGGGAATTTAATGTTTGGTTCACAAATGCGGGGGCAAAGGGCAGGAAAATGCCGCCTCCCCTTACCGGGGAGGCGGCCCTCCACCGCGCTTCAGGCGCAGCTTAATCCTTGACAATAAACCGGCTGATCACCTTACTGAGGGCGCCACCCAGAAGGCCGCACACCGCCGCCTCCAGAGGGATGTTAATGGAGAAGAAGGCCAGGATAATGGCCCACACTCCACTGCCGGCAAAGTAGGAGTTCTGGAAGAACAGAATCACCATGCCCACGAAGAACACCGTGTTGGTCAAAGATCCCACTACAGAAGTAACCACCGCGGACCAAACGCCGGTATGGTCCCACCGGTGGAGCAGGCGGTACAGCCAGCCTGCCACCACGCCGATCAGGATTCGGGGAATCAGGCAGGTGGCAAAAGTCGCCAGGGGATTAAGCCCCATCAGAGCCGTGCCGAAGGCATCCATGCCGAAGCACTGGGCAAAACTGGTGGCACCGAATACTGCTCCCAGAAAGCCGCCGTACAGGGGACCCAGGACGATGCCGCCGATGACCACCGGAATGGCCAGGAAAGTGATGGACACGATGCCCGCCTTCAGGTAGCCCAGAGGGGTAAAGCTCATGACCAGGATGATTGCCATCAGTATCGCCGTAAGTGTGATCCGATGGACTTTGCTGCTGCGATTCATATGCTGTTTTCTCCTTTGAGGGTATTTCACCTCGTGCTGTCGTCTCCGCTTGGAGTACGGCGCACAAATTCTATCACAACGGTTTACACCGCAATGACCTTAAAATTTTCTGGTCCGGGGCTGATTGCTCTCGTAAAGATACCGCAGCCCCTTCAGGGTCAGGTTCTCATCCAGAGTGACCTCCCGGCTGCAATAGGCCGTGGCCAGTTTCGCAGAGCCGCCGGTAGCTACCACCTTAGCTCCCGCCATCCCCGGCAGGGCCCGGAAGCGGTCGATAAACCCATCCACCATCAAGGCACTGCCCAGCAGCAGGCCGCAGCGCATAGCGTCGGCGCTGTTGCGGCCCAGGCAGTCCTTCTCCCCCACACCCAGGGTAATGGAGGGAAGCAGAGCTGTGGTAGACTTGAGCAGGGACGCACTGGCACGGATCCCCGGCAGAATGCAGCCTCCCAGATAGGTGCGGCTCTCATCCACCACCGCCAGAGTGGTCACTGTCCCCGCATCAAGAATAATGAGAGGCGCACCGTACTCCGTCAGGGCAGCCAGGGTATCTGCCACCAGGTCGCCTCCCAGCTGGGAAGGATCGTCGATGCGGATACGGAACCCTGTGCGGACACCGGGACCCACCCGCAGCACCGCCGCCTTGGTCAGCCGCCCCACGGCGGCCTCCACCAGGCCCGTCAGCTCCGGGACCACGGAGGACAGGATGCAGCCAGTGAGATCCTCCCGGCTCAAGCCGTTCATCCGCAGCAGATCGTAGATCACGGTAGCGTACTCATCGGCACTGCGCTCCGTCTGGGCGGAGAGTTTTGCCCGCACCCGCAGCGTCTCTCCCTGGAACACTCCCAGCGACACATTGGAGTTCCCGATGTCGATGGCCAGCAGCATACCCCATCCTCCTTTCTCTTTTGCAGCCTCAGTGTACCACAGCCCTCTCTCCGACACAATGCCTATTTTGCCCGATTTTTGCGAGTGCGTCCCGTTTTTTCTTGCTCTATCCGAATAAAAAGTTGCCGTTTTCCGCTCTTTTTGAAAGGCACGCAGCCTCATCAGAAAATTTTTCATTTTTTTGCAATTTCCTCTTGACTTTTTGAAAGAAGCCGCTATAATAATATCTGTTCGCTACGGACATAGCGGGATTGTGTAAAGGTAGCACAGCGGACTCTGACTCCGTATGT
>CALXGE010000004.1 GCA_944387775.1 uncultured Oscillospiraceae bacterium | reverse complement strand
ACGATCATGCGCAGGTTGCTCTCATACTGGTAGTCGCCGCTGATGAGGTAGGCAATGGGCGTGCCGTGGGTGACGGTACGGTGTCCGTTGCAGAACTGCCGGTCGTCATAGCACTTGAAGCTGGAGTGGGTGTAGTGATCGGAGATGGTGAAGGCATAGACGAAGGCGTCGGCGGTCTGGATGGTGCTGCGCAAAAACTCGTCAAATCCATCCTTATAAACGCATTTGCCGGTGATGGCGCAGCCAAAGCATCCGAGGCAGCCGCCGGCAAAGGGGAACTCCCGCAGGTTTACTACCCGGCTTTCAAAGGGCAGGGCGGCGCGGAAATCAGCGATCATGTTTTGGAGGTTTTCATCCCCGGGGGCGCAGTTGGTGACAATGACCACGTCCTTGGCGTTGCTTTTGGAGACGGAGGGCAGCACCGGCTGATAGACCGGCTTCTCCCGCTGGGGTGCTCTGGCGGGAGGCGTGACGAACAGACCGTGCTCACAGGAGAACAGCAGATGGTCAAAAAAGTTCCGGGCCTCCTGCTGCCCCTGCTGGGTAAGCAGATCATCCATGTCGGCAGACAGGCCCCGCACCACCTTCATTCCCAGGTCAAAACAGTTCTCCTCCACATAGCGGTGGGCGGTCACATCGTAGAAATGCTTGGAGGTGGTGATCTGAGAGGCAAACTTGCCGGAGAGATCCACGCCGTCGGCTTTGATGAGCTCGATGAGACGGTGGAGCTGATAGGGGGCAATGAAGGTGTAGACCGGGTAGCAGAACAGCAGCAGATCTGCCTGCTCCAGCTCTGCGCGGAGGGGGGAGAAGTCCTTCTCATAGCTTTTGATGCGCTGACCCACCGGGAGAACGGTAAAGGTGTGCTCCGGGTGCAGGGTCTGCAAATACAGGGCGGTGTGGACGGTGGTAGAGTTCTTGCCCTTAGGGCTGGCGTTTAAAACAAGGATCTTCATGGTTGTTCCTCCAATTCGTGAAGCAGACGGCTGTACCAGCCGATCTCAAAGTCAGCGGCAGCGATACCGTACTGGATGGTGTACCCCTGGAAGCGCAGGACCTGGGACCAGTCAGTCCCGGGGGGCAACTCCTGTGGGTCAAGCTTCTGAAAATATTCCCGGATGGCCCAGAGGACCCCTCTGGTCTCCTTCAGCTGCCGGATGTAGTCCCGGATCGCGGCAAGACGCTCCTCCGGCTGGGCCAGTCCTGCAAAGAACAGTCGGGACAGCTCCATATTTTTTACCTTATCTGCCTGCATGGGTTGGGCCACCCAGCTGGAAAAAGCAGATCGGCCTGCATCTGTGATGGAAAATATTTTTTTCCGGCGTCTACCTTCGGAAGCTTCGCTGGCTGTCACTTTGCCGTCCTTTTCCAGCTTGGAAAGGGCCGTCTGTACACTGCCTGCACTGTGGGAACAGATCAGGGCCAGATTTTTCCTGATAAACTGTTGCAGCTCATAACCAGTCATAGGAGAGAGGACCAATAGCCCCAATATCAGGTATTCCATAACACCCTCCGATATATCGAATAGATATATTATAGGCGACAGACAAGCTTTCGTCAATAGCAAGAGCAGGCCCCATCTCCGGGGCCTGCTCTTGTCGATCATTATGTACGCAGCAGGAAGGTCTGCGGCGCAAATTTGCAGGCCTGGAAAATGCTGCCCTTCCTGCAGAGACCATTGGAGGTATGGAAAAGGGGAATCCTATCAGGCCTGGGCAGCCTTTGCCTTCCGCCGACGCTCCTGCTCAGCGGCAAAGCGAGCAATGGCGCGCTCGCTGCAGCAGTCTATGCCACTGAGGATGTAGACCACGTCGGGTTCTTTCACCTCTTCCGCGGTATACTGGAAATCATCCTGATGATCCGTCATATATTGGATGACATCGTCCCCCAAGAGGGAGCCGAAGGATTTCAGACGCTCGATCCTGTTTTTTTCGTCCTTCAGGCTGACCCATATCTTTTCCCGTTCCTCAGTCAGATACTGGTCGGCCAGCTTCGAAACGGTGGGGGAACCTAGGCCGGGGAGCGGCCCCTGCCCTTTTTCGGCGGTAGCAAACAGATCTCCCACATAGGAGAAGCGTTCCTTTGACGAGGGAGATATCAGCGCTTCCATAACATTGGCGTCCCACTGGTCCTCGCGCTCCAGGTAGCGCCGCCCGGTGGGATCCGCTTCCCGGTCCCTGGCAATGGCAGCCTGCGCCTCTCGTACGCGTGTACAAAGCGCGTCCAGGTACGGCTTCTCCAGAACATCCCCTAGGAGCAATTGCAGATCCTGGGGCGTGAGGGCCATGATCCGGTCTGCAAGCTGCTTATCCATATAGGGCAGTCGGATTTCTCCGTCAGAAGTTAAGAAATTAAAGCCAAAATTCCCCATTCGGTCGGGTTCAGGCGATCCCTCCACAAGTGTATGAAAGGTGTCAAGACCAAAGGCCATTTCATTATCGATACCGTGGACTGCCCCCAACTGGCCGCTGGATGTGCGCTCCACAAAATAGTTGCCGGTATGGCGGTCTTCCTGGCCAGCCAGAGCATCCAGCACTTGGAGATTGGTCAACGTATGGAGAAACTGAGGGGAAAACAGACGCCGGACATCGGACACGGTTGATTGGAGCTTGCGGAAAATAGTGCGTGGATTGGCAGTGTCCAAAGCCTCCTCGCCGTAATCCTCATCCAGCGCATCCAAGGCAGACTTTCCCGGCGCTTTTTGCATCAGAATACCGGACATGGGGGATTCGCCGCTGCCTTGGAGAGTGGCCAGTTCGGACTGCACCACGACATCGCCGATACCCAGTGCGTTTGCCAGACGACTGGTAGCCACATTGCGGTTGGTGACACCAATATCGCTTTCCGGCGGGCGTGCAAAAAAAGTACTATTCAGCATCTCGTCAAACAAAAACTGAGCGCTCCTTGCTTGACTGCATGCTCCCGCAAAGTCCAGATCAAAAAGCTTGGCTTCCCGCGTAGGCGTATAATCATATGCATTTAATCCATGGCTGCCAGAGGTGTGTTCCAGCTGACCGATAAGGAGTTCTCCAAACGCTTTATTTTCCGACTTTCGCTGGATCAAGGTTCGTAGGAGGCGGACTTGATCCAGGTCTTCCCGCTCTTCGGCGGTCATGCCAGGCCTCCATTGGGGTGCTGAAAACGGCCGCAGGGTCATCGCCTGTTTGAAAAAGCCGGAAGTGTTCTTATCAGTGGCATCTCCCGGTTTGACCTCATAGAGCTTGCTGATGGCGTCTCCTGCCTGCTTAAGACTGTTGATAGGACCGTTCTTCAGAGCAACCTTGCGGGTACGGGCCATCCCCAGTAACTCCAGAGTGGTTTTGGGCTGCTCCTGGGGAGGCAGGGTGGGAATGCGGTCAAATATCCTGGCCAGACGGAAAAAATCTTTTTCTGCCTGTTCCATGATATGGGAGACAATACCCTTGCGGGCCTTTCCGTCGGAGGTCTTGGGGTCGCGGTGAGCTATGTACAGCCTGCAGCTTGTGAGGAGGTTTTTATATACCACCTGCAGGTTTTGGAAAGCGGCCTGGTTTCCCTGGGGGTCTCCGGGAAGAGACTCGTTGATGGCTTTGACGACGGCCTCCGTGCAGCTTTTTACATTTCGGAACAGGGACGAGTCCATGCCGATGCCGCCCTTCTTGGAGTGAATCAGCTGATCCCGCAGGTCGACAAAGCTGCCGAGGCGCCGGGTGCCCTTCTGTATGCGCTCCTGCTTCGTCCGCTCTGCGGTTGTTCCATCATCCGCAACCTGGGGAGCCGCTGTGGCGGTTTCGTCGGCGCCATCTGCCTCAGCCTCCTCCAGCTCCAAGGAGGATTCCGTGGTCGTTGTGGTGGTAGTGGCGAGATGAGCCGCTTCCTGCTCCAATTCCGGCGGTAATTCGGTGGTGGTTGTAGCGGCAGAGGCGGCTTCCGTCTCCCCCTCTGCGGCGGGGACAGCCGCCTCTATTTTCTCCTCAATGGCCGCAGCTGTTTTCACTGCGGGAGGGGCGGAGACTGCCTGCTCTGCTGCGGCGGCCGCTATCTCCACAGGAGGGTCTGCCTTCAAAAAGGCATCCTCCTCTGCCGGGGAGAGGGACGGCGGGGCAGAATCGGCGGTGGCGGCGGGCGGCGCCGTCTCCTGAGGAGGGGCAGACTCACCCTCCACCCGGATAGGCGTCTGGGGGGTAGCCAGCAGCTCCATCAGAAACTCCTTCACCGGCTGGTCCGCTCCGGAGTCGGTGCTTTCCACCTGGGGGGCCTGGACAGGTGCCGCTGCGGCAGGCTGCTCTTCCGGGACAACCTGTGCAGAAGCCGGGGCCGCGGCATCCCCCACGGGCTGATCCAGATCCAGGTTCAGCTGGGGGAGGCGGCTCCTGCGGGGAGCATCGGCGCGGCCTGCCAGACCGGCAGCCCGGGTCTGCATCATCTGATCCAATGCCGGGTTTCCGGCAGAGGAGCCTCCGAGGAGATCGGCCATGCCGCTGTTGCTTACCGTAGCGGCAGCTGGCGCGGCCTGTGTGGTCGGAGTCTGTTCGGATTTTTTGCGGTGGAAGAACCCAAAGCGTTTCTTCCCGGACTTGGCTTGTTCCTGTGCTTTGTGTGGCATATGGAATCTTCCTCCTTTCAAACGGGGGCATTTCCCCCTTGGAGCGGCAGTGAGCAGATCCGCTGGTATTCATGGTAATTATTATATAACAGCGAACAAAAAAATAGCAAGATGTCCGTGAAATAAAATTTTTAGCCTGTTTTTTGAACAAAAAAGAGCTTTGCGAGACGGCCGGCTGCGGGAGGCGGATGCATTCTGCACCGCTATAAGATCGTTTACGTCGGAAAAGTTGAAGGCCCAAAATTTATTCCATAAAATAAGAAACACTGGGAAGGAAGGGTGGAGGTGACGTGTGAGAATTGCCATTTGTGAAAACAACGCGGCAGGTGCAACACAGCTGTGCGGCTGGATCGAACAGTACTGCAAGCTCTACCGGATTCCGGCGGATCTGGAATGCTTCCTGTCGCCAATGGCGTTTTCCAGTCACGAAGGCCACTTCAATATTGTCTATCTCTGCTTTGGCGGAAACACAGGAATCTATCAGGCGCGGCAGCTGCGGGAGCGTGATCCCGACTGCAAGATTATCCTGGTGGACGATACACAGGAGTTTGTGATACAGGGGATGCGGCTCCACTGTACGGATTTTATTCTCCGGCCGGTGGAGTTCCGACATATTGTCAGGAGCATGAACCTGGCGTTGAACAGGTGACGGTGAGATGGAGCGGACACAGATCAGACGGCAGAAGGCCGCCCCGCAGCAGGCGGGAAACCTGGAGCAGAGACTTCGCCGTCAGATGGCCTGGGCGGCGGGGACGGAGCAGTTTCAGTATCGTGACCCACTTTACCATGTGACGGAATCCTTCCAGGAAACCTTCGATGCAATGGGCCGCCGCCATGCTGCCCGGCTGGACGGCGGATCGGAGAAAGAAAATACGGAATCTGTTGGATCAGAGGAGATCCCGGATCCAGCTTCTGCCCGCTCCTTTTATGAGACGGGCCGGCCGGAGGATCAGGATATGCTCCGACGATTTTCAGAGACCGCCTTTCAAAGGGGAACGCTCTCCGGGGCGGTAATCCGGGGGACGGGGCAGATGATGCTCTTCTCCTGCCTGAAAAAGACCGTAGGGCAGTCCCAGCCTGACAGATGGCAGCAATGCAAGCTCTTTGAAACAGCGTCCCCTGCACGTAACGTGTCGGGACATGTACCGGACAAGGTGGTATTCAACCGGGGCTTCACCCACAGCGCTGTGGGACTGGTGGTGGATACGCTGCGGGATGCACGCCGCATGGTGGAGGATCTGCAGGATCTGGCGCTGGGAAAGAGCGAGATGGGAGAGGCCGGAGGGGATACCCTGCGGACTATGTACCCATTTTTGGATGACAGCCGGGAACGAGAGCTGCTGGTGCAGTATCGGGAACAGCTGGAAGGAGCGAAGGACGTCCGGGAAAAGGCGGCCCTGCAGAACGCTCTGGGCCGCGTAGAGGCAATGATCGCAAAGAATGACCAGATGAAGCAGGCATTTATCAACAGGCTCCGCTTTCTCTCAGACCGGGCAACGGAGGCCCTGGAGGCCTTCGAGGAGCCGGGCTTCCCCGGGGCGCTGGACCAGGCGCTGCGGAGCGCGGCGGGGGCGGAGGAGCCGCCCACCGGAGAGGAGCGTGATGACGGAAGTGGAGCAGCAGATCCGGGAACGGGAGCAGCAGAGTCAGGAGCCGCAGAACCGGGAGGAACGGGAGAGCCTACAGCCTGAGCGGGAGCGCCTGAGCGGACCGAGCCAGGTGGCCAGAGCGGTCCTGGAGGGCGTGTCTCTTCTGGAGATGCCGCCCCTCCGGCTGGAGGAGCTGGCGGCCCTTGTGGGAAACGGAGAGATGGCGGCGCTGCTGGAGAGGCAGATGCTCCCTCTTGCGGAGACACGCTTTTCCCTGCCGAAGGCAGTGGAGACGGAACCTTTTCCGGTGCCGGATGCTGCAGCGCTTCTCACGCAGCCGCCCACCGGCCTGTCGGAGGGGGAGCAAGGAGGCAGAGCCTTTGATCCGGCGGGGCTTTCCTGCTGATAGGAGGCAGAGCCATGAAACAGAACTTTGATCTCCCGCCGGAGAGCGGTGAGGAGCTGACAGCTTTGCTGGAGCGCAGCGGCGTGGATTTCACCCGGGAGGGAGAAACATTCCGCTTCCGATTTGCCAGCGGCGGATGCGTGTGGCAGACGGTGTGCTGCTGCCGCGAAAGTCGGGTGCTGGTGTACGGGATTCATCCCACGCCTGTGACAGATCCGGTCGGGGCGCTGGCCCTGTGTGGGGAGATCAACAGTCGGGTGGTGGAGGGCAGCCTGTTCCTTGCGGAGGAGCGGTTTGTGTTCCGGACCGGCGTCCGGCTCACCGAGCGCTTCGAGGCTCAGGCCCGCATTGCTGCCGCCCTGGAGTATAACGCTGCCGTGCTCTCCCGGTTCTGGGAGCGCTTGGCAGCAGCGGCGCAAGGCCGTTCATTTCATTTGTGAATCCGAATCCCGGCTGGCTGGGGTTTTGGAGAATATGGATCGCCAGACAACTATTTGAACGCAGAAAGGAGGGGCGCTTCACGTCCGGCCCCCAGCCAATACATGCGGCGTGAAGCAACAGCATGGCAGAGTATTTATCTCCGGGTGTTTATGTGGAGGAGTACGATTCCGGCGCGACACCCATGCAAGGCGTAAGCACCAGTACGGCTGGCTTTGTGGGCCTTGCGGAGCGGGGCCCGGTTATCGGACAGCCCCAGCTGGTCACAAGTTTTTCCGACTATAAGAGGATCTACGGCGGCTACCTCAGCGATGCGGCCTATGGCGACAACCGCTTCCTGCCCTATGCGGTGGAGCAGTTCTTCCTCAACGGAGGCGCCCGGGCCTACATCATGCGGGCTGTGCCTGAAGATGCCAAGGCCGGCAGCGTCACTGCGGGGGTGCTGAAGATTACCGCTGCCAATCCCGGCGCCTGGGCGGAGGATCTGCGGATCATCATTTCCCCTGCCTCCAAGGCCAAGACCCAGGTTCTGACGGCCAGTGGTGCGGTGCTGACCCTGAAGAACGCCGACGGCTTCAACCCCGGCGACGTGGTGGAGCTCTTTGACGGCAAGAACACCGCCTATGCCACCATTAAAAGTGTGCTGGAGAAGACGGTCACATTGGATGCCCCCTGCGCTTTGGATGTGGCCGATGCCAAGGTGGGCACCGCCAAGTACATCAAAACCTGCGAGATCACCGTCACCGCCCGTCTGGGTGAGACAGTGGAGACATATGAGAACCTCTCTCTCAAGGGCGACGCCCTCAATAACGCCGCCGTAAAGACCCGTAAATCGGATCTCATCACCGTGGAGGTAATTCCGGCCAAGACTGCTCCCGCCAAGGAAAAGGATAAGGATGGCAAGGAGACGGCAGCTCCTGCCAAGGCTGAGCCTATTGTGCCCTTTGCCCTGTGCGGCGGCAGCGGCGACAGCCTGGTGCTCACCCTCCAGGGCGGCAGCAACGGCTCTGTCCGCACCGTCACCGCCGATGCCTTCCTGGGTAAGGACGACGGTCCCGGCAGACGCACCGGCCTCCAGGCCTTCCAGGAAAACAGCAATGTTTCCATCATGGCCATCCCCGGCGTTACTGCTCCGGAGGTCCAGGCGGCGCTGATTGCCTTCTGTGAGGGGAAGAAGAGCTGCTTTGCCATTCTGGATGTGCCTATGGAGCTGAAGAAGACCAACGATGTGGCCAACTTCCGGAATATGTACGATTCCACCTATGCCGCCATGTACCACCCCTGGCTGGAGATGTACGACGCCGGCGCCAAGCGCTCCGCCTATTTCCCGCCCTCCGGCGCCATGGCCGGCATTTACGCCCGCACCGACATCGAACGGGGCGTCCACAAGGCTCCCGCCAACGAGGTAGTCCGGGGCTGCACCGGCCTCTCCTGCGCCTACAATGAGGGGGAGCAGGATATCCTCAACCCCATCGGCGTGAATCTGATCCGGGCCTTCACCGGCCGGGGCATCCGGGTATGGGGCGCCCGCACCATCAGCTCCAACGGCCTTTGGAAGTATCTCAACGTCCGGCGCCTCTTTATCTATGTGGAGGAGTCCATCAAGGCCAACACCAACTGGGTGGTCTTTGAGCCCAACTCCGCCGCCCTGTGGAGCCGGGTCACCCGGACCATCGAGGCATTCCTTGCCACCTGCTGGCGGGACGGCGCCCTGGCGGGATCCACTCCCGACCAGGCCTTCTTCGTGGAGTGCGGCCCCACCACTATGACCCAGGACGATATTGACAATGGCCGGCTGATCTGCCAGATCGGTATTGCTCCCGTGAAGCCTGCCGAGTTTGTCATCTTCCGCATTACCCAGAAGACCGCATCCGAGTGATCCGGGATCTCCCATACTGATATAGAAAGGACGAAATAAAACATGGCTATCAATTATCCATACAGAGTATTTCGATACCAGGTGGAGATCGACGGGATCAGCCGGGCGGGTTTCTCGGAAGTGTCCGGCATGAACGCCTCCACCGACGTCGTGGAGTACCGCGAAGGAGACGACCTGCGCAACACCCCCCGCAAGCTGGCGGGGCTGACCAAGTTCGGCAACGTGACGTTGCGCTGGGGCGTGTCCGATGACAGCGATTTCCTGGATTGGCTCCACTCCGTTTCTCCCACCAACACCGCGCCGCCCACCGGCATGGTGCGCCACAATGTGACCATTACCCTCATCGACGATGCGGGTAACCCCGGTCCCTCCTGGCAGCTCATCAACGCTTGGCCTGTGGGCTATAACGTACCCGACCTGAATGGTCTGGGCGGTGAGGTGGCCATCCAATCCCTGGAGCTGTGCCATGAGGGCCTGGAGCATATCCCCGGTTCCGTGGCCGGCGCTCCCTCTGACATTTAAGCTGATTCATATACCCTGACGGCCCGCAGGCAGGCCTGCCTGCGGGCCGTCAGGGAAATCCCGGTTTAGGAGGATATGGGAACGATGCAGACCGAATTTGAATTTGAACTGCCCAAGGGCTATGTAGACCAGAACGGTGATATCCATAAGAGAGGGACCATGCGCCTGGCTACGGCGGCGGATGAGATCCTGCCTCTGCGGGACCCCCGGGTCCAGCAGAATGGGGGCTATCTGACAATCATCTTGCTGTCCAGGGTGGTGACCCGCCTGGGTACCCTGAGTGCGGTGAACACCCGGGTGATAGAAAACCTCTTCACTATGGACCTGGCCTATCTTCAGGACATGTACCAGCGCATCAACATGTCGGAGATGCCTCATTACCAGATTACCTGTCCCCACTGCAACCAGCAGATCGAGGTGCCGCTGGATTTTTTGCTTGGCTAGAGTGGGCTTCCGAGGGGGACGAGGGACTCCCGATTCGCCGCTTGCCTCCAGCGGAGGAGCGGTCCGGGGACCCGCTCGCTTGGCAGACGCTGCCCCGCTGCAGTGACAGCGCTCTGTCCCGGAAGGCCGCGCGGGGGATGTCGCTCTATCCTCAGGAGCGTCTCTATCAGGAGATGGCTTTTCTGGCCTACTATCTGCACTGGTCCGATGAGGCCCTGATGGCCCTGGATCACTGGGAGCGGCGGCGCTGGTGCCAGGAGGTGTCGGCGATCAACAAGAAGCTCAGCGGCGATGAACAGAAAACCTTTGAATTGAAGTGAACGGCAGGTGACATATCCTATGGCAATTCGGTATCCGGAGCCCATCCAAACCTTCCGCTTTCTGATCCGGGTGGACGGCAGCGAGAAAATCTCCGCCGCCTTCAGCAAGTTTTCCGGTGTGAAAATGGAGGTAGAGACCCTCCAGTATCGGAGCGGAGAGGACAGCCGGGGCGTGAAGGAGTATACGCCGGTGTTCACTTCGTATACGCCGGTGACCTTGAGCAAAGGCGTGGTGGGGGACAATGAGTTTCTGGACTGGATGCTCTCGGCCAGTGCGGATGTCCACACCGGCCCCACCGGAAAGAATTTGCGGCGGACCATTGAGGTGGTCACACTCAACGAGCGGGGGAATCCTGGGGTCATCTGGACCCTCCAGGGAGCCATGCCCATCGGGTATGAGCTTGCCCCCTTGGACGGCAGCCGCAGCGAGGTGCTCACCGAGAGCATTACCTTTGCCATTACCGGCATGAAACGTACCACCCAGCCCGGGACATAATGTCTGCCCGGGCATCAGAAAAGGAGGAACGAGGCATGGCCATATCCGGAGCCTATTTTGACGTACTGCTCATAGGAACGGGGGTCGTGCTGGCCGGCGGCTTTTCCTCTGTGTCCGGTCTGGATATGGAGGTGGACTACGAGGTCTATACAGAGGGAGGGAGCAGCTATCCCCGCTTCTTTTTCAAAAATGTAAAACCCCAGCAGCTGGTGCTGGAGCAGGGCGTGGTCACCACGGTAGACAGCGTGTCTGTCCTCATGGCCATGGTCAATCAGGGAATGAGCGTGCCGCTTGCCGGCACCATTATCCTGAAGGACAGCTTCGGTGTTCCCCAGCGGCAGTGGTCGGTGGTAGGGGCCCATCTGCAAAAGTATGTGGGACCCCAGCTCAACAGCAACCAGGCCAGTGTGGCCGTGAGTCGGATCGAGCTGATCCATAATGGGTGCTTCTGATGAAATCCATTGCTGTAACAAAACCGGATATGGGGGTGCTCTCCCGGGAGCAACTGCCGCTTTCCCCCTTCGGTGCGCTGGCGCAGGCTTTTGCCGAAGAACTGCTGGCCCGTGCGGAGTGGGAGGAAGGGGTTTGGCCCTTTGTGCCCCTGGAGCTGCTGGAGGAAAAAGAACTCCCGTTGCCGTCTGTCCCGTCTCCCGGGGTGACGCTGCAGGTGGATCTGCGCCTGGTGCTGGAAGCCCTGCGCCGTGAAAATACCGGTACGGAGAGCCAGCGGGCAGCGGAGCGGCTGGTGGAGCGGGTCATCCGCATCCGCGAGCAGCGGACTGCCGCAGCCTCTCACGGTATCTCTGCGCAGAAGGGTGTTCTCCCTCACCTGACTGGGACGACAACTTCAGGCAGCACTTTTCTGCAGAGAGTAATACAGGGTAAGAGTATACATATTGCGGCCCCTACAGACAAAAGACAGCGATTGCCGGGAGAGCTGGCCCGGCAGACAGCACCTAACTTTCAGCAGTCGCAATTTCTGAGGAAGACGGGAAAGAACTTCCTTGAGGAAACGAATGCAGCTGGTGCAGTTGCCCATACCCCGAAAAGAGAAGTTTTTCCTACAGAGGACGATATCCCGCTGGCAAACGGGCTGGCTGCTGCATATTCCAACATGCACTTGCTTGCTGGGCAGGACGATCCCAACCGGAGCTGGCGGCCTACTTCCCTGAGTGAGAAGCAGCTGGCTCTGGAGCTAATTCGGCGGACGGAGCTGGTTCAGCAAATGGAGTTGGGGACAAGGGAACGGAAAGATCATGGGCCCCAGCAATTCTGGCCCCCAATTTCAGACACGCGGCTGATGGCGAGTGCTTCCAAAACAGAAAAGACCGGCGAAAACAATTTGTGGCAGGCAGAAAAATCCGGCAGCAGAGCTGCCAGCGTGCTGATGCCAGCTTGGGGAGAGGCTGCTGCCGAAGGAAAGGTACTGCCGGCGGTTGCTTTCTCTGCTGAGATGACTCGCTCCTCCCTTGAAGGAGGACAGCATCCAACAGAGCTGGCGCATCTGCAAAAGCTGGAGGAGGAGACGCAAACAGCGATTCCCCCCCTGCGGCGTGGGCAGATGGCAGACGGGGCGGTTCCGGCGAATCGGGAATACCCTGGAACTTTTACCCAGAACAAGGCGGCTTTCGAAGCGGATCAGCTGGAAGCAAGGCGCGCTTTCAGAGAAAAAGCGCCTCTGTCGGCTGGGCAACCCGTCTTTCCTCTGGAAAACAAAATAGTTTCCCCGATTGGAGCAGCTCTAGCCGAAAATCATCTCCCATTATCCAGGGAGTATCTTCCGCTGCCGGGAGAGAAGACTTTCCCTTGGGAAATGCAGCTTTCACTGCATGAAAATAAAACTGACCAGTCTGCGGCGCAGCTGCGGAGTGAAAATGAAGCTCCGGGTGTGGGCCTGCAGATGGCAGAATCTGAAAAAGACAAGGCGGTTCGCAGAACGTCGCCTGTACCCGGGGACAAAGAAACGATTACTATTGAGAGACAGAGGCTGTCGGCGGCTTTTCTGCGTGATAAAACAATCCGCTCCACCATTGCGAAGGACCTGCTCCCGATCACACTGGCGCATTCCGCCAGGTATGGGGAGCAAAGCAGCTTACTTCCGGACCTCGGGCGGAGTCCGGTATCAGTTCAGAAACTTTTGACAAATAGGAAACCATTCGGGACCTTTGGGGAAAACAGGGACACTTCCGAATCTGCAGAGCAGGGGGAAGCAAGCGCTTTTCCGACAAAAGCTCCTTTTTCTGCTGAACAGCTGGCTTTTTCAGGGGAGAACCGGCTGATTTCATCGGCACAAATTGCCCCATTCCCAAAACAGCATCCATTGTCCGGGGGAAATGGCCTATTGTCCGTGAGAAATGAGACGATTCCTCTGGAGATGGCCGTTCAGGCAGAGCGGAAAGCGGAAAGCATGCAAGGCAATGAGCTGCGGCAGCTTTCCAAACTGGCTCAAGATGTCCGGATAGCGGAGAGCGCTTTCAGAGCCAAAGAGACCGATCAAAATATCTTGCGTCAGACAGGAGACTTCCTTACAAAGACTTCCGAGGTGCAGCGACTGCTCCCAGAAAAAATTGCTGCTGTAGGGAAAGAGAGATTACCGGTATTTCCTCTGCCGGATGGAATGCTTCGATCCATCGGTGGGGAGCAGCAGCCCCCGTTGGCACTGACACATTTGGAAGAGACGAAGGAAAACAGGAGCACGGTAAAACCGGACGCATTGCGGGTACTGTTGACCGGCAGGGCAGATCAGGAGGCAGAAATGCATATGCTGCATGCCGATATGTATCACCGCCCCTGGAGCCCTGCAGCAGTAGCAGCAGATATCCGGCAATCCGGCTTTTCCGCTGGACCTCCCGGAAAATATGGACAGCGGCAAAACCGGAAGCTTACGGCTAGTATAAGAGACTTCTCCGGGCTGAATGAGCAGACAGAGCAGCAGCCCCGTTTTCTACTCAAGCCCTCTGGTATTTCCTCTGCTCAGATCCAGAAGGAAACGTTCCCCGGTGCAGCACATATCCCTGCCGGGTCGGAAAGCCCCAATATCACTTTACCACTTTCAGAGATACCCGCTGAACGGAGATATCAGGGCCGGGTGGAGGGCGCGGCATGGAATCCGGCTTCTATAGAACTGGCGCTGGCAGAGCAGACAGGCGGAGCGCACGTGAGCTTTTCTGCGGCTGGAACTTCGATGCCCGGACCTGACGGACGGTCCGAAGAAACAAACATCCTTACACTCAATCAGGTGGCACCGGTGGCGCTGACCTATGGTCCTGTCCAGTCGACGACGGGGTCTGCCACTCCGCACCAGCCGGAGGAGACCTCACGGACCGAAATGGAAGAATCAGATTTTGTCCGGAGTCTGCCGGAGTGGGCCCGATCCTTCCTGAAAAAGGGGGGCGCGGCGCAGCAGACCATGGGGGTAGTCCGGGACATTGCTGTGTCCCAGCCTCAGGAGACAGCGGATCAGATCCAGTGGACCGCGCCCAATTACCATCCCCCGGCAGCGCCTATGGCCTACCGGGAGAAACCCCGGGAGGAACAGCCACGGGAGAGCAGGCCCGCCCGGATCAGCGAGACAGAGCTGCAGCGGACTGCGGACCGGGTTTATCGCATCCTTGAGGAGCGGATCCGGCGGGAGCGCCGCCGGCTGGGCCTGTAAGCGCCGTAAGAAATGAGAAAAGGAGGCGAAGCCATGTACGTTGGGATTCCTAACCCCAATGCCTTGATCCCGCTGGAGAAAATGACCATAAAGCCGGAAGGAAAGGACTCTTTCGAGGTGCTGTACAACCCGGAGAGCTATACCCAGAGCCGCACGGTCCACTATGCCCAGTCCAGCGGTATTTCTACCAATACGCCGGTGTCCCAGTTTGCCGGCGGCAGTTTGGAGACACTGCAGTTCCGCCTCTTTTTTGACAGCATGTCCGCTGGCAGCGAGGTGGGCGGAGGATCGTCGGACAAGGCGAAGTTTACTGCCAACAGCGTTCTGCCGTCTATCGCCAAGGCGGTTGATGTACGGAAATACACCAAGAAGGTGTACAGTCTCATGGAGATCGATCCGGATAAGCATGTACCTCCGCTGGTAAAGCTCAAGTGGTCCTCCTTGCAGTTTACCGGACACCTGATCAGCTGCCAGCAGAATTTTGTCCGTTTTGGGGAGCAGGGCGTCCCCCTGCGGGCCTGGCTGGACTGCGTGTTTCAGGAATACATTGCGCCGCAGAAGGCGAACTTGCCACGGCCGCTGGAGTCGCCGGACACCACAAAGTACCGCACCGTCCACCAGGGGGATTCCCTGTGGGCAATGGCGGCCAAGGAGTACGGTCAGCCGGAGCAGTGGCGCGCTATTGCCGATGCCAACGGATTGGCCAATCCCCGCGCCCTGCGCTCAGGAGAGCGGCTGGTAGTCCCGGCCATCAAGCGGCGGTAGGACAGAAGTGCTGCGAGGAGGTGGGGCAGGATGAACAAAGGTTCTTATACATTTCAGGCACTGAGCAGCAAGTACGAGGACTTTCAGGGGCCTGCCTTCACCATCAAGGTGGGCGGCACAGAGCTCAGCAGTACAAAGATGCCCATTACATCTCTGGAGGTGGAGCTGTGTGCCGACGGATCGGCAGGCGGCTGCCGCTTTGTGGTGGAGAGCCTCTATGACTTTGCCCAGGCGCAGTGGATCAGCAACCTGGCCAGGACCATCCAGGTGGGCACCAAGCTGGAGGTCATGGGGGGCTATGTAAAGCAGGAACTGATCTTCTACGGCTATGTGGATGAGTTCTCCATAGAATACAGCGGCTCGGGTCCACCCCGCTTGACCGTGACGGGCATCGACGGCTTCGGCTACCTCATGAGCTGCAGAAAGCCCATCTACGCAGGGCAGAAGGCACCAAAGAAGGTGGTGGAGGAGATCCTCAACAAGGCCGTGTCCGCCGGCTACGCCAAGAGCGTGACGGTGGGAGCCCTGTCCGGCTTCACAGTGCCGGTTGTCAAGGAGGAGGTGGACGATTTTCGTTACCTGAGCCTTATGGCGCAGCGGTACAGTGTGAGCTTTTTTGCAGTGGCGGGGGAGCTGATTTTTGATAACGTTGTGGGAAACAGCAGCCCCATTATCAGCTTTACCGTGGGAACAGGGCTCATCGATTTCCAAAAGCGGCTCTCCCTCCAGGGCCAGGTGGGCGAAGTGGAGATCTGGGGACGGGATGTGAACCAGAAGTTCATCAAAGGGACTGCCACCAGCGTCAGCATCGGCGTAGCGGGAAAAAGCGCCGTGGAGATAGCCGGAAAATTCCGACAGGCGGTGCTGCGGGAGTACAGTGAGTATGTCCGTACGGAGAAGGAATGTATGGACCTGGCTCAGGCTCGCCTGGACAGTCTGGCGCTGAATTTTGTGTCGGGATCCGGAACCTGTGTGGGAATCCCGGAGCTGATTCCCGGACGATACATTGCCATAAAGGGCCTGGACGATGACACCGAGGGCAGCTATTTCCTTACCAAGGTGCGCCACTGCTTTGTGGGTGCGGGCTACTATACGGAATTTGAAGTGAAGGGGGCCAAGGCCTGATGAGCATCGGAGAGGAACTGCAGAAAGCTTTTCAGGCGTCGGGACATGGCGTCGAGCGTATGATGGAGCGGCCGGGTCTGGCACTGGCCAAGGTGACCAACATCACCGATCCGGATAAGCTCAACCGGGTCAAGTGCCTCCCCATTGAGAATGAAAAGCTGGAGGAGACGGACTGGTGCTATGTAATGGCGCCTCTGGGGGGAAACGAGCACGGCCAGTTTTTCTTCCCCAACGTGGATGACCTGGTAGTATTGGCCTATCTGGGAGGAGACCCCCACCGGCCGGTGGTGCTGGGCGCTCTGTGGAATACGGAGGTCAAGCCCCCCTATACCATTGCGGAGGGAAAGGTCTACAACTTCTCTATCAAGACCCCCAACGGCACCGAGCTCCTCTTTTATGACGAGCCCCAGAAGCAGAAGGTGACCGTCACCATGCCCTCTGGCACCACCCTCATCCTGGATGATGAGAACCAGGCGGTCTTCCTGAAGGACAAAGCCGGGGACAACGCCCTGGAGATGGACCTGAAGGGGGGCAACGTCACCCTGAAGGCCAAAACGCAGCTGGTGCTCTCCGCCGGGGATACCTCCATCACCATGACGGCCCAGGGGGAGATGACCCAGAAAGCAAAATCTCAGGTCTCGGTGGAGACCGCAACCCTGGAGGAAAAGGGCAGTACCAAGGTATCCATCCAGGGCGCCGATATCGCGGTGGCAGCCACCACCTCTTTGAATCTCCAGGCCTCCGGCAACACCACGGTGAAGGGGGCCATGGTAAATATCAACTGACTGCGCTGCAGGCGGAAGGGAGCGGAAACGGATGAACGGAAAGGAATTTCTGGGCCGGGGACTGAAGTTTCCCCTCCAGGTGGATCCCAGAACGGGAAAGCTGGCCATGGCGGACCAGGAGGAGGATATCAAGGAGGCTATCGGCATCATCCTGCGCACAGGAAAAGGAGAGCGGGTCATGCGGCCGGACTTTGGGGCAAACACCATGGACTATGCTTTTGCCCCCATGTCCAGCTCCATGACCAACGCCATTGCCCATGATCTGCGTCTGGTCCTGCTGGAGCAGGAGCCCCGCATCCGGGATGTGGAGATCCAGTGCGATGAGATGGACCGCAACAGCGGAGCCGTGGTGATCCATGTGAGCTATACGGTGCGCAGTACCAATAACCGCTACAATCAGGTCTACCCCTTCTATGCCACGGAGGGTACGGAAGGAGGCGGTGCCGAGTGAAGCAGCCTGTTCTGGATCCCCGGAACCGGGAGGATATCATGGCCCGCCTGGCTGTACTGGCCCGGGCTTATACGCCACAGTGGCGGTATGAGGGAGCCGAAGATGATCCCGGCTCTGCTTTGGCAGAGCTCTTCGGAGACATGTTCTATCAGACAGTGGACCGGTTCAACTCCATCCCCGGCAAACTGCATACCGAGTTTCTCAATCTCACCGGCTTTCAGATGCCGGACCCCATCCCCGCTTCCGGCCTGATTCAGTTTACCGCCCACGACACGGTGGAGGAGCCGGTACCGGTGGAAGAGGGGACGGAGCTCTTTGCCCAGGACGAGGCAGGGGAGCATATCGTCTACGAGACACGGCGGCGGATCGAATCCATCCCGGCACAGTTGCAGGAACTGCTCTATGCAGATCCCCGGACCGGGATCATCCAGCGGTTGGATCCGGGGAGGACACAGCCCTTTTTCTGCCCCACAGAGGGTGAAAATCTGCAGTGCCACCGCTTTACCCTGAGCCGGGATGATGTGCTCACGCTGTCTGGTCCCTGCATAGTGGAGGTGGAGCTGCGGCAGGAGGGCGGCTTTGACGATGCTGAAATCGCTCGTCAGCTGGCTGATCCGGACCGGTTCCGGTGGAGCTTTTCCTCTCCTGATGGGGAGACTTCCTTCGACACTGTGGAGGCGGCGGGTGGTACGCTGCTCCTTACCTACAGGGGAAACGCCTCCTTTGCCCCCGACAGTGACGGCCACTACAGCATTATCTGCGCCGGGAACCCCGTCGGTGAACTGCGGCTGGACAGTGCTACCCTCCGCAGCCGCCCCTTGGAGCGGCTGCCGGTGGACGGTGCGGCCAACGGGGATATTCCCCTGGATCTTGCGGAGGGAGACTACTGCTTTGGCCGGCGGCCCGCCGCCTACAGCATCTGCTACTTCCGCTCGGATCAGGCCTTTTCCAAGCGAGGAGCCCGGGTGAATCTGCGATTGGACGTGGTCCCTGTCATCACAGGTCCGGACCGTGAGGAGCCCCAATATCAATTTACCCAGCGCATCATCGACAAACGGGACGCGGTAGCGGTAGTACCGGACGACGTGTATGTGGCCCAGGTGACCTGGGAGTACTTCAACGGCCTGGGGTGGAGGCCTCTGGCGGTGTCCGGCAGCCGAAACCCCTTCTCCTGCAGAGAGGAGGGGCCTCTGGAGGTAATCTTTACTGTACCGGATGATCTTGCTGCGGCAGATGTTAATGCCCAGAAGGGCTGCTATATCCGGGCCCGGGTGGTCCATGTGGAAAACCAGTTTTCCATGACGCCCCGGTGGCTGATCCCCTTCCTGAAGGGGGCGACATGTGTCTGGGCCTATGACCGGGGACTGCCGGCGCAGCGGCTGACAGCGGAAAACAACGGAAGCCGGGTCACGCTGGAGGAAGCAGAACATGTACAGCGCCTGGCGTTTCCGGCACTGGAGGCCCTGGCGGAGCATCCCCGGGCTATGTATTTCCGCTTTGACCGTTCCCCTCATGCCATGCCCCTCTCTATCTTTTTTGACATGGCAGGGCGCGTGAAGCTGGATGACAAGGTGCGCTTTGAAGCGTGGACGGGCAGCCGGTTTGAGCCGGTGCGTACGGTGGATCTGACGCGGAACCTGCTCCATTCCGGCACCATGCTCCTCTACCTGCCAAAGCCTCTGCCCACCCATACTTTCTTTGGCCGGGAAGGCTGCTGGCTGCGGCTGTCCCGCAGTACCTATCTGGATAACTCCGGCGAGTGGCCCCGGGTGAACGCGCTGCACCTGAATGTAGTGGAGGCGGTTCAGCGGGAGCAGGCGGCGGAGGAGCGCTTTTCCGTCAGCGCATATGAGGCTGGGAAGGCCCTCAAGCTGCTGTACCACCCGGTCCTGGAGGCCCAGGTGTGGGTGGATGAGATCGGAGGGGTAGCGGTATCTGACGCCCAGGCGCTGGCACAGGCTATGCCCCACCGGGTGGAGCTGGAGTGGGAGGACCGTGTCCTCACCCACTGCTGGGTGCGCTGGGAACGGCGGCAGCAATTGGCCCTGGCGGGGCCGGAGGACCGATGCTACAGTCTGGATCCCTATGAGGGTGAGGTGACTTTCGGCGACGGTATCCATGGCCGGGTCCCACCACAGGGGGAGGAGAACCTGCGCCTGCGCTACTGCTTCGGCGGCGGCAGCCGGGGCAATCAGCCTGTTGGCGCGGTCACCCGGTCGGTGGGCTCTCTGCCCAGAATCAGTCAGATCGAAAATATCACACCCATGAGCGGCGGCACGGACCGCCTCTCTTTAGAGAGAGTAGACACGATCGGCAGCAGGACCCTGCGCCACCGGGGAAGGGCAGCCGGAGCGGGGGACTTTGAGGAGATGGTCTTCCGGGACTTCCCACAGGTCCGGCATGTGAAGTGTTTTCCGGGACGAGACGGTGTTGGAGCCTCTGCCAGCGGCCATGTGAGCGTGGTGGTGGAGGGCTGTGATCTGGATGACAGGCGGGTCACCGACGACCTCTGCCAGCGGATCTACGGGACCCTGTCCCAGCAGTGCGACTGCGTGCTGGCTGCGGAGGGGAGACTCCATGTAGTGGGCTCCACGGTCATCACCGTCAGCAGTACGGTGACGGTGGAGATCTCGGACCCGGACCAGGGTGCTGTGACCCAGCAGGAGATTGCCCGGCGGCTGGAGGAACTCATCAACAGCCGCTGGCGGGAGCGGGAAATCGGAGATCAGATCCGGGTGGCCCAGGTGTGGCAGACGGTGCGGGATACCCCTAATGTGCGCCTGGTACGCAATATCCTGCTGGAGGGCTGGTATGATCAGGCCGGTGTCCGGCGGGTAGCGGCCCTGGAAGCGGATGACGCATTTCCCTATGCTACAGTGAAGAGTGGTGTCCACTTTATTCAAGTGGAGTAATGACATATGAAAGCGACGGAAGGGAGGGAACAGCCTGTGCTGCACGCCCGGAATCTGGATGACCAGACCTATGAGGAGATCGTAAAGGCGGCAAAAGGACGTCTGCCCTGGCTGTGCCCTGCCTGGACCGATCACAACGCCCACGACCCGGGCATTACCATCCTGGAGCTGATGGCCTGGTACAAGGAGATACAGCAGTACCATATGAACCAGTTCACCGACGAACTGCGGTGGAAGCTGCTGAAGCTGGCGGGAGTGATCTGCCTGCCTGCCTGTCCGGCCCGGTGCACGGTGGAACTGAGCGCGGAGGAGCCCTTCCGTCTGGCAGGTGCAGGCCTGACTACCGGGGAGGGGGTCCCCTTTGAGCTTGCATGGCCGGTGCCGGAAAGCCTGCCGGTAATCCGCCGGATCCAGGTGGTTCAGAGGGAGCGTCGGATGGATGTGGGAGAGCTGCTGGAGAACCGGCGGATCACCTTCCAGCCCTTTGGGGAGGAGGATACTCCAGCCCAGCTGTACATAGGCTTTTCCCTGCTGGGAGAAGGTGATCTCCGGCTGTGGTTTGACGTGGAATCCCCTGCAGATCCGGCCCGAAATCCCTTTTCCTCTTCGGATCAGGTTCCCCGTGTGATTCGCTGGACCTGCCAGGGGGCAGGGAATACCCTCCTGCTCCGCGATGAGACCCACGGCCTCAGTGTCAGTGGATATGTGACTCTCCGGGCGGAGGGCGAGTGGCCTGCCGGAGAGAAGGGCCTCCACTGGCTGGTTCTCACCTTGGAGGACCCGGGATGTGAGGAGCGGGTACGGCTGTCCGGGCTATCCGCCTTGCGGTGGCCGGCACTTCAGCAAGAGACCTGGGCGCGGCGCTATACCTTCTGCGCTCCGGCCCGGAAGGACTGGACAGTGTGCCTGGAGGACGCCCTGGCCCGGGACGGCGATCTGGCTGCCTTTGTACGCACAGCGGAGGGCTGGGAACAGACCGGTCACTGGCAGGCCGCCGCCACAGAGGCGGGACGCCTTTTCCAGGTGGATACCTCTTCTGCTGTCCAGGACGAGGCGGAAAATATAATGATAGTGGCTCTCAATGGAGCGCGGAGCAGCCGCCTGCTCTTTGATGCCAAGGGGCTTCCCGGTGAGACCTTCTTTCTGGATTTGGAGGGGCGCACTGCTCTGACAGAGTCATTTGTGCTGCTGTGCAACACCCTGGAGCGGGATGGAAAGATCCGCCCCGCCCTCTGGCGGTGTGTGGACGATCTGTACGCCTGTGGACCCCGGGACCGGGTGTTCACATATGATCCGGTACGGGAGACGATTACCTTCGGAGACGGAGAGCACGGCGCTCTTCTCCAGCGGGGAGAGGGAGCGGTACTGATAGCCGATCTCACCCTTACCTATGGTGCGGGAGGAAATATACCAAGCGGGACGCAGCTGACCTTCCGGGAGGATGGCAGGATGGTCCGCAGCCAGGCGGCCCGGGGTGGCCGGGATCGGGAAACGGCGGTTCAGGCCCAGGCGCGGCTTCTGAAGGAGCTGAGTACCACCCGGAAATGTGTCTCCGCCGCCGATTATGAACGCCTGGCGAAGGAGACGCCGGGGCTCAGGGTGGCGGCGGCCAAAGCGCTGCCCGCCTACGATCCCGATGAGCCCACCGGTGTCAGCCGTCTGCCGGTGGTGACGGTAGTGGCGGTGCCGGCGGGAGTGGGGCAGCGCCCCCTGCCTGACCGGCGGTTCCTGGCGGCGGTGCAGCGGCAGATGGATGCGGTGCGGCCCATCGGCATACAGGTGAAGGTGGTGCCGCCCGTATATGTGGAAATTGAAGCGGACGTTATACTGCGGGGTGGCACGAAAGATGCGGCGGATCAGCTGCGGGAGCGGCTGTCCTGCTGGCTGACAGAGGCTGGCATTGGCGGAACACTCCTTGCAGGAGAGGCCTGGACCCTGGCTCAGGCGCTCCCCGGTGTGCTGCAGGTCCGGAAACTGACGCTGCGGGCGGTCGGTTCCGGTTGCTATCAGACCGAGGAGGGGGATATCCGTCTGCCGCTCAGAGCCATTCCATGGCTGGGAAGGCTCCGGGTAGAACAGACTCCGGAGCGGGGGAGCGCTCGCTGATCATATAGGAAAGGAGGGAGCGGAGCGATGGAACCGATTCAGACACAAATGATTTTCTGCTGTGCGGAGCAGTGGATGAACGGATGGTTCCACCAGGTGGAGCCCTGGGAAGACGGCCTGCGTCTGGACCCGGAGCGGTCCTCCACCGGTGTCTATTGCCTGGGAGCGGTAGATAGCGGCGAAAAGGGCTTTTGCTGGGGCCGGGCGGAGGTGGAGGCGGTACTGCCGCCGGACACCGCCCTGCGGGTGTACGCCAGAGCGGCGGATACCCGCCAGTGGGGCGAATGGCCAGACCTGGACCAGGGAATCCGCTCTCTGACAGGCGACCCGATGCCTGCTTTGCAGGAGATATTCGGCCCCCCTGTGTCTGGGAATGGGGAGTGCCTGCTCTCCTGTACAGGGCGCTACCTGTGGCTCATGCTGGAACTGACGGCCACGGGTACAAAGGCTCCGGCAATCCGGCGTCTGCGGCTGTGGATGCGGGGAGACCACATGACGGACTATCTTCCCGCCATCTACCAGGGAGAGGACTTCACGCGCCGTTTCCTCTCCATATTTGACAGTATGTATGCCGACATGGACCGCTGCATCGATACCCTCCCGGGGCAGATGGATTACCAGTATGCCGAAGGAGACCTGCTGCGGTATCTGGCTGGCTGGGTATGTGTGGAGCAGGACGGCGATGGGCGGAAGCTGCGGGAGCGGATCCGTACCGCCCTGCCGGACTACGAGGACCTCTACACAGTAGAGGGGGTGCGGCGGAGCATCCGCCGCCTTACCGGCCGGGATCCCATCCTTATTGAACCTTTCCAGGTGTTTCCCAACCGGCCGGATTGCTGGGATCCGGTTCTCTACCGGCGGCTGTACGGAGAAGATCCTTACCGGTTTTTTGTGCTGCTGCCGGAGGACACCTTTTCCAGTCAGAAGGAACGTGAGCAGTTCCAGCGGGACATGGAGGCGGTTATCCCTGCCGGAATGACCATGCAGATGATCCAGCTCAAACCCTGTATCCAGCTGGACTGGCACACCTATCTTGGCATCAATACCCGGATTGGAGGATATGTGCCGGCAGTCATCGACGAACAGGCCACCATCCACTACGATACCACAATTGGAGGAGCCAACCATGAATAATGCCTTTTCTTTCCCCTTTGAGCGCAACCGATATTTTTACGGAAAGCTGCTCACCGTGAGGGACTTTGAGGTGGAGCAGCGGTACCACTGCACCAAACGGGAGCTGCTCAACCGTCTGCTCCATGGTGCCGGCGTGGTGTGTGGCCTGGGGGTCACCGCCAGCGACGAGTCCACCCTGATGATTGAAAGCGGCATGGCCCTGGATTACCAGGGCCGGGAGATTATCCTGCCGGAGCCTATTTTTCGCAAGCTTCCCATGCTGGAAGGACAGGAGACCCTCAAGGGCAGGCAGGATGCCTATCTGTGCCTCTCCTATGGGGAGGAGGATGTGGAGCCGGTAAATGCTACAGGGGCGGAAATGGGAGCCCAGCGGCAGTTTGATCTGACACGGGAGGGGTACCGGCTGTTCCTCACCACGGAGCCCCCCGCTTACCAGAGCCTGCTGGAGACGGCGGGGCGGGAGAACGTGTCTGTGCTCTATCAGAGCGACGAGCTGATCCTGGTGCTGTCTCTGCCTACCGTCCTGTGTGCCGGAGAGGAATTTCAGGCACAGATGCTGGTGGTGAAGAACGAAAAGACGCCGCCGGTGCAGTTCTCCCTGGAGGGAGAGAACAACTTTGTGGAGAGCGATAACGGACGGCTGCGCCTAAGCTGGCGGGAGAGCCGGGAGGAGAAACGGTGTGTGTACACGGTGGACTTCCCGCTGCGGGCCAGGTCCCTCAGCGATGTGGACAGCCGGCTGTTTCCCGGGGGCTGCGAGCTGAACGTGGAGCTGGGCAGCCACCACTATAAGAACTATCTGGAGCTGGGAGCTGCTGTTCATCTCTGCCGCAGCCAGGAGGCGTGTCGCCTGCGCCGCCTGCGGCAGGACGATCTCAGTCAGCACCTCCGAGGGCAGGACCTTCCCCTGTATCTTGCCAAGCTGGAGCTGATTCACTCTGCCGGCAGCGTGTTTATTTCCGGTGTCACCAGTCTGCCCTTCCAGCAGGCGGTGAAAGGAGAGAGCAGCGCCAAGGGAAATGGCTCCGGAGATATGACGGTGACCACTTCTGTGCGCAGTCTGGAGTACTGGCAGAAGCCGGATGTAAAGGCTGTCTACCAGCCCTCCTCCGGGGCCCTGCATCTGGATTTCGGTATTCCTTCACCGGAGCAGTACGACTATGCTGTGGTCCACGGCACCGTGGATATGACCATGCCCGGCGGCATCCGGGTGAATAGCCGGGTGTTTTCCCAGGAGATCGCCCATGGGCTGGGTGCCGGGGCGGTGGATGTGCGGCTGAGTGTGGAGTTTATGGACCGGGGACGGCAGGAGACCGCGCTGATTTCCGGAAACAGCGAGGTGTTTCGGCATAAGTCCTCCAAGGTAGCGCCTCCCTGGGTGGAGGCGGCGGCTGTGGTGTATCCCGAACGGGGAACCATGCAGATCGGCCTGTGGCTCCATGATACGGTAGACGGAAACTTCATCCGGGTCCATTACTTTGCTCAGAAACCGGAGCGGGATACCAGCCGCATTCTGTCCCAGCGCCGGGCGAGCCTGTCGGTGACGCCGGAATTTTCCCGGCTGGGCTGCCGGGAGAAGCTGCAGTTCCAGGCGGATGTGGTGGGCTCCGAGGATAAGAGCGTGGTGTGGCGCGTCAAAGAAGAAAACGGCGGCGTAATTGACCACAACGGCCTATACCAGGCGCCGGAGCTGCCGGGTACCTATGAGATCACTGCGGTGTCCGGAGCGGATGAGTCGGTGACGGCCAGCGCCTTTGTTATTGTAGAGTAAGCGAGGACCGCTGGGTCTGAGAAGAGGAGGGGAGCACGTGGACGCCCTGCTGGTACGGGAACGATATAAAGTGGTACGGGTGATCGACAGCCGGGAGGACTACGCCTTCGCGGAGGCTGTGGATATCCTGGACCGGGAGACCGGCAGCTGCCTTCTGAACCTGTACGAGGGCCCCCTCCTGCGCCGGTATTTGCCCTGCTTCGATCATCTGAAGGGCTGCGCTGCCTTTCAAGCCATGTTTCTGGAGGGGGAGAGCCTGGTGGCTGTGTTCCGGGACTGCAGCGGTACGCCCATTGACCAGGTGTTTTATCTGGGAGACGACCACAGCTGGCGGGACCGGCTATACTACGCCGGACAGCTGTGCCGGGAGGTTCTGAACCTCTCGGATCTGCCGGCGGAGGCGGCTTGCGCCCTGCTGCTTTCGGAAAATGTGCTGGTAGACCGGCTGGACCGAAAGATCGCGCTGCGGTTCCACCTGGTTCCTATGGAGGAAATGAATTTTCGGGAAGCAGCCTATCTGGCAGGGGATCAGATCCGTAAGATTCTGCGCCCCCGGCTGTCCTCTCCCCGGGAGGAGCTGGAGTTTCTCGATGAGCTGGATCGAGGCAGCTGCCTTGGTCCCGTCCAGTTTTATGCCCTTTGGCGCAGCTGGGAGAAGCGGATTCGCGGGGCCTATGAGGCCCTGGAGAAGAAGAATTTTGTCCGCCGCTGGTGTTCCCTGCTGGTGGGGCGCCTCAGACGATGGGGTGCCCGGAGGAAGAGAGGGGGATCGCGTTGAGACGGGTGAAGCAATGGGGAGTATTTTTGTGTACCCTGCTCCTGCTGGGTGCTGCAGCGACCCTCCTGTTCTGGGAGGTAGGAAGTCAGTGCCTCTCCGTGCTGCGCACCGGACGGGGATCTGGGGACTATCTGCTGGCCGCTGATGATGGCGCGGGACAGATCTACGTACTGGGGCGGGACGGGGAGGACCTTATATTGGTGCTGGGGGACCAGTCGGGGAACCGGACGGCCCGCTGGTATCTGAGTGCGGATACCTTGCCCCGGACCTGCGTGCCTGCGGTGCTCTATCCGGCGTCGGGCGGAGCAATATATCTGGGAGTATATAGCACCGACGAGGAGCCCTGCCTGCAGCTCTACCGTGTGACCGAGAGAGGAACGCAGGCAGAGCTGCTGCTCAGCGAGCGCTGTGAGGGGGATAATCTCCAGACACAGATGGCATCCATAAGCCTGTCTGGTTTTTCTGAGGCGGACGGGATCGTCACCTTTGCTCTGCTGGAGGGAGACGTGGTGACATTTTACCAGCGGACCAACACCGGCAGCGGGCTCATAAAGGTGGGGGAGGCAGAGCAGGAGAATCTGCTGGCTGCTCTGGCACTCTCCGACGGCAGTCAGGTGCTGGCTACCCGGGAAGCTTTGGTGACTGCTGAGGGAGCGCGGATCTCCCTCACAGATGGCGAGCTCATTACAGAGCTGGCCCAGACCGGCACCGGCCTCTGCTATGTGGACGGGGCCGGTCTGCAGGTGTATTATGCGGACTTTACGGATTGGCAGCCCTATGCCATCCTGAACCTAAAAAAAGAGGCCTACGACATGGATCGGTGTACGGATCTGTGGATCACCCGGCAGGGAGATGCCCTGCTGCTGATGGAAGATGGTTCCCTGCTGCTGGACCGGGGGAGCGGGGTATCGGATCTGACGGGGATGCTGTACCCCTCACCGGCGCAGTGCATTCTGACCCTGGGCGGCATTGCCTTGGGAGTAGTGTTGCTGACGCTGGCGGTGTGGTATGTGGTCTGCGAGCAGCGCCAGTTCCGACTGCCGCTGCTGGTGCGCTGGGGCGTATTGGCGGCTGCGGCAGCCGCCTTGGGAGCGGGACTGCTGCTGCGGACAGTGGTTGCCCCTGCGAGCAGGCAGACGGCGGAGCGGGAGGCGGCATCCCTTGTGAGCGCCCTGGCATCCGCCCATCTCCGGCAATATGATCTTACCGACAGTGAACTGCCGCAGGAACTGGGAGACAGCCTCGCCAGGGCAGAGGGAGAACTCTACCGGGACAGTGCTGTGTCGGTCTATACCCGCTCCGAGGCAGGAATATGGACTTTGACAGCCAGCAACACCAACCATACTTTGGGGATCCGAGGAGAGCTCTGCTCTGGCTTTGACCGGACCCGGGCAGAGGCGCTCCTATCAGGGGAGACCCTGTTCTGGACACAGTCGCAGGGAGGGCAGGATCGGTTCCTTCTCTACTACCTGCAAGGGGACGCCCTGCTGGCAGTGGATGTGGGCGGTACTGCGCTGCTGGCGGATGGCCGGGCGGCTAACCACTGGATGGTGGAGAGCCTTACGGCCTTGGCGGCTCTTCTTACTTTTATGTTCCTGGTGATCCTCTTCTGTATCACCTTGGGAGTACACCAGGCCCTGGAGGGTATGGAGCGGCTGGCAGCAGGGGAGCGGTATGTCCGGCTGGAACCTTTCGGCGGTGATGAGATTGCCAGCCTTACGGAGGATGTGAACGCTCTGGCTGAGGCGCTGCGGTACGTGGACCGGGAGCAGATGGATCTTGCCCAGTCCTACCGGCGCTTTGTACCGGAGCGGGTGATCTCTCTTCTGGAGAAAACCAGCATCCAAGAGGTGGATAAGCACACCTCTGTTTACCGGAATCTGGCGGCTATGATGCTCTGGTTCCAGTTCCCTGCCCAGGTGTATGAACGCAGCGGCCGGGAACTCTTTGACAACCTCAACGAGATCATTGAGCGCACCGCCTCTATCGTGACCAAGAAGAACGGTGCGGTGTTCAACTTCGCTTATAACGGCTATGACGCTGTTTTCGAGGAGGGCAGTGCTGCGGCAGTGAGCACTGCCGTAGCGGTACAACAGGAGGTCATGGAAATCAACCGGGAACGGGAACTGGAAGGCCGCCCTACCGTGGAGGTCCACATTGCTTTGGACGAAGGCAATGTGTTGCTGGGTATCGTGGGGGATGAGAACCAGATCGAGCCGATTTCCATCTCCTCCAGCTTTTCCGCAGCAAAGCATCTGATCACTCTGTGCGGACGATTGGAGGCCAATATTCTTTGCACCGAGAACGTCATCCGGAAAGTAAAGGGCTACGGCAGCCGCTATATGGGCAAGTGTACCGTGGGAGGCGAGTTGGTCCGGGTTTACGAGATCTTTGACGGCGATGTCTATGAGCTCCGCAAAAGCAAGGAGGATACCGGCCAACTTTTTTCAGAAGGCGTATACGCTCTGTACGGAAGGGA
Source organism: uncultured Oscillospiraceae bacterium (assembly GCA_944387775.1). Lineage (GTDB taxonomy): Bacteria > Bacillota > Clostridia > Oscillospirales > Oscillospiraceae > Pelethomonas. The sequence goes on along the minus strand of CALXGE010000004.1, from coordinate 23,300 downwards.
TTTTTCCCGGGCCAAGCGCATTTTCTTGGAGCTTGTCCACCGGGATGCCAGGGACGGCGCCGCCCGATACTACCTGTATCTGGCAGACCGGCTGGAGAAGCAGCCGGAGGATACCATCAGCCTGGATTCCGGGCGATAAAGGAGGCGGCAGACTATGGCGACACAGTTGGATATCATCCGCCGCCAGGCGGAAGCGGCGGCCCGGAACGCGGCGGCAAGGGCGGAGGGAAACCTTCGCCGGGACGCCAGCCTGGTCAATCAGGCCAGCCGCTGGGCCGGACGGACCATGGCAGAGGGGAAAGCGGCTCTCCGGGCAAGGTCCAGCGGCCTGCGCCAGTCGGAGGGAGTGTCCCGGGAGACAATGGCCACCTGCGCGCCGCCGGTATCTCCTGCGCCGGACGGGTATGTGCGCCGCTCACCGGTGCAGCCCATCCATGTCATGGCAGGCTACCGGAGACGGCAGGTGCTGCGGGCAGTGGCTGTGGTTGTGATGCTGGCAGCCGCCTGCGTAGGAGTGTATCTGCTCAACCGGCTGGGCGTATTCGGACGCTGAAATCGATAAAGACCATTCATAGGAGGTCCTTCCCTTGCTGAGTTATCTGCTGCGACAACTGACCAACTCCTTCGGGATATTTTTCCGCACCATCCGGGCCTTTTTTACCCGAAAGCTGGTGGGGGCGTGGTCCTATTTGCGCCGCATCACGAACTTTTCCCGTCAGGCCACCAAGGTGGCCACTGCCTCCTTCCAGGGGGCGGCCACAGCGGTAAAAAAACCTACCAAACGTGAGGACTATATCGAGACCCAGCGGCTGTTTATCTCCAAATCCTTTCTCATCCTGCTGGCGATTGGCCTGGTGATTGTGGGACTGCTGGCCTATTTTGTGGCATGGCCCTTTATACTCAGCCATTTTCTCACCGCCCGATTCTACTATGAAGATGAAAAGCTCTCCGACTGGTCTGGACGGGTAATTGTCTGCTATGACGAGGAAAAGCAAAATCCCATGTACCAGGGCACCCTGGAGGATGGACTGCTGCAGGGGAAGGGACGGGAGTACGACAAGGCAGGGCTGCTGCGTTACGAGGGTAACTTTGTGGACGGTCAGCGCAGCGGTGACGGCTGCCTCTACGAGGCGGGAGTGCTGGTCTATGAGGGCCAGTTCTCCGACGGAGAGATCAACGGCACAGGCACTGCCTATGAGGACGGTGTCAAGTGCTACCAGGGGGCGTTTGTAGACGGCCTGTATGAAGGCAGCGGCACCGCCTATTATCCCGATGGCACAAAAGCTTATGTTGGTTCTTTCTCCGCAGGAGTTTACGAGGGGGAGGGGACGGCTTACAGCGAGGACGGTCAGATCTGTTATAAGGGCTCCTATTCCCAGGGCCTCTATGAAGGAGAGGGAACAGCCTATGACGATGAGGGCCGGATTTGTTATAAAGGCTCCTTCTCTGCGGGGCTCTATGAGGGCAGCGGTACCGTGTATCGCGCCGACGGCGATCGGATTCAGTCGGAATTCACTGCCGGCGTAGCCGGCGGCACGATTCAATGGTATAAAAATGGGAAGCTTTGGTACGATGGCAGCGCCGACGACCTGGTCCCTGATGGTTTCGGCACGCTTTACGCGGAAAACGGGAAGGTGGTTTATGCCGGGGAGTTTGACCGGGGAACACTGGATGGGGCGTGGCTGCTGGATCTGACCACCGCGGAGCTGCGGGAGGTATTTGGAGAGGCGTCCCTTACGGAGTGGGACGTCAGCGGCGGCTTTTGTGTAGAGAACGAAGTCTTGGGTCTTACCGCCCTGTGCAGTTTTCAGCAGGGTGAGACGGAGTCCAAGGTTTATCAGATATGGTTTTCTCCCCAGTCGGAAAGCATCTGGGCGGAGCTTCTGCCCTGGGAGACGGGGAGTGAGGCAGTTCGCTGGGCAAATCTGAGCAGGGAGGAACGGCCGGAGGAGTATGTATACCAGGGAACTTATCGCCAGCCGGACGGCTCGGCGGACCAGGAGTGGTACCAGAGACAGTATTACTATGAGAATTACGCCTGTACGATCCTCAGTACAGACGAGAAAGCGGCGCCTGTTCAAATCTGCTGGAACAGGGAGATGACCCAGGCTGGCGGCGGTGGGGCAGACCTGTCGGAAAGCCAGGCACAGGAGCGCCTTGAGCAGCTGCTGGCTTCTCTGGATGGGGCAGGTGGATCCGCATCCGGCGGCAGCAGTGGGAGCGGAGCCGGTCTGGGGGATGTGGAGCGTTTGCTGGGGCTGATGCTCACGGCTCAGGATGGAGAGGCTTTGATAGATGCCCTGATAGACTGCTGTGTGTACGGCGAGATGCTGACTGCCCTGGAGGCCAGTCAGCCGCTTCTCCAGCAGGAACTGGCCCAGGCCCAGACCCAACTCCAGCGGGGCCAAGGCTCCCAGACAGAGGTGGATGCGGCCCAGGCCGCTTTGAACAGCCTGGACGAGCGCCTTGCCCAGTACCAGACCAACCGGGAACAGGCGGAGCTCACGGTCCAGGAGCTGAGCAAGCTCAGTGCCGCGGACTACGATCTCCAGCCGGTGCTGCTGATCTTTGACCCGGTGGAGCTGGATGTCTCCGCTCTGTACGACGCGGCTCTTTCTTACGCACAGAGCGCGGCGGCAGGGCAGCAGAAGGTGGACGTAGCGGCCCTGGAGCAGGAGATAAAATCTACTGTGCTGGATTTGAGCCTGGCCTATGAGGCAGTGCGCTCCGCCCGGACTGCAGCAGAGAGCGCTGCCGCCCAGGTGGAGACAGCTACCCAGGATTACAGCAAAGGAACGGCAGACAGGGCCGCTCTCTACGATGCCCAGTGTGCCAGAAATGAGGCCACGGCTGCTTTGTACCAGGCTATGGGTACCTTTGCCCACTACGCCAATAGCCTCAATACCCTTTCAGGAGGTTGGGTGGCAGAGCAGTTTGACTGGATGGCAGACACGTTTGCTACGCTGTTCCAGAGTGAGATCCTCCGGGGGGAGGCGGCAGCCCAGGCGGCTGAGGATGAGCGTACCCAGCGGGAGGAGGAAGCAAAGGAACAGATCCAGGCAGAACAGGCCTCCGACCAGGGGGGAAATGAGAGTTCCGCGCCCTCCTCTGGGACCGACGGTGCGGATTAAGAGAAAGGAGTGGATGGCATGGCAGACTATACCGCGTTGGTGGAGGCGGGCAGCGCCCTGGTGGAGCTGCTCCGGGACAATTTGACCCCGGAGCCCATCGACAACCGGGAGCTCATTGCCCTCTGCTCTCCCCACGAGAGTGAAAACAATCAGCTCACGCTCTATCTTTACCAGGTGGAGGAGGATACCCAGGGGGCGGAGAGCGGCTATTATCCGGTGAGCCGGGAGGTGGAGCGCATGCGGCCAGCCCGGTACAACCTGCGTTTTCTGGTCACTGCCCACTCCAAAGCACCTGTCCAGATGCGGGAGGCGGATCGGTATCGCATGGTGGGGGCAGCTCTCCAGGTGCTTCGGGACCATCCGGTAATCGATCAGCAGTATCTCAGCGGCTCCCTGGCGGATCAGAACGCCCGCATCCATGTGGCTCTGGAAAAAACTACCCAGGACCAGCTGCTGAAGATCTGGAACAACAGCGCCAGCCCCTACAAGCTATCCTTTGTGGTGTTGCTCTCCGGCGTGGAAATCGATTCCAGGCTGGAACGCCGTATTACCCGCGTTACCGATGTAACCATTGCCACCTGGCAGAAGCCGGGAGGGAGGAAGCCATGATCACCATGCACGCAAGTCTCATCTGTCAGGTGCGGGACGGTTATACCGGGCGTCCCCTGGAAGGCTCCGCCCTGCTATGCACATTGGATGGTGCGGCGGTACGGCCTCTCGCCAAGCCAGGCGGCTACCTGATTTTGTTGGATCTGCCCTTCGGATCCCATCGGATGACGCTCCGCTGCCGCGGCTATCAGGAGGAGTGGGTTGAATTTGCGGTGGATGAGGGGACCCGGGAACTGGTGGTCACAATGAAGCCGGGAGAAGGATATCCCTTCCGCGGTCCGGTGACCCGGCTTTCTCTCACCGTGACGGAGGGGGGCGTTCCTGCCGAAGGAAAGCGGCTGTGGCTGGCTGTCCCGGCCCCATGGGAGCTGAAAGTGGCTCAGACCAGGGCGGAGAAGGGACAGCTGCAGCTGCGGCTTTACTGCAAGGGTCCCCAGTCTGCTGTTTCCTCCGGGGCTTATCTCCTCGCAGACGGAGAGAACAGCGAGATCGTGGAGCTGCAGGAGCTTATGGAGGAGATGGGAACATTGGCCGCCCCTCTTCTCAGAAGCCATGGGCGGGGTTGCCCGCTCATGCTGGCCCAGTGCTACCGTACAGGGACGGATGGACAGATCTCTGCTGTCTGGCAGGACGCCCGCATTCTTGCAGTGTATGACCAGGAGCGGCAGTCTCTGGCGGAGCTGAACCTGGAACCGGGAGAAAACCGTCGGACCGTAGTGTGGTAAAACCCTTGTGCGGCGAAGCATATGACCTGTAAAGGAGCGTATATATGGCAAATCCAGTGGTTATGACGGCGGTGTGCAAATGCGCCTTCGGCGCGGCTCCCGCGGTCCTGTCCGTCACCAGTCAGCAGACGGTGTGTATGTGCGGCCTGCTGGCGGCTACCATTCTGGACGGGGCGCCTACCAGCAACGTGCCGACTTTCGGCATGTGCTCCAATCCAGCCAATCCGGCGGTGGCGGCAGCTACGGCAGCGGCCATGGGGACGCCTACCGCGGCACCCTGCGTCCCAGTGACAGTGAGCTGGGTGCCGGGCTGTCCCACGGTCATGGTGTGCGGACGGCCCCTGCTGAATAATACCAGTAAGCTCATGTGCGCCTATGGCGGGGTGATCCAGATCAGTGCCACCCCGGCAAAAACCATCAATGTGCCTTGAGCGAATACAGTGAGACAGAAAGGGGGAGGCCTGTGGAGGAGTATGAGCTGCGGGATGTTTCCTACGGCGAGATGGATCGGGGTTATGAGAGCCAGTGGGAGCTGATGGACGACCTGTTCACCTGGCTGGATTTCCTGCTCTATCTGTTTTATAAACACCACCAATGGCTGGGCCCCAAAAACGACATGCGCAATATGATGGGCCTGGTGGTCAGCCGTGAGGAGTTTGAGCACAATCTCACCAAGGCGGCACAGCTGGGCCTTGTAACCCAATTGGATGAGGAGGAGGCGGACCAGCTGGAGGGTGCCGAGGCGGCCATTCAGGTCCGTCTGGAGCGTACCACCTGTACTTTTCCGCTGCTGGAGCTGTTCCAGCGCTGTGGCTTGGATGCGTTTGAGCGCAGCTGTGTGGCGCTGGCCTATGCCGGTACCCTGGACCAGAAATATGAGAAGCTTTTCGCCTATCTGCAGGATGATATTACCCGGAAGACCCCTTCCACCGCTCTCGCGGTCCAGCTGTTTCTCCCTGGCGACAGCACCATGGAGGAGTATATCTCCCGGTTTTTCCGGCGGGATACTTTTACCGCCCTCTTTGACCAGGAGCGGCTGGGGGCAGGACAGCTGGTCCTCTGCACCACGGTGCTGGAGTTTCTCAGCACCGGTACGGTGACCCCACTGCCCGGCCTGCGCTTGTTTGACGGGAAAGTGGAGACGCCCTCGGGGCCTCTGGTGATTGGCAAGGAGGCGGCCCGGCGGTTGGACGTGCTGTTTCGGGAGCCGGGAGCGCGGATCATCTGCCTTACCGGCGGCCCCGGCGTGGGAAAACGCTTCCAGGTAGAGCACCTGATGGCACGGACTGGGCAACGCTGCATATTTGTGTCTCTGGACTGTGAGCGGCCGGAAGAGCGGGCCCGGGAGGGTGTGCTGGCAGCGCGGCTCACAGGGGCGTGCCTGTGCTGCGGCCATATGGAGCAGCAGGATGGCGAGGGGCGGCTTCTTCCTCCGGAGGAAAAAATTCTTCAGACGATTCTGGATTTGGAGCCCGCCCATGAGAAGGTGTTTTTTCTCTCCCAACTGCCTATCCGGGCCCGGCTCAGCCGCTTGACGGTGGAGCTGGAGCTGCCGGATCCTACAGAGGATGAGCGTGTGGACCTGTTCCGGGCTTTTCTGGGAGATGTGCCCTTGGAGAAGGGCCTGACAGTAGAAGAGCTGGCCTCAAAATTCCGCTTCTCTCCCCGCCAGGTGGAGCTGGCCTGCCGTCAGGCGGCGGGCCTTGCCCGGCTGGACAGTGACGGGATCATCTCCAGTCAGAGGATGCACCAGTGCTGTTACCGCCAGGTGGTCCATAAGCTGGGAGATCTGGCCACGCCGGTCCGCCCAGCTTTCGGCTGGGACGACGTGGTAATGCCGCAGGATCAGAAGAAGCTTCTGCAGCACGCCTGCGGCCACATCAAGTACCGGCACAAGGTGTACAGCGACTGGGGCTTTGACCGGAAGATCACTTATGGCCGGGGGCTGTCTATTCTCTTTGCCGGTGCGCCGGGTACCGGAAAGACCATGTGTGCTCAGGTTATCGCCAACGAGCTGAACATGGAAATGTACAAAATCAACATCTCCCAGATCGTCAGCAAATATATCGGGGAGACAGAGAAAAACCTCCAGGCGGTATTTGCCGAGGCCCGGAAGTCCAATTGCATCCTCTTTTTTGACGAGTGTGATGCGATCTTCGGAAAGCGCAGCGAAGTAAAGGACGCCCATGACCGCAACGCCAATGTGGAGGTGGCCTATCTCCTCCAGCAGATCGAGGAGCACGATGGCGTGTGCATCATGGCCACCAACCTCATCGGCAATATTGATGCGGCCTTTATGCGGCGTATCACCTACGTGATCCACTTCCCCTTCCCGGACGCGGCTATGCGGGAGGAGATCTACCGCCGCACCATGCCGCGGGAGGCACCGGTGGCCGACGACATTGACTGGGCCTTTCTGGCGGAAAAGTTTCAGCTCTCCGGAGGACATATCAAGAATATTGTTCTTTCCGCCGCTTTTCTGGCAGCACTGGAGGACAGTCCTATCGGTATGTCTCACCTACTGCGAGCGGCGGTGCGGGAGCTGAAGAAAAATGAGATCGTTGTGGTCCGGGAGGAACTGAGGGAGTACGCGGACCTGCTGGACTGAGGGAATATGATGGATCCGACTGCGGCAGGAGAGCGGGGCGGAGCGCCTGCTTTGCTCGGGGACAGCGCCTGGGGTATCGTCGGTTTGGCCCCTGCTGGGTGAGGATGAGAGAAGGGAAACAGTATGAGAGAGAAACCGCGGATCACGCTGGGAAAAAAATTCACCACCATGGTGACGGCCATGGCGGTGACGCTGTGCGCTGCGGCGTTGGCTATCAGCTACCACGCCTATGGAGAGCGGATCACAGAATTCTATACCCGCCTTACCGACAGTGCCGCCGCTACCCTGGCCAGCCAGCTGACGGCGGAGGAGATGGATGATTATTTCAGCCGTCAAAAGAGCGATAAGCGTTATGAAACGCTCCTGCGCTTTGCGGAGGACGTGGCGGAGAGCGCAGGCCTTTCTCGATTAAGCGTGGTACGTCCCAGTAATGAGGGCTTCGTGTACCTTCTGGATGCGGTGACGGAGGACGGAGAGACGGAACGCCTCTACGGACAGCGGCACAGTCTGGGTGATTACGAGGCGCTGACAGGACTGCTGAAGGAAAAATTGGACCTGCTTTTGGCAGGGGAGACGGTGGATCCTGTCATACAGGAGGATGAGGACTGGGGGCAGTGGATGACCCTCATGGTCCCCGTGCGCCGGGAAGACGGCACCACGGCAGGCTATATCCTCGCAGAGGCGAGCATGAATGAGATGGTCCTGGCCCAGCGGCAGTTTCTGCTGTACAGTGGGAGTGTGCTTGCCCTGCTGGCGGCAGCCTACGCCGCAGTATATCTGCTGATGATCCGCCGCAGCTTTATCCAGCCGATCCGGCAGCTGACCCAGGCGGCATTGAAGTATGAGGCCGGCGAAGAGCAGGAACTCTTCCGGCAGGTGGAGATCCGCAACAACGACGAACTGCAGTCACTGGCCAGCGCCTTCCGCATGATGTTGGTGGAGATCAACCTGAATAACCTGGAGCAGCAGGAGCTGGCGGTTCGGGAGCAGCGGCTGGAGACGGATCTTCAACTGGCCAAGGCATTGAATGTCTCCCTGCTTCCCCGCGCCCTGCCGGAGCGGGAGGAAGGGTATCCTTTTTCCATCCAGGGGTATCTGGAGCAGGGACAGGAGCTTTCCTGCTGCTTTTACGACTATTTTTTGCTGGATGGAGAACAGCTGTGCCTGCTGCTGGGGGAGGTAGAAGGCCATGGCACGCCGCAGATCATCTATACCGTGATGGCCCAGGCCACCATCAAAAGCCAGATGCGGTCCGGCCGGTCCCTTTCTGAGGCGGTCACAGCGGCAAATCAGCAATTATACGAGGTGGGCGGCGGACTGTCTATCCAGGTGCTTATCGGTGTGCTGGAGTGGACCACAGGACAGTTTTCCTATGTCAACGCAGGGCAGCAGATCCCGCTGCTCATGAGATCGCAGGGCTACTATGCGTGGCAGCGGAATGTCTCCTACGCTCCGCTGGGACAGAGTGAAAATGTATGTTACCAGGTGGAGCGGCTGCAGCTGCGGCAGGGAGACAGGCTGTTCTTCCATACCCGCGGCCTGGATGAGATTTGTTCCCGGGAGGGTGTTCCTTTTGGGCAGAAGCAACTGCGCATAGAGCTGAACAAAAAAAATAACCGGCAGGAAGATCTGGCAGATCAGCTCTACCGCCTGCACTTTGCCGCCGGTGCCTATGCACGTCGGTCGGTGGACATAGAGGGGTATGCGCTGATGGCGCTGGAATACCGCCGGCGGGATAAAGCCCAGGCCTACTGTGTGCTTTCTCCGGATACCGCGGGCAGCGCTGACCTCACCGCCTTTTTGCGGGGGCAGCTGGAAGCCAACAGCATCCGAGGCGGACAGCTTGCCCGGACGGTGGTGCTGGCGGATGAGCTCTTTACCTTGTGCTGCCATCGAGCTGCGAGAGACAGTCATATTATGGTAGAGTGGACTTTTTCCCGGGAGGAGAGGCTGGCTGTCCTTCGTTTCCGGGGAAATTTCGGCGGAGTTGACCCCATGGCAGGGGTGGAGCCGGCGATGGAAAATGCTGCTGCATTTGTCAGGACCCACTGTGATCAACTGCTGTTTGAGCATATAGAGTCCATGGATACCGTAATGATGGTGAAGCATCTGAGGAATTGTGATCAGACGGATGAAACAAGTGGGGCGCAGATCCGACAGGAGGAAAGCAGAGAAGCAGTTCTGCAATGAGGTGGGATCTGCCAGGACAATGACAGGATAAAAGGGGTGCGCTGCCAATAGCAGCGCACCCCTTTTGCAGTTTTATAGAGAGCAGGCGGAACCCTGCACGTCTTGAGGAGCAGATAGAGGATGGGAATCCTGAGGATCCAATGCTGGGTGGGGCAGAAAGACTGAGGCGCGGAACTCCCCGTTTTCACATGTGAACTCTGCCTGCCCCCCGTAGCGCTGGACCACTTTCTGGACAGTGGCAAGACCAATGCCGAAGCGGGCCGGGGCTTTACTGGATAAGTAGTGTCCATTCAGGCTGCGCGGAGGATGTGTGCAGGAATTGCCTATCACCAGGGAGAAATAACCGGCGGTGGAAATGCTTCTGGCCCGCATCCAGCCATCCCCCTCCCTCTGGAGAGCTTCCAGACTGTTTTCCAGCAGGTTGCTGAGAATCAGATATATGTCGGGCACCGCCTGGTCCCAGCCACAAGGCGGGGTAATCAGCAGGTCCACCTGGAAACCCAGGACCCGGGCCTGCTCGGTGTAATAGCGCTCCAGAGCAGAGATAGCCCAGTTTTCTCTGGACAGGGCGGCGGACTGGGATGCCAGGGCTTTCTGCAGCGCAGCAGCCTCTGACGAAAGGGGATTGTCTATGGCAATTGTGAGATATTGCCGCAGGTCATGGCGCAGCTGCCGCAGCTGTGCAAGATCTTCATCGGCCATCTGGGTGCCGGTCTGGAGAAGAGTGAGAAGACGGTGATTTTCGCTTTCCAGCCGGCGCAGAGATCTCTTTATGTGCAGCAGTCGTCCCACCAGCCATGCGATTATCCCGGCTGCCACAAGGCAGACCAGTATCATACCGATTGTTTTCATGATTGCGACCACGCCTTTATATAGGTCCAGTCAATAAACTGGCTGCGGATACGGGCTGCGTTAGCGGTGCTGATGGGGATAAGTGTCTGATCTGTCATCCGGAAATCACAGTTTTGGATGCTTTCCACATGGTTCAGATTCACTAAGAAGCTGCGGTGACAGCGGAGGAAATCCCGGCTGTCAATGGCGGACTCCAGATCATCCAATCCCCGGCGGGCCACGATTACACCTTGTGGAGTGTGAATGCGGGATTGGTGATCGTATACGTCGATATAGAGAATGGAGCTCAGGGGGATGTCCTGCCACTCGCCTTCAGAATAGACCTTCAGCATCCGGAGAGAAGCGGGGATATGGGAAAAAAACCAGTCTAAAGAGGCTGCCACGTCTTCCTCCTGAAAAGGCTTGACCAGGTAATCGGAAGCGCGGACCTCGAAGCTGTCCAGCCCGTGGTCCTGGCTGGTAGTGGCGAATATGATGGACAGGTCGATTCCGGCAGACCGAATGCGCCGGGCCGTCTCTACGCCGGACAGGCCGGGCATATAGATGTCCAGAAACAGTAGGTGGATTGGTTCTGCTCGCTGCAGGGCGTTCAGAAGGCTTTCGCCACTGGAAAAATATTTCAGACGAATGGATCGCTGGTGTGTCCGGGCATAGGATTGCACCATTCTGCCCAGAGCGATTTGTTCGGATTTCAGGTCGTCACAGATGGCTATAATAAAATCGGACATAAGATGCCCTCCTTTCCGGGTACATTCTGGCTAACGGGCCTCTATTTACCGTATCGCCGCTGACAGAACCGGTGGTATGCATCCAGGATAGTGGCTCTGCTTCCACGGCCCAGAGAGAGCTCTGTGCCGTCATTTAAAAACAGACTGTTTCCTGAAATTTTCTGTACATGATTGAGATTGACCAGAAAACTGCGCTGGCAGCGGGCAAAGACAGAGCTGGGGAGACATTGCTCCAGCTGATAGAGCGGTTTTCGGATGGGAATGCTCTGATGGGAGGTGTGGAGGAGACAGCCCCGGCGAGTGCCTTCGATCCAGGCCAGATTATTCAAGGGGATCCCCATTTTGACACGATCTTTGAGAATTTCCAAACGAAGAAGAGATGGGAACCAGAGATCAGCGCACCGGAGCATGGCGCTCCAGAGATGCTCTCTGGATATGGGCTTTGTAAAGAAACCGGTAGGGTGGAACATATAACTGTCAATGGAACGCTGGTGATTGCCAGAGCAGAGAAACAGGGCACAGTCGGGACTGTGATTGACTGGGGGAGGGCAAGGACTGTCCAGATCCCAGAATAAAATGGCCGGAGAAAAAATGGGAGTATTTTTCTGCACCGGAAGAATATCCATTGAGACGCAGGAAAGCTCTCTCCAGTCCTGGAGCATGCTGCAAAGAGCATTTTGTTCCTCCAAAACAGGGAAGTGGACCAAAATCTGGACGGAAGTGTTCTCATTTTCGGGTTCATGCGCCTGCATACGCATTTTTACAAGTTGGACGCGTGTCGCTGTATCATACATGCAAAAGCCTCCCCTTTTCCCCGTATGTGATGGAGCACTCTATTTCCTTAGGTACAAAACAAGGAAAAAACTCTCAGCAAAATATGAAAAAAATATGAGCTGCCCGAAGGCAGCTCATAAAAAAGAGTGTTGGCTAAAAGGTTATTCACCGGGGCGCATAAGCCGTTTTTTAACAGCCATGCCTGCCGCCATAGTCAGAAGGGGAAGAACATAGGCAACATACTGTACCGGACCACCGTATACAATCAGTATATTATACACCCCATGAAAGGTAATAGCAGCGCCCAACAGTCCACAGGTTCCTGCCGCTTTCAGCCATGCCCGTTTCCACACATATGTAAGTCCGTAGCCCACGATAGCACCGCAGATAATATGCATGGCGCCTGTACTAAAACCGCGAATGATCAGAAATCCCATTTGCTCCGCGCCATTTTGTATCAGATAGCAGATATTTTCAAAGGTGGCAAAGCCAGCAGCTATGGTCAAAACGGCGGCATGGATCTCATCGGAATCCGGTTCAAACACAAAAAGATAGAAGAGCAGTGGCAGTAGCTTGATGCTCTCTTCCACAACCGGGGCAATATCCGCTGTGGCGCTGAAGACGTTGGCATCGTATATGGCGGAAAAAAATGTGTTGAAGTAGGCGGAAAACATGCATGCTCCCATGCCCGCCAGGAAAAAAAGAAAGAAGCGAAGATACTTTTTCCCCATGCAGACAGCAGCAATCATCAGAGGTGCTGCAATGCAGATAAAGGCGTTTTCAATATTGGTCACACAGATCTACCGCCTTTCTAGTAACCGGCAACAGCGCGCACAAAAGCGCTGTCATCAGGAAGTCAAACCAGAAATAGGGGTTGCTCAGTGTATCGCTGATCCAGAAGCAACTGGCAGTCCAGAGAGCGTATTCTGTGATAATGAACGCTGCGGTCAAAATGTGGAACTGCCGTAAATTCCGGGCTGTGGTATCTGTTGCATGACGCCGATATGCAATTCCGCGGATAGCGGACCACAGAATGAAAATTGTTATACCACAGATGCAGATATTGGACAGGATATCTCCATACGTGCAGTAAAATACCAGCAGTGGAATTCCTATAAGAGGGGCAAGCCATACTGTGCGGCAGCGAAACATGCGTTCCTCGCGGTCAGAAAGAGAATACTGCAGCAGACATAAGAAAATATAGCTTGCCATCCATCCTGTTTCCGACACATAAAAGATCTGAGGTGTTTCCACAAATAACAGATAGTAGAGTGTCCAATAAAGACAACCCAGGGCAAAACAGAAATAGAAGCAAGACAGAAGGAAATAGGGCTGCCTGCGACTGCGGCAGTATAGAATACTGGAGAGACAGCCGACAATAAAAACGGCCACAAACTGAGAGAGATTATCAATGAGTTCTATCATCGCCGTTCTCCTGGGAATTCTCGCTTTCCCTATCCTGGCGCTGCAGCAAATGCGTCCGGTAACATATGATCGTTACAAATATTCCCAGGGCAAAGGAGATCAGGCCGATGACCACATATCCCAGGGAACTGGTATCGCTAAAGATACTGGCTGCAGTCTGAAACTTTGTGTAGTTGGAATCCATAACTCTGGCGGAAAGATCGGGCATAATCGAGGCGATCCACAGAATGAGGGCAAAGCTTGCTCCTGTTGTAACTATGGCAAGGATTCGGCTGCGCTGCAGAGCCTTTTTCCTCGCATGCTGCGCGATACGTTGTTTGACAGCGGCCACGCGTTCTTCAGTGCTCCGCATGTGCAATGCCCTCCTTTTTCAGCAGCCCACGCAGACTTTGCTTTCCGCGGTAGACCATGTTGGTAATCTGCTTAACGGTTTTTCCCATGACCTCCGCTGCCTGCGAATAGCTCATTCCCTCAAAGTAAGTCAGGTAGAGTACTTCTCGGTAATCTGGATTGAGCTGCTTCATGCAGAAGTGGAGAATGGCGTTGCGTTCCTTTGTCTTGACGACCTCCTCAATCAGCATTTCGCTCTCCAGTTCTCCTCCCAGATCATCCAGACTGAAGGAGGGCCGCAGCCTGCTCTGGTGGCGCAGAGCCATATGACGTGCGGTTTGGTACAGGTAGGCTTTCAGCTTGCCTTCGCGGATTACAGGCCGTTTGGTAAAAAGATAGGAAAATACATCGATCATCAGATCTTCCGATTCATGGATGTCATGCAGGTATCCGTTTATATATAAAGTCAAGGGACTACCGTATTTTTCCATCAGGGAACTGAGGCCGGTTTCGTCACCGTCAAGATAGCGGCGGTAATATATTTCATCAGTCATTTTTGCCGCCTCCCACTTTTTATCTATATGCCTTATTATAATGGGTAAACCGGCAAAATTCAAATGTCATTTCGCAAGGTTATATCACAAAAAAGTAAACATTTCGGTGCAAAATGTTAGGACAATAAAAACAAGCCATCCACAAGCAATTGCTGCTTGCGAATGGCTTTTATTTTTGGCTTTCTGACTTTTATTCCTGCCGCAGACGCTCCACCACGGAATAACGCTGGGCGGCGCGGCAGCTCAAAACTGGGATGAGGATGCCCAGCGCCCCGAAGAGGGGCAGCACCACAGCAATGGGCCAGATGGTAAAGTGATAGGTGAAAAACCAGATCAGTCCGTTGAGGGCGGGACCGACAAACGGCGCAGTGACCACAATCAGCGCCAGGGCCAGGAGGGCCGCGCCCACGGTATAGAACAGTCCCTCCAGTGCCAGCATGGTCCGCAGCTGCCGGGCCGTCATGCCGATGGATTGGAGCACCGCCAGTTCTCGGCGGCGGGCAGTGATGCCGGTGAGGATGGCGTTGAAGAAGTTCAGCACACCCACCAGACCCACGATGAAGCTCATGGCGACTCCAAGCAAAAGGAACATGCTCCGGGTGCTCTCAAATTCCCCGGCATAGGTGGCTTTGCTCTCGTAGTCAAACTGGGGATTCACGTTCTCCGTGTAGTCCTGGAGAAAGGATTCCATGGCGGCATTGGCATCCTCCGTGGTGTCGAAGGCGTAGTACATGACGGAGTCGGTGCCCGTATCCCGGAGGAACGTCTCCGCCCCCATCACAAACTCATCCTGGCCGTAGTAGCGGTAGCTCAGGGCGGAGGGGATCGTCACCAGGGCGGCCACGGTGTAGTCCACATCCCGATATTTTACCGCCCGCTCTGCAAAGGCTGCGCCCTCAGGCACATTCTCCCGGGAACCGTATACTGTGCCGGTGGTAGGATTGTAGTATTCGAACTCCTCCACATAGCGGATGGTCACCGTGTCCCCCAGCCGGGCCCAGTGGCTCTCCATCACCGCCTTGCCGTAGTCATCGGTGCTGTACACGGCGGCAATATAATTGCCGTCGGGGTCACCCAGTTTGGAGAGATCTCCTTCCAACACTGTCAGATGATCCAGCGCAAAGGGCTCCATGCCATAGAGCTGTACCCCGTCGGCCAGCAGGCCGTCCTCATTGCGGTCCTTGAAGGCCATCATGCTGTCCAGCGCCTCCTGGGTGTTCCAGCGGCTCCACATGGAGCGGTAGTATTCTTCGGTGACAAATTCCAGCGCCGGGGCCGTCTTACCGTATACCCGGCCGCTGCCAGTGATGCCGCCCTGGGCGTCCACAGCGTCGATGACCTCCTCCGGTACCCCCATCTCGTCGTTAAAGCCGTCTCCGCCGGTCTGGAACTGGCCTGCATCGGCCAGGATAAAGTCGCTGGCGGTGAAGTTGGAGACATATTTGTCCATGTCAAAGCCGCTTGTGAAGGTCACGGTCAAGGCCAGCAGCACCACTGCAAGGGTCAGGGACAGCACGGTGATAAAGGTCTTGCCCCGGCTGCGGCCCAGGTTGGCCCAGGCCATAGACAGCAGGGACACGCCCTTGCCGCTCCGTTTCCCTTTCTGCTTCAGTGCCTTGCCCTCGGTGTAGCGCACTGCCTCCACCGGAGAGACCTTGCCCGCCAGACGGCCAGGGCGGCGGCAGGAGATGAGCACCGTCGCCAGGGCAAAGAGGGCCGCGCCCACAAAGAGAAGGGGACTCACCGAGACCACACTGGCCACTCCATCCAGTCGCGCGACAATAACAGGGGTGAGTACGCCACCTAGTAACCAGCCCAGCAGCAGGCCAACAGGGATGCCGATGAGGGAGAGCAGCAGCGCCTGGGTGCGGATGATTCGCCTAAGCTGGCGTGGCGTAGTGCCGATGGTTTTCAGCAGGCCGTAGAAGCGGATATCCCCCGCCACGGAGACCTGGAACACATTGTAGATGATAAGATATCCGGTGAGCAGAATGAGGGCCAGCACGCCCATGATGATGGCCGCTACGGTAGGGTCCAGCTTATCGGAGAGCTGTGCCCCGGTGTAGCCCCAGTTGACGCCGGTGGAGATGTAGTTCTCTCCTACGGTTTCCGACTGATAGCCGTGGCTTACCAGAATTTCCTCCAGATCGGAGGCAATGGAGCGGGCGCCATGCTTCAGCATCACATCTAGGTTCCAGCTGCCGGTCATGCCGTCGCTGCCGGGTGGGGTCACGCCCACCTCTGTCAGAATGGCATCCACCCGGCTTTCGGGGATAAGGATGTGGTTGGCCACGATGGCCTCGTCGTACTCCCACCAGCCGCAGAGGGTAAAGACCTGGGTGGTCTCATGGCCATCTACCGAGAAGGTGATGGTGAATTCTGCGCCGATTTCCGGCTCCACGCCCAGCAGCTCCAGCACATGGGTGTCGGTGGCCGCCTCGTTGGTGCCCTCCTGCGGGAGGCACCCTTCCACCGGGTCGCAGTACATCCAGTGGGCATTATTGACATCGGAGTAACCGATCTCTACATGGGATTTGTTGAAGGGCACTTCTGTGGGCATCCCCAAGAATCGCCGCAGACCCCACTGGTCAATTAGTGGATTGTCCTTCAATTCCGTAAACTGCTCCTCGGTGAGGTATTTGAAGGTGCCGTGGGCCCAGCCCCCGGCCTGGCGGAAGTTGTTCTGCTGGATGCCCTCGTTAATGGACATGGCGATGGTAAAGAGAGAGGTAAAGAGTACCGCCGTCAAGGCGATGGCCAGCACCGCCACGATGTTCCGGGTGCGGTTGGCGAGAAGGGAGCGCAGGCTCAGGCGGCGGATGCAGCCGCGGTTGGATACCTTCATTTTCTTCGCCTCCTTACCGCGTCACGATCCGGCCGTCCTCGATGCGGACGATGCGGTCGCCCATCTGGGCGATCTCCTCGTTGTGGGTGATCATCACCATGGTCTGGGCAAACTTCTGACCGGTCACTTTCATGAGGCTAAGGACATCTTGGCTGGTTCGGCTGTCCAGGTTGCCGGTGGGCTCGTCGGCCAGAAGAATGGCGGGCTTGGTGGCCAGGGCCCGGGCGATGGCCACGCGCTGCTGCTGGCCGCCGGAGAGCTGGCTGGGCAGGTTGCGCAGTTTCTTCTCCAGGCCCAGGGTGGCGATGACCTCCTGTACGTAGGCCTCATCCACTTTGCTTCCGTCCAGCTCCACCGGCAGGACGATGTTCTCCCATACGCTGAGCACCGGCACCAGGTTATAAGACTGGAACACAAAGCCGATCTTCCTGCGGCGGAAAATGGTCAGGGCCTCATCCTTCAGAGCGAAGATGTCCTTGCCGTCTACGGTGACGGTGCCTGAGGTGGGCCGATCCAGCCCGCCCAGCATGTGGAGCAGAGTGGATTTGCCGGAGCCGGAGGTGCCCACAATGGCCACGAACTCTCCCTGCTGGATGCTCAGATCCACGCCGTCCAGGGCCTTCACCTGGGTATCTCCGGAGCCATAGTATTTTTTCAGATCCTTGGTCTGTAAAATCGTCATAATCGTTGTCCTCCCATAAAAAAGTCTGTACCGTCCTTTGACAATACAGACTTTAGCAGGGAAATCTGTCCTGGTACTTTCGAGAATGTGACAGTTTTGAAAGAAGTTCCGTCCGGCTCCGTCAATGGACCGCCCTGGCCCGCACCAGCAGCATCATGGGCCGGCGCAGCTCGTCCCGCATGCCGGGAATGTCCAGCATTTCCGCAGAAGGCTCCGCCTCTTCCACCGCTTCCAGGACAAAACCGCTGTGCAGCAGTCCCATCAGGATCTGGGTGAGGGTATGGTGCTGCTTGCGGACCTCGCAGCCCAGAAAGTGGGTGAGGCGCTCCCCGGGCATGAAATACTGATCGATGGGCCAGTACAGCGGCGTGCCATCTTTCCCGTAGACCCAATCCTGTCCTACGCCGGCGGTAAAGACAGGATGCTCGATGTTGATGAGAAAAATTCCGTTTTCCTTCAGTGTCCCATGTACTTTTTTAAAAATGGAGTTTAGGTCCTCAATATAGTGTAAAGCTAGATTGGAGACTACGCAGTCCCAGGTGTTCTCCGGGTATTCATATTCATCGATCCCGCACACCCGATAGAGGATACCCTCCCCGCTGTTGCGCCGCTTGGCCTCATCGATCATTTTCTGGCTTAGATCAATGCCCAGCACCTGCCGAGCGCCCTGCTCCACGGCAAATTTACAGTGCCATCCATAGCCGCAGCCCAGATCCAGTACGGCCTTTCCCTCCAGCGGCGGGAAGAGGGGCTTGAGCTGATGCCACTCTCCCGCCGCGGAAAGTCCTTCACGGCTGCGGGACATCTGGGCGTATTGTTGAAAAAAGGCTTCATTTTCATATTCATTTCTCACAATGTATGCCTCCTGTGTTCTTTTTTACGACTCCCGGGGAATATAGAGTAAAAATGTGCTCCCCATCCCGGGCATACTTTCTACCTTCACATAGCCTCCTTGCTTTTCCGCAATCTGCCGGGTGAGATAGAGGCCGATGCCCACACCCTCCGTCTGCCAGGCGCCGCTGGCGCGGTAGAACCGTCCGAAAATTTTAGCCTGCTCTGCCTCGGAAATGCCCGGGCCGGTATCGGTCACCCGGATGGCGGAGAACAGCTCATAATTTTTGACCTCTACCGTTACAGTCCCGCCGGAGGGGGTATACTTGACGGCGTTGTCCAGCAGGTTGCACAGCGCCTCCTCCGTCCACTTGGGATCAAAGACGGCGGAGCCCGACCTCTGCCCAACCGTCAGGGCAATGCCCTTTTCTGCCGCCCTGGGGGCATATTGGGCAGCGGCACGCTCCACCACCGGGGAAATCTCGCTGGATTGGGGGTGGAGGGTCAGGATCCCCGTCTCCAGCCGGGAGGTCTTGACCAGGGCCTCGATGAGTGTCTGGAGCTTTTCCGCCTGGGAGGAGAT
The DNA here is from genome assembly GCA_944387775.1 of uncultured Oscillospiraceae bacterium. Lineage (GTDB taxonomy): Bacteria > Bacillota > Clostridia > Oscillospirales > Oscillospiraceae > Pelethomonas. Next base: position 4,433 of record CALXGE010000004.1, on the reverse strand, counting down.
GGCTGCGGCACAGTCCTTCCCCTGGGGTGTGAGGGGCTGCTCCGAGAGCAGCTGGGCGTAAAGCTGGAGATTGGCCACCGGGGTCTTGGTCTGGTGGGAGATGTCGGAGATCAGGGCGCTGATCTGGTCTTTCTGCTCTCGTACATTTCGCTCAGACAAGGCGCTGGCCGCCAGATACCGCCCCAGCCGGCTCTCCAGAGCGGAGAGGCGGCTCTCGTCAAAGGTCTCTTCGGAAAAGTTTCCGTTTATGGCCGCAGTGAGCATGTCGTCCAGCCGCCGGATGGTGCGGGCAGTTCGCCAGCGGTCAACGGCAACCACGGCCAGCGCAACTAGCAGGGCGGCGCCCATCACAAGATACCCGGTCATGGCTTCACCGCCCATGTGTAGCCGATACCGTACACCGTTTTCAAATATTCCGGCCTGGAGGGGTCGGCCTCCAGCTTGCTCCGCAGCCGCTTGACTGTGACAGACAGGGCGTTTTCCTCCACAAATTCCGCACCGTCCGTCCACACCCGGTCCACCAGTGTGGCCCGGGGCACGGCGTGGCCCCGGTTCTCCACCAGCACCCGCAGCAGCTTCTGCTCTGTTTTAGAGAGCTCCACCAACCTGCCATCCCGGCGAAAATCCATCTGTTCAAAATCAAAGGCAAAAGGTCCCATAGATAGGGGAGGGGAGACCTGGGGAGCACCCCGCCGGAGCTGGGCATTCACCCTGGCCCGGAGTACTGCCAGAGAAAAGGGCTTGGTGATGTAGTCGTCCGCTCCGGCCTCCAGTCCGGTAACTTCGTCCAGTTCCAAATCATTGGCAGTGAGCAGGATCACCGGCGTGGCATCACCCGCCGCCCGCACCTGGCGCAGCAGGTCCAGACCGCTGCCGTCGGGGAGGTTCACATCCAGGATCAGCAGGTCAAACCGCTCTTCTGCCAGCGCTTCCCGGGCCTTGGTCAGGCTGGGCCGGCAGACAACAGATGCCTCCGGCCCCGTCAGGGCCATGGAGATGCCCCGTCCCAGAGTCTCATCGTCCTCCAAAAGAAAAATGTGTTTCATCTTCTGTCCTCGTCATTTGTTGTTTCCATTCACCGTGCAAGAGGAATACGGTTTTTCATTATACCACAAGTTCCGGCTTTGGAACATGGGAATCGGTTGCTCACCATGAGACACTATGATAAAATCTACCTGCCGCGACCAACTCAATGGTATTTGACAAACAAAGTCAAAATTTCCCCTTGACTCTGACGCTCCGTCAACTGATACAGTATTCCCAGGGAGGGATGTTTATGGAGTATTCCATTCAGGAACTGTCGCGCCTGTCCGGGGTGACCACCCGCACCCTGCGCTGGTACGACCAGATCGGGCTGCTGAAGCCCAGCCGGGTGGCGGAGAGCGGCTACCGTTACTACGGCAGAGCAGAGGTGGACCGGCTGCAGGACATTCTCTACTATCGGGCTCTCGGGGTGGAGCTGGCCCGGATCAAGGAGTGTCTGGACGATCCCTCCTTTGACCGCCTGGCCGCTCTGCGAAGCCATCTTGCCGCTTTGGAGGCGGAGCGGGAGCGTCTGGAGAAGCTGATCCGATCGGTGAAAGACACCATCGGAGCGGAAGAAAGGAAGGAATGTATGAGCGACGAGCAGAAATTTGAGGCGTTCAAGCAGCGGGCTGTGGCCCATAACGAGGAAGCTTATGGGGCGGAGATCCGCGCCAAGTATGGCGACAAAGAGGTGGACGAGGCCAATGCTGCGGTGATGAACCTGACCCAGGAGCAGTACCGGGAGTGGACCGGCCTGGGCCAAGAGATCCAGGACCGGCTGGAAGAAGCTGTCCAGGCGGGCCTGTCCCCGGAGAGCGAGGAGGGGAAGAAAATCTGCGCCCTCCACCGCCGGTGGCTCACCATCACCGGAAATCGGTATGACCCAGCCAAGCACCGGGGGATCGCGGAACTGTATGTGATGGACGAGCGGTTTACCGCCTACTATGATAAGCGCCTTTCCGGCTGTGCCCGTTTCCTGCGGGACGCTGTGGTTTGTTGGGCAAAATAAGAATGAGACAGGCTCCGGTCCGTATCCTGTGAGGAGTCAATAAAAGAAAATCCTCCTATGCTGTGCGCAGTTAAGAGAGCTGCACAGCATGGGAGGATTTATGTTTGCTGTCGGTTTGTCTGCCGCAGGCCCTTTTGCAGCATCCTCAAAGTGATGACCACGATCACCACATAAATCACGGCACTGGAGGCGGCGGACACCGGGAGCATAGTATTTTCATCCGTCGTTGTCCGATTCACCATAATCAAAGTATTTTGCAGTGTCAGGATTGCCACCAGTGCGTCGATGAAATTGACCGTCCGCAGCTCCGCTACCAGGATGTTACCTCCGGACCTGTGCCGCTGTCGGCCAATGTGAATGGAGGCCATGGTGATCTTCCAGGTGGTATAGGTCGCCATGGCGATAGCCGGGATCAGTCCCATGGATACAGGCTTGTCCAGTACCACCATCATGGAGATGGGTAGAATCAGCGCCAGATCCAGCACCAGCAGCAGTACAGAGCTGATGAGAAATGTCCGGCGACGGCAGCGACTTTGTTCCGCCTCAAGCCGTGTCTGATTTCTCTTCTCTGTCAGAAGGACAATGCCCCGAATTGTCATGAGCAGAAGGTAAAATATACCGATGCTCCCATGCCAAACCGACCCATAGCGAAATCCCAGATATCCGTTGTACAGAGCAAAGAGCGCCGTGCAGCCGAAGGAAACAGCGGCGCTCATCAGGGTCTGATAGATGTAGTCCTCCCGCCATGTCCGGAGGAAGCGTGCAGCCCTGTCGTTATTTCTCATAGCTTCCATCCCTGGGCCGTACGCAGGACTCAATGATGCCGGCAATCATCTCTACCTCATCTGCGCAGTCCTGCCGCAGCCACTCTTTAACAATAGCAATGATACCCTCCACATAGTAGGCCATGTAATAGGGACGGTGGGTGGCTGGGATCTCAAATCGTTCCAGAATAGGGCCGAGGATATGCTGCTTTAGTTCCCCATATCGTGTATGGGCTTGCATACTGCTGGGGTTCCGGAATGCCGCCCGGTAGACCTTTTTGTTGTCCCGGATAAAGTGAAGATAGGGGAGAAGATATTCACGGGTGACCAGCACCAGATCTTTTCGCTCCCGGCTGTCCATATTCCCCAGGACCTCTTCTTCCTGCTGGGGGAAATAGGAGAGAAATCGTTGGTTAATCATCTCCAATGTCTCATTTACCAGGTCGGAGATGGTCTCATAGTGCAGGTAAAAGGTGGATCGGTTCACGCCGGCCTGGCGGCAGATCTCTTTTACCGTGATATATTCCAGTTCCTTTTCCTCCAGCAGGGCGATGAGCGCCTCGTCCATCCGCAGGGCGGTATTGAAGTATTTGCTTTCTGACTTGTTCATCTGCCGCCCTCCTCTGGGTTACTCTGCCGACTCGCTGATTTCCCGGGCCAGCTGCATGATCTCAAAGGCATATTTTTCCTTGCCGGTCCGGAGAAGCTTTTTGTAGATGGGGTAGTTGAGACCTACGCCGACAATACCCAGAATTCCCAGAAGGATTCCGGCCCCTGTCATCAGAATGCCGCCCTCTCCGATCACCTGCATGGAAAGGCACATTCCCAGGCCGAGTACCAGGGTCATCAGGGTGCCGAAACTGTAGGCAAAGATATTGGCCGGGCCTTTCGCTTTCTGGTCCAGCTTTCTCAGAGCGATGACCTTGGAGGTGTCCTTGGGGGCGTATTCGTTGGCAATGGCTTCCGCAAAAATTTTATCCGTGTTCATGGTAATAATCTCCTCTTATGATCGATGGATTCTCTGCAGCTGCTGATATGATCATAGAGGATACAGGGCCAAAAGAGAACGGCACCGTTAGCCATTTGTGTTGATTTCAGCCAGTTAATGATATTATGATTCTGCCGTGTTGGTGGAGCTGCTCTTCCCGGAAAACCATTTTATACTTTCTTTCGCGTTAAACAAACTCCGACGATTGCCGCGATCAGGACCAAGGGGGCCAGCCTGACAAACAGCCACTCAAATGCGTGAAAAGCTGTGCCTGCAACGGCAATTTCCGGGTCACTAAAATCCCACCCCAGGTAAGGACTGTTTACAGCAACCAAAACCGCGGAAACGATCACAATGCCCGCGCATAATGCGATAAACAGCCAATGAAGGATCGCTTTTCGCATTGCTTTTCTCCGTGCAAACTGTAAGTTGATAACCTCCAGTTTTTCGGAGAGGGCTTTTACGACATCCACATCCGACTCCGTCACCGCCTCTCCTAGCAGTGTGCTCACAGGTGTCTCCAGCGCTTCTGACAGGGAGATCAGCAGATCCGAATCCGGGACGGACAACCCCGTTTCCCTTAGTTAAAGATATTGTTGGGTATCTCAAGATGTGTCATTCGATTTTGCCGATAAAGCGGTAGAAG
>CALXGE010000003.1 GCA_944387775.1 uncultured Oscillospiraceae bacterium | reverse complement strand
GGGGTGCAGATGAGGCGGATGTTGTTCTTGTTGCAAAATTCGTGGAGGCCCAGATTGCTCATGACCGTACCCACGATAGCACGCCCGGTGAGGGTGCCCTCATCCCGCATGTGGAGACCACAGACCGCCATGGTTTTGTCGCCGTCGATGAGGTTCCCCTTCTCGTCAATCATCAGGCAGCGGTCGGCATCGCCGTCAAAGGCCACACCCAGATCGTAGCCTCCGGCGGTGACCATGGCGGCCAGACTGTCCAGATGGGTAGAGCCGCAGTGGTCATTGATATTGACGCCGTTGGGCTTGCGATGGATGAAATCCGCTTCAATCTCAAAGCTGGAAAAGAGATCCGGGGCGGTGGCAGCGGCGGCGCCGTTGGCGCAGTCCACCAGGATCCGAAGGCCGGCCAGATCATCAGTGACAGTGCTCTGCAGATGCTTGATGTACTCATACTTCAGGTTCTTCATGCCGTGGATCCGCTTGCCGATGCCGCTGCCCTTCTCGATAGGCATGGGATCACCGGAGAGGATCTTCTGCTCCACCTGCTCCTCCAGGACGTCGGAGAGCTTGTAGCCCTGGCCGTTGAAGACCTTGATGCCGTTGTGCTCAAAGGGGTTGTGGCTGGCGGAGATCACCACACCGGCGTCCGCCTCGACTTTTACCGTGAGGTAAGCTACAGCGGGGGTGGGGATCACGCCCAGGGGCATCACGTCGCCGCCTACAGAGGTGATGCCGGAGATCAGAGCGCTCTCCAGCATGTCGGAGGAGATACGGGTGTCCATACCGATGGTGATGAGGGGTGCACTCCCCTTCTTCTCCTTGAGCACCATGGTTACGGCCTGGCCTACGCGAAAGGCCAGCTCTGCTGTCAGGTTCTCTCCTACAATACCACGGATCCCGTCCGTTCCAAATAGTTTGCCCATAGTGGTTCTCCTTTATTTACAGACTTTTTATTACTAAATGGCAAGCAGATCAGAGGAAAAATAACCCTGTCCGCTTTCTTTAATCAATACTTTTGTCAATCAGACAGAACAGCCGCTCGAGTTCCTCTGCGGGGAGTGGGTTAGCTGGCGTCCACGCAGAAGCCAGCTCCCGCAGTGCCGTCGTATTGCCAATGATCTCCCTGACCGCCTGATAGGCATAGACGTTTGCATCCAGTTCATATGGCAGCGATAAATAGGCGGCTTTGAAATATTCCGTATCTCCAGTCAGCACGCACATCTTCCAGGTGTTATCTACCAGCTTGTAACATACCCCATTATACAGGACGACATAAAAGCGGCTTGTTTGGACCTGCTGGTCAAACAGCTCCGGGCGAAGATATTGAAGGGCATGGCGAAGTTCATGATAGAGATAAAACAAAGCCTCCTCCTCCGGAGCAGTCCGCAGCAGAGACTTATTCAGGAAGAGGGTTCGGCGGGTCGGGTCAAAAGATCCAAAAGCTGTTTCATATCCTTCCGGCATCTCCCAGGAGAGGGCGATTTCCAGGTCGTGTTCCTTACAGTACCGCTCAAAATATACTTCTATATCCAGCATAGGCTTTCCTCAGAATAATATTGAAGTGGTCCGAACTACGTCTCTTCATCCTAAGAAAACAGGTACCGGAGCATCCGCTCTGGGTCCTCCAGAAAACGCCTTGTGAGCTGGTAGTGCTCAGTTTCCTGGTACTGCACTGGCTCTATGCCGTCCTCGCTGAGCTGGTAGATTCTAGCCCCGGGATAGGCCATCAGAATGGGCGAATGGGTAGCCACAATGAACTGAGAGTCCCGCTCTGCCAGTTGGTGCATCTCCCCCAGCAATGTCAGCTGCCGGGTGGGCGACAGCGCCGCTTCCGGTTCGTCCAGAAGGTATAGCCCGTTTCCACCGAATCGGTTCTGCACTAGAGCGAGGAAGCTCTCACCGTGGGACTGATGGTGTAGGGATACTCCGCCGTAGCTTTCGATAACCTTGGGGCCGTAAGAAAAGTCTTCATCCATCTCATCGATGTTGGTGGCTACATTGTAGAAGCTTTCCGCTCGGAGAAAAAAGCCGTCCCGGGGATAGCGCCGCCGGGCCACGGTGATATACTCCCCCAACTCTGAGTGAGTAGCCCGGGTGGAGAAGGAAAAATTCCGGGTGCCGCCCTCGGCGTTGAAGCCGCAGGCTACGGCGATGGCTTCCAGCAGAGTGGATTTTCCGCTGCCGTTTTCCCCTACCAGAAAGGTTACCGGGGAATCCAGCATCAGACGGTGGTCCTTCAGCCAGTTTACCGCCGGGAGAACGTTCAGATAGCTGCTCTCAGGCAGCTCCCGGCGAAGAAACACTCTGTCAGCATAGATCATGATCTTACAGGCTCAGCTGGTCCATGGCGCCGCCGGGGATACTGAGCCCCAGATGCTCATAGGCCTTGTGAGTGACGCACCGGCCTCGGGGAGTCCGGGTGAGAAAGCCAATCTGCATAAGGTAGGGTTCGTATACGTCCTCCAGAGTTACCGATTCCTCGTTGATGGTGGCCGCCAGGGTTTCAAGGCCCACCGGTCCGCCGCCGTAATACTGAATGATAGCGGAGAGCATCCGGCGGTCAATGTTGTCCAGCCCCAGGTAATCCACCTCCAGGGCGGTGAGGGCTGCGTCGGCTACTTCCCTTGTGATGACGCCGTCAGCCTTCACCTGGGCGAAATCCCGGACCCGACGGAGCATCCGATTGGCAATCCGGGGCGTGCCACGGCTGCGCCGGGCGATCTCCATGGCACCGTCGGGCTCAATGGGGGCCTCCAGGATTCCGGCGGACCGGGTAACGATCAGCGCCAGCTCCTCGGGGGTGTAGAGCTCCAGCCGCAGCGTCACGCCGAAGCGGTCCCGGAGAGGCGCAGAGAGCTGCCCGGCACGGGTGGTGGCTCCGATGAGGGTGAACTTCGGCAGGTCCAGCCGGATGGAGTTGGCAGAGGGACCCTTGCCGATGATGATGTCAATGGCGAAGTCCTCCATGGCGGGATAGAGCACCTCCTCCACCGAGTGGTTGAGGCGGTGGATCTCGTCCACAAAGAGGATATCATTTTCGTTTAAGTTGGTAAGGAGGGCCGCCAAATCTCCGGCCTTCTCAATAGCGGGGCCGGAGGTGATGCGGACGTTGACGCCCATCTCGTTGGCAATGATGCCGCTGAGGGTGGTCTTGCCCAGACCCGGAGGGCCGTGGAGCAACACATGGTCCAGCGGCTCATGGCGCATCTTGGCCGCCTGGATAAATACCTCCAGGTTGCCTTTAGCCTTCTCCTGACCGATGTACTCCTTCAGGGTCTTGGGCCGCAGGGAGTACTCCCCCTCGTCCGCCGCCGTCAGGGTGGTGGTCACCAGGGAGGGCTCCTCCTCCATGTATACGTCGTTACCGGAAAAATCAATACTCAAAGGTCCTTCTCTCCCCTTTTCGCCCGCCACCAACTATTAATAGCGGATGATGTAGTAGATCACATAGGCCCAGCTCATGAGGCCATGAACAATGGCCCAGAATACTGAGTGCCAATTTGTGTATGAGATCACCATGGCGAGACAGGTACCAAAGGTAATCCCAGATTTTACAATGGTTTTTGTTGTTTTACGATTTTCGTATTCCATAATGTTTCTCTTGTTCTAAAGATTCAAGTCCCGCAGGCAGTCCAGAAAGGCGTCCTCCCCCCAGGTGTTGATCTTGAAGAACATGGCCTGGCTGCCGCCAGAGGTGATGGCGGAGAGGAACAGATGGTCTCCCTCCCCCACCAGGGTCACGTTCATGCTCACCCGGTTGCCGCCGATGGCGCTGTAGCGCTCGTATACCCGAACAGCGCAGCGCACGCCGTTGGAGGACCATTCGCTGCCGTCCTCAAAGTCGGCGGAGACGCCGGAGTCAATTACGGCCTGGTGGATCTGGCCCAGAACAGTGTCAAAATCTCCATGGATCTGCCGTTCCAGCTTAGCCATAGTAGTCCCCTTCCTTTCGGCGGTGTTTCGGCCTGTTTATGATTTTACCATTTTCTTGAGAGCCTGACGGATGATCTGTTCCAAAGGCTCCGTAAGGTCGACGTCCTTAAGGGCAATATTGATCTCGCTCTGTGAGTAGCCCAGCACTGCCAGGGCGGCAGAGGCCTCGGAGAGCTTGTTGTCGGGGATAATGGTGACCGCAGCGCCGGGGAGAGTTCCACCGCCAGCGGAGAGGGCCTGGCCCTTGCTGAGCTTGTCCTTTAGCTCCAGAATCACCCGCTGGGCAATCTTCTTTCCAATGCCCTGAGCGCAGGTGAGGGCCTTCTCATCCCCGGTAATGATACTGAGGGCGAGGTTGGCGGGGGTGGAGGCGGAGAGAATGCTGAGGGCCGCCTTGGGCCCCACGCCGCTGACAGAGATCAACTGCTGGAAAAGATTCAGCTCCTCCTGGGTGGCAAAGCCGTAGAGCTCCATGGCGTCCTCACGGACGTTGAGGTAAGTATAGAGCTTCCCGGGTTCTCCTTTTTTCAGGCTGGCCAGGGTGTAGGTAGTGGTGCGGCAGGCGTAGCCCACCCCGCCGCAGTCAATAACGGCCAGGTAGGGCTCCATATGGGCCACCGTGCCGCTTATGTAGTAAAACATGGTCTCTTCCTCATCCGCCTTGGAAGACGGCTTTTACTCCTTCAAAATATATTGAAACGCACCGGTATAATACAGCTCCAGGCGGAACTCCAGGAGGCGGTCGTTGAGGTTTAGAAACCCCGTCAGATTCGCCTGACAGTACCCATAGCTCTCATCCATAATGTCCAAGGAGAAGGATGGAAACTCCTGCAAGAAAGCGGGGAGGGCCATTTTCCGGCCGGTAAAGCTGCCGCAATTGCCGCAGAGGACATCGGTATATTCCATAAGATAGACATAGGAACTCTCCCAGTCCACCCCGGTGATCTCTATATCCCCCTCCACCTGGCCATAGGGCTCTGTGGTGCATACATAGCCGTACTGAGTTACTAGGTGCAGTGTATCCCCCTTCGCTGCTAGGGCCACAACATAAGCGTCATGGAGGCTATAGGGCGGATCGGAATAGGGCGGTTTGATAACGGTTCTCATACTCTTACCTTGTGTCGTATCTCTTGGGGTCAAAGACCCGCTCCGTGTTTAGCAGTGAGGTAGCGGCCCGACCGTGGCAAATGGCCAGGGCCAGAGCGTCGGCGGCGTCATCGGGCCGGGGAATCTCCTTCATCTTCAAAAGCCGCTGGGTCATCAGCATGACCTGCCGCTTGTCGGCGCCGCCGTAGCCTGCCACTGCCTGCTTGACCTGCATAGGGGTGTACTCATATACCGGTACCCCCGCCTGCTCCGCCGCCAGAAGAATTACCCCTCGGCCGTGGGCCACGGCGATACCGGTGGTGATATTCTTGGTGAAGAACAGCTCCTCCACCGCCATTTCCTGGGGCTTGAACTGCCGGAGCAATTCCTCCATATCCTCGGAGATCTGGAGGAGACGGCGGGACAGGGGCAGTCCTGCAGGGGTGGTGATGACCCCGTAGCGCAGAAGAGTCTGATGGCTGCGGTCCACCTCCACCAGCCCGAAGCCGATGGTGGCCACCCCGGGATCAATACCCAGTACCCGCATACCTCTCTCCCCTTTCCTGCTTTGCGCTTTCCTGTCAGGCTTTATTCTAACATCTGTTTGGGAAAAAGGCAACGAGCAATCCGCAAAATGGCCTCAGCGGCCCAGGACCAGCCCAGCTACCCGGGCGGACTCCGCCGCGTCTTTTACATAGTAGTCCGCGCCGATCTGCCGGGCAAACTCCTCCGTTACCACCGCGCCGCCTACCATCACCTTGCAGGTGGCTCCGGCTGTCCGGAGGGCCTGGATGGTGACGGCAATATTTTGGGCAGTGGTGGTCATGAGGGAAGACAAACCTACCAGAGGCGCTCCTGTCTCCAGTGCGGCGGCTACCACCGCCTCCGGCGCCACGTCCCGGCCCAGATCCACCACGTGATAGCCGTAGTTCTCCAGGAGCATTTTCACGATGTTCTTGCCGATGTCGTGGATGTCCCCCTTTACCGTGGCCAGGATCACCGTACCCTTCTCCCCCGCGCCCTGGGGGAGATACCGGTCCAGAATGGAGAAAGCGGCCTTTACCGCTTCGGCGGCGGCCAGCAGTTGGGGCAGAAAGAGTTTTCCTTTTTCGTATTGTTCTCCCACAGTGTCCAGAGCGGGGATAATGTGGTTATTGATAACCTCCAGGGGGGGCATGTATTGGAGGAGAGCTGTCACAGCCTCCGGCACCAGACCTTTTTTCCCCGAGAGGATCAGCGGTTCCAGGTCCGCCTGAGCCTCTGCAGGAGCGGGGGACGTTGGGACGGCAGAGCCGTGGCGGGCAATGTAGGCGGCACAGCCGGGGTCCTCCCCCCGGAGGAGGCGGGCAGCGTCGATGGCATCCATGACCTGGGGAGAGGATGTGTTGACGATAGCAATATTCAGGCCTGCCGCCATACAGGCCGAGAGATATGCACAGTTTACGGCGTCCCGGTGAGGCAGACCGTGACTGACGTTTGACACGCCCAGAATGGTTCGGTAGCCAGCGCTGCGGACCAGACGGATGGCCTCTGGCGTAGCCATGGCACTGGCTGGATTTACCGACGCCGCCATAGCAAGGCAGTCGATGAACACATCCCGGATTCCCAGGTCCGCGGCAGCCTCTGCTACCCGGATCGCCGCCTCCGCCCGGCAGGCGGGGTCATCGGAAATACCCTGCCCATCCAAGGCCAGGATGATAAGGCCGGTGCCGTATTTGGCCGCCAGGGGCAGCATAGCCTCCATGCTCTCCAGCTCTCCGTTGACGGAGTTGAGGATGGGGCGGCCGCTGCATACCCGCAAAGCTTTTTCCAGGGCCACCGGATCCGAGCAGTCGATGACCAGGGGCAAGGGCGACACTTTCTGGATAGCTTGGACTAAGGCGGGGAGGGCTATCTTCTCGTCGATGTCGGGAAGTCCCGCATTCACCACCAGGAAGTCCGCTCCCTCCTCCTGCTGCTGGATAGCCAGCTCACCGGCGTAGTCGTAGTTGCCGGAGCGGAGAGCTTCCTGGAGCTTTTTTCGCCCGGTGGGATTGATCCGTTCCCCGACGGTGGCGATGGTGTTTTCCCCCAGGGTGACCACGCCCTGCCAGCCGCACAGGCGGCACATGCTATCGGGCTCCCGCACCGGCGGTGTGTGTCCTTCCAGCAAGGGGCGGAGGGCGCGGATGTGGTCCGGGGTGGTACCGCAGCAGCCACCCAGGATAGCGGCACCGTCGGAGAGGAACTCCGCCCCACAGGCGGCAAATTCCTCTGGGCCTACGTCAAACACCGTCCGTCCATTTTCCAGCCGGGGAAGCCCTGCGTTGGGCTGGATCATGACTGGCAGATGGGTGGCAGCAATCATCTTCTGCAGAGCTGGGCGAAGCTCCCGGGGACCCAGGGAGCAGTTGATGCCGACTACATCCGCCCCCAGGCTGGTGAGGGTCACCGCAGCGGCGGCAGGGTCCGTGCCCAGGAAGGTGCGCCCGTCCTCCCCGAAGGTCATGGTCACGAATACCGGCAGGCTGGTACGCTCTTTTGCTGCCAGCAGAGCTGCTTTGGCCTCTTTGAGGTCGCTCATGGTCTCAATGAGGATCAGGTCTGCACCGGCGGCGGCACCGGCATCCATCACCTCGGCGAACAGGCCGTAGGCGTCATCGAAGGACAGTTCACCCATAGGCTCCAATAGGGCTCCCAGCGGCCCTACATCTAAAGCCACATAGACCGGCCTGTCCTGCTTTTCTGCAGCCTGGCGGGCCAAGGCCACGCCGGCGGTAATACAGGGCCGGGGATCCTGTCCCAGCTTCCTGCGGCTGGCGCCGAAGGTATTGGCGGTAAGAATATCCGCTCCTGCGTCGGCGTAGGCGGCGTGAATGGAAACAACAATATCGGGATCGGTCAGGTTGAGAAGCTCCGGCGCATGGCCGGCCTCCAGTCCTTTTGCCTGGAGCATAGTCCCCATACCCCCGTCAAAGAGATGGTGTCTGGTCAGATCGATCATCATATCCCGCCTTTCTTCTTCCGTGTTGGAGACATCATAGCATAGCACTGGTTCCATTGCAAATCTTTCCGGAGCAAGGGCTCTGGAAATAGAAAGTGTTGAACACTTGTCCCGGCATGGTGGATACAGAGCGGCAGCTGAGCTGTCAATCCATAAAAATGACCAAAAAAACAATGCTCTCTGGGGAGAGAACAACATCCCTTTATTTTATGATTACAAATAGTATACCGCATTATTGCCCAAGATGTGGTAGAAACCCGCAATATTCCAGTACAAAATATGCGCCAGGAGCCAAGATAAAGCTACTCCGGTTAATTAGTTTACATAATATAATTTACATAATAATTTGTCATAATTTACAAAAAAGGAGGGATTTCCTTTTTTCCCTTGCGGTTACAGGGGTTTTGCACTATATTAATAAAGAGCGGTTTTCCCTGCGCGTGCTACCAGGTACACATAAAAACTCTGCGTCTAAACCTTGTCCCCGGCGCATATGCTGTGGCGAGGTGATGCATTATGCGTGCTCGTCCCCTGCTGCGGACTATCCGACTCAGGTCTGCGGATCCTTCCCTGCTCCGCGGTCTTCTTTTGGCGTTATTTTTTCTAGCAGGTGCTCTCGCGGGGCACTTATGTGCCCGGTCTTGGGATACCTCCGCGCAGAATGCCCTGACTGGCTATTTAACCGACTACTGCGCGGTTTATGATGCAGGCGGGGTGTCTGCCTCACTGGGAAGCTGCGTACTGCTGTATTTTGGGTATACGGTTTTGACGTTCCTGCTGGGCTTCGCTTCGGTAGGCGTCGCCCTGATCCCAGCGCTTGCGGGGCTGTATGGCTTTCTTACCATGTATACGGTCTCTGGCTTTGTCTGCTGTTTTGGACGGCAGGGGGTCCTTCTGGCTGTGGGGGCGCTGCTGGTACGCCTGCTTTTTACACTCCCCTGCTTTTTTGCCATGGCTGGTGCTGCATGGCCCCTCTCTACGGAGCTGGCGATGCTCACATTTGGCCGAGGCAGGCGGTCCGCTCCGGTTCTCTACGGGAGCCGGTACTTTATTTTGTTTGTGTTGTGTGTGGTTGTTCTTACTGTCGGCGTATTTTGTGAAAGGCTTCTGACTCCCCTCCTGTTCCGGTTGGCCATGGGAGGTACAGGGGCTTGACTTTGGGAAAGGAGGAATGTGCTGTGGAAAACTATATCGCTGGATATACGGCTTATTTGGAGAAGGAGCGCCATTCCTCCAGCAATACAGTAGCTTCTTATGTACGGGATGTGATGCAGTTTGCCCGTTATCTCCAGGAGGATGAGCATGTGGAGCTTCCCGACTGCCAGGATGAGCATGTGGAGCGGTACATGACCTACATGGCTGGACGGGGAAAATCCCCGGCCAGCGTGGCCCGGTGTATTGCCTCCCTGAAATCCTTCTACAGCTTTTTGCTTTCCCGGGGCGTGGTGGAGCGCAACCCCGCCCGGAACACCACCCCTGTGCGGACAGAGCGGAAATTTCCTCAGATCCTCACCGGCAAGGAGGTGGAGCTATTCCTGGAGCAGCCTCAGTGTGTGGACGCCAAGGGCTACCGGGATCACGCCATGCTGGAGCTTCTTTATGCCACCGGCATCCGGGTCAGTGAGCTCATCAGCCTGGATCTGGACGACGTGAATCTGCCGGCTGCTTTCCTGCGCTGCTCCAGTCGGGGACGGGAGCGGATCATCCCATTGTATGCTGCAGCGGTGAAGGCGCTCAGCGACTACATAAAAGATATCCGGCCCCAGATTGTGTTGGACAGCCGGGAGCAAGCCCTCTTCGTTAATATGAATGGAGAGCGCATGAGCCGCCAGGGTTTCTGGAAGATCATCAAGTACTACCAGGAGAAGGCACAGATCGACAAGGACATCACCCCACATACCTTGCGCCACTCCTTTGCTGCCCATCTGCTGGAGAATGGGGCTGATCTTCGCTCCATCCAGGAGATGCTGGGCCACGCGGATATCTCCTCCACCCAGATTTATTCCCACCTGGTTAAACAAAAGCTTCAGGATGTCTACCATAAGGCCCATCCCAAGGCCCACTCCCGAGTCTGAGACCAGAAAAAAGCAAGCCCCACCGGATACTCCGGCGGGGCTTTTTTGCGGGGACGGATATACCGCATTATTTCCGGCGGGTGGCTTTTTTGCGCTGGGCAGTCTTGGCCTGACGGCTCTTTCGGGGAAGATTCGCCCCCACCAGGGCGGCCAGAAGTCCCCCAGCGGCCATGGACAATCCTACGCCCACCAGGCCGTTTTCCACTGCGATCGACTTATTGGTGAGCAAAGCTACCGCCAGGGTAAGGATGAGGAAAACGGCTGTTACGGTTGACACGGTAAGTATGGCTCCCTCCTGCCGGGTGAGCACGCTGTACACACACCCTAGGAAGGAGGCGACAGCAGCCGCCACGCACACCATGGGATAGAGTACATCCGCCCCCAGCAGCTCCTTGTGGATGAGCAGGGCGCACAGGAGCTGGAGGATTACATAGGACACCAGGGCTACGCAGCCTCCTGTCAAGCTGTTTTTCATCATCCCTTTCGGCAGGGACATGACGACCTTCGACATAAGAGTACCTCCCGGAAAATATACTGTCTGATCCAGTATATTTTCCGGGAGGCGTCCTTATGCGCTTTTGCAGAGGTTACTTGACCTCGTTGTCGGAGCCCTCGGGAATCTTGGCAGGCTCCTCCTTGGCAGCTTCCTCAGCCTTGGCTTTCTTTTCAGCCTTCTTATCTACGGGCTGCTGGCTGTTGTTGGTGGAGACGGACCACTTGGTCAGTTCCATGCGGACCCGATCATCGCTGGTCTCGATGACGATGGTCTCTTCGCCCACCATCACGATCTTGCCTACAATACCGCCGATCGTAGTGATCTGGTCACCCTTCTTCAGGCTGTTGCGCATCTCCTCGGCCTGCTTTTTCCGCTTGTTCTCAGGACGGATCAGCAGGAAGTAGAAAATGGCAATCATCACCAGGATCATACCAATGCTGTAAAACTGTTCCATGTCATACTCTCCTTCAAAATGAACAGACTGCTCGTATTATACAAAATGTGGACAGATTTGGCAAGTCCTAAATTTTCTGCTCCAGCAGAGGGCTGTAGTGGGCGCGGAAGGCGTCATAGTCGCCGCTGTCCAGGGCTTCACGAATCCGCTCCATGAGGGTGTTGTAAAACCAAAGGTTGTGCATCACTGCAAGGCGCATGGCCAGCATCTCCTCCGCCTTAAAGAGGTGCCGGAGGTAGGCCCGGGAGAAGCTGCGGCACACCGGACAGTCACATTCCGGGTCAATAGGGCCGGTGTCCAGCTTGTACTTCTCGTTTTTGATGTTGATGCTGCCCCGCCAGGTAAAGAGCCGGCCATGGCGGGCATTTCGGGCAGGCATGACACAGTCGAAGAAGTCCACTCCTCGGTAGACGCCTTCAATGATGTTGGAGGGCGTCCCCACCCCCATGAGGTACCGGGGCTTGTCCGCAGGCATATGGGGCTCTACTGCGTCGATGATGTCGTACATCACCTGGGTCTCCTCCCCTACCGCCAGACCTCCGATGGCGTAGCCGTCGCAGGGAAGCTTTGCAATCTCATCCATGTGCCACACCCGCAGATCCTCATAGGTACCGCCCTGGTTGATCCCAAAGAGCATCTGGCCGGGGTTGAGGCAGTCCAGGGCGGCGATCAGCTTCTGGTGCTCCGCCACACACCGCTCCAGCCACCGGAGTGTCCGCTCACAGGAGGCCTTTACGTAGTCGTAGGGGGCCGGGTTCTCTACACACTCGTCAAAGGCCATGGCGATATCGCTGCCCAGGTTGGCCTGGATGCGCATGGACTCCTCAGGCCCCATGAAGATCCGGCGGCCGTCGATGTGGGAGGCGAAGGTGACCCCCTCCTCCGTGATCTTCCGCAAGCCGGATAAAGAAAATACCTGGAATCCTCCGGAATCGGTGAGAATGGGGCCGTCCCAGTCCATCATCTTGTGGAGGCCACCCAAAGCCCGGACCACGTCGTCGCCGGGCCGCAGGTGGAGGTGATAGGTGTTGCTCAGCTCGATCTGGCACTTGATCTTCTTCAGATCGTGGGCGCTGAGAGCCCCCTTGATGGCCCCCTGGGTGCCTACGTTCATGAAGACAGGGGTCTCCACAATGCCGCCATGGGCACAGGAAAAGCGGCCGCGCCGGGCGCGGCCCTGGGTTTTGATGATTTCGAACATTCTTTACTCCTGTCCCGGGGTCTGCTTATCATCCCCGGTGGTCTTTTCTTGCTTCTCCGCAGCATTCTTGGCAGCGGGGTCCTCTTCCAGCATCCCGTCAAAATAGCCGGGATGCTTCCGGTCACGCTCGTCCAGCCACCGGGCGATCCGGGGTGTGAGCCACAGGGCGCCGCCTCCGATCACCAGAAACAGTACCAGAAAGATAAAGGGTGCGGCGGCGTCCCCTACATAGCCTTTCAGCAGTGACAGCATAGCGGCACCTCCCTACCGGATAAACATGGCGTCGCCGAAGGAGAAAAACCGATAGCGCTCCTTCACCGCCTCTTTGTAAGCAGCCAGGATGTGTTCCCGTCCCGCCAGAGCGGATACCAGCATGATAAGGGTGCTCTCCGGCAGGTGAAAGTTGGTGATAAGGGCGTCCATCACCTTGAAGCGGTAGCCGGGATAGATGAAGATATTGGTCCAGCCCGCCTTAGCCTCCATATGGCCGTCCTCCCCTGCCCAGCTCTCCAGAGTGCGGCAGGAGGTGGTGCCCACACAGATCACCCGACCGCCAGAGGCCTTGGTGCGGTTGATGAGATCCGCCGTCTCTTGGGGAATAATGCAGTACTCGCTGTGCATATCATGGTCGGTGATCTCCTCCTCCTTCACCGGGCGGAAGGTGCCAAGGCCCACATGGAGGGTCACAAAGCCAATGGATACGCCCCGCTTCTCCACCTCTGCCATTAGCTCCTTGGTAAAGTGGAGCCCGGCGGTGGGTGCGGCGGCAGAGCCGTTGACCCGGGAGTAAACGGTCTGATAGCGCTCCTGGTCCTGGAGCTCCGCCTTGATATAGGGGGGCAGGGGCATCCGGCCCAGGCGCTCCAGCACCTCCAGGAAAATCCCCTCGTAGTGGAAGCGGACCAGGCGGTTGCCGCCTTCCACCTCGCCTACGATCTCCGCTGTGAGCTCACCGGTCCCGAAGGTCACCTTCGCCCCGGGGCGCAGCTTCTTCCCCGGGCGGACCAGGCACTCCCATACGTTGTCCCCACGGTCAATGAGCAGCAGCACTTCGCAGGCGCCGCCCACAGTACCGTCGCTGTGGACACGGTTGCCCAGGAGCCGGGCGGGCAATACCCGGGAGTCGTTCATGATAAGGCAGTCGCCGGGACGCAGCAGGTCCGGCAGGTCATAGAAGTGCCGGTGTTCCCAGGCACCGCTCTCCTTGTCCAGTACCAGCAGCCGGGAGCCATCCCGCCGCTGCAGCGGTGTCTGAGCGATCAGCTCCTCCGGCAGGTCAAAGTAAAAATCATGTGTTTTCACGCAGTTTATCCGATCCTTTCCAGGGTGATACCGGTAAAATAGAAGTCCAGAATATCCTCGTAGCTATAGCCTTCCTCCGCCATGACTTTGGCGCCGTACTGGCTCATACCCACATTGTGGCCGGAGCCGGTACCGGTGATGGTGATGCCGTCGGCGCTGTAGGACCCGCCGCTCTCTACTTCGGAAAGAGGCACCGTTCCGTCTGCAGAGGCTACGTACAGGTCCTCCCCGGCAATCTGCTCCATTACACCGGTTCCGCTGATGGTGTAGAGCCCCTCCAGGTCCTGGACGCTGGCAGAGCCGCTCCCCAGGTAGTAGCCGCTGCCGCCGCCTCCGCCATTGATGGTGAAGCGCATGCTCTTGACCGACTTGGTATCTCCGAACAGTGTGGTATAGAAGATGGTACGGCAGGTCTCACCGGTGACCTTCAGCGTCTTACCGGAGGTGTCGGTGAAGGTGATCTCCCGGACGTTCCCTACATCGGTGGTCTCGGAAATATACACGCTGGAGATCTGACCGATGCTGTAGCCCTTGTTCTGGAGCATCTTCGTCAGCTGATCGTAAGTGTAGCTCACGGTGTAGCTGTATCCAGGAATGGAAGCGGCGTCCTCATAGGGGTCGTATTTGCCCGTCAGATAAGGCAAAGCCTTGGTCCACACGTTCTCAGAGTTTTCAGACGCGCCACCGTTGCTGGAGTAGTAGTAGAGCTCCGCATATTCACCGTCGTAAAAGGCGGCAATTCCCGCCGTCTCCTCGGCGGCCTGGTCGGTGAGATCGCTGGCCAGATTGGCCCCCTGGTACACCTGGCAATCTGTAGTGTTGCAGACGTCGAACTTATAGCTCTTGTAGTGCTTGGTTTGCAAAAGGGCATAGGTCCTGGCACAGACTGCCTGGGCCTTCAGGGCCTCCAGGGGCCAGCTGGGACTCATCTCATAGGGCAGCACACCTTTGACATAGTCGTCGATGTCCACTACGTTGATGACGTTGATATTGCCGCCGGTGACACGGCGGTACTCGAAGCCACCATACCACTTGTAGCCCTTGAACCAGGTGAGAGCGTCTTTTCTTCCGCCGTCAGGTAAGATACCCAGGCTCTTGGCCCCAGAGCAGTCAAATTCGAAGAGGATCTCATCACTGCCTGTTACGGTCACCGTCACGCCGGTGACGCTGGGAGAGGCAGCCGTCCCCCAGAAGCTGTGCTCCCGGCCGTTCATGCTGTACCAGGTGTAGGTAGAGTAAGTGGCAGCGGCCACCTCCGCCTCCTCCCTGGTGAGGAAATTGTCCACCCGTACAACAAAGTCGTTGTTGACGTAGGCCGGGAAACCACCGTCAAATTGCTCTGCCACATAGGCTGCCTCCTCAAAGGAGTCGAAGGTCTCATCCAGCTCCACGTGGTAACCGCCGATAACAGCTTCCGCGCTGGCCTGAAAGCTGGAATAATAGGTGCCGCCTCTGATATAAATGGCTCCATCGGCAGTCATGGAAATCTTTTCATCGTCCAGCCAGCCCAGCTCATGAAAATCCCGGGTGGTCTCGTCGAACCAGCCCAGGGAGTAGCCGGAACCTTCATAGTTTTGAAGGTTGGCGGAGAAGAGTGCATTGCTGCCGTAGTAGAGGCCTACCTTCAGGGTGTCCTCCTCTGCGTGTGCATAAACAGTCAATGTGACCGCCAGAAAGAAACAAAGGGAAAAAGTGCGAAAAAACTTGTGCATAGGGCCTCCTGACAGGGATGTCCAAGGTTGACAGGGAGAAAAATCTGTGGTATGACTTACATCAAATCGTAAACATTTGCCTAAGGCATACATAAGGCATACATTAGTTTACAGTATACACGGCGGCGGGCTTATTTTCAAGCCACGTTTCGACAGTTTTCCCACGCTGCCGCCGCCGCTGTGTGGACACATTTGCTTAGGAGGTACAGAACATGCAGCAATACCGTGTAGGCATCATCGGATGCACCGGAATGGTGGGCCAGCGCTTTGTCACCCTGATGGAGGGGCATCCCTGGTTCAAGCTTACCGCCGTGGCCGCCAGTGCCCGCAGCGCTGGCAAGACCTATAAGGAGGCGGTTTCTGCCCGCTGGGCTATGGCTACTCCCATTCCTCAGGAGGCAAAAGACCTTGTGATTCTGGACGCCGAGGCGGACGCGGAGAAGTTGGCTGCCATGGTGGACTTCGTCTTCTGTGCCGTGGATATGAAGAAGGAGGACATCCGGGCTCTGGAGGAAAAGTACGCCAAGCTGGAGTGCCCTGTGGTCTCTAACAACAGCGCCCATCGCTGGACGGAGGATGTACCCATGGTGGTACCGGAGATCAACGCCGACCACATCCGCCTCATTGATCAGCAGCGCAAGCGCCTGGGAACCAAGCGGGGGTTTGTGGCAGTTAAGTCCAACTGCTCCCTCCAGTCCTACGTCCCTGCCCTCCATCCCCTGCTGAAGTACGGCCTCGACAAGGCTCTGGTGTGCACCTATCAGGCTATTTCCGGTGCGGGCAAGACCTTTGAGCGCTGGCCGGAGATGGTGGACAACTGTATCCCCTATATCGGCGGCGAGGAGGAGAAGAGCGAAAAGGAGCCTATGAAGCTCTGGGGCCACATCGAGGATGGCAAGCTGGTGCTGGCGGACGGTCCTTCCATTACCGCTCAGTGCTTCCGCGTGGCCTGCTCCGACGGCCATATGGCCGCCTGCTTCATGTCCTTCAAGGAGGGCTGCAAGCCCACCATGGAGCAGATCAAGGCCGACTGGGCCGCTTTCTCCGGCCGGGCCCAGGAGCTGAATCTCCCCTCCGCCCCCAAGCAGTTCCTCCACTATTTTGAGGAGGCGGATCGGCCTCAGACCAAGCTGGACCGCATGCTGGAAAACGGCATGGCGGTATCCATCGGCCGTCTGCGCCCCGACACCCAGTACGACTATAAGTTTGTCTGCCTGAGCCACAATACCCTCCGTGGCGCCGCCGGCGGCGCGGTGCTGCTGGCAGAGCTGCTGTGCGCCGAGGGCTACATCACCGCCCAATAAGAGCCGATTCCGACACAGCTGAAACCATGGACCACTGCTGTGCCGGGAGGACTGCAAAAGCAGCGCATACCGTAAAATCTGCGGTATACGCTGCTTTTCTCCCTGTGCCGGTTTCTGTCCCCTGCAAATGATACGATGAGAGAAGGGTTGGAAAAACGAATGAAGCTGGAAGACATGTCCTGTATCGACTGCGCTGCCAAGAGCTGTCGGGCGCCGGGGAATGAGTATCCCCCCTTCTGCCTGACCACCCACATGGATCAGAAGATTCTGAATGACGCTATGGCCTGCTACCAGGAGGAGGAAAATCACCGTATTGCTGTGGCTGCGGCGGAAGTAGAACACGAGTTTTACTGCAAGCATACCCGGGTGGAGGAGATCATGGATTTTGCCCGGAAGATCGGAGCGAAAAAAATCGGTATTGCCACCTGTATCGGCCTTCTGCGGGAGAGCCGTATCCTGGCGGAGATCTTCCGGAAAAACGGCTTTGCAGTGTACGGCGTCAGCTGCAAGGCCGGGGCCCAGTCCAAAGTCAGCATCGGCATTCCGGAGGCCTGCTGCTCCACCGGCCCCAACATGTGCAACCCGATTCTCCAGGCCAAGCTGCTCAATGAGGCCAAAACGGACTTGAACGTAGTAGTTGGGTTGTGTGTGGGCCACGACAGCCTCTTTTACAAATACTCCGAGGCCATCACCACTACTGCTGTCACCAAGGACCGTGTCCTGGGGCATAACCCCGCCGCAGCTCTCTACAACGCGGAGTCCTATTACAGCAAGCTGCTGAAATAACGAGAACCTTGCGCAGACGCCAGCTAAGCAGACCGGTCCGTCTCCCTCTCTTCCTTCTAATCCTGCCTCTCTGGAAAAGAGGACAGCTTTTGCATGCTACGCGGCACGAAAAAGTATTATATGGCATAAAATAGTCATGTATACTGGATGCAAAGCCAGAAGGGGAGGTACTTTTGTGAAGCAGCCTGTGTTTACCGGCTCTGGCGTGGCCATCATTACGCCCTTTACTAATGACGGAGTAGACTATACAGCACTTGCTGATCTTTTGGAATTTCAACTACAAAACGGGACGGACGCCATTATCGTCTGTGGGACCACCGGTGAGGCGGCCACTATGAGTCCCATGGAACGGGTTCGAACCATCCAGACGGTGGTAGACAAAGTAGGCGGTCGGGTGCCGGTGATCGCCGGTACCGGGTCCAACTGCACGGAGAGCGCCATTTCACAGTCCAAGGAGGCGGTGGAGGCTGGAGTCGATGGTGTGCTGGTGGTCACCCCCTACTACAATAAGGCCACCCAGCGGGGGCTGGTGCGTCACTATCAGGCTATTGCCGACAGGGTGACAAAGCCGGTAATCCTCTATAACGTTCCCTCCCGCACGGGAGTGAAGTGCACGGCGGAGACCTATGCCGCTCTGGCGGAGCACCCCAACATTGCAGGTGTGAAAGAGGCCAGCGGCGACTTCGCCCTGATTCAGCGGACCCGGGAGCTGTGCCCCGAGGATTTCTACATATGGTCCGGCAATGACGACGAAACTGCCGCCATCATGCTCCAGGGCGGCGTAGGGGTGATCTCCGTGGCGGCCAATGTGGCGCCGGAGGCCATGCACCGCCTGACCCACGCCTGCCTGCGGGGCGACTTCGTCACCGGTAGCAGGATCCAGCAGGAGCTGCGCAGGCTCTGCGAGGCCCTGTTCTGGGAAGTGAACCCCATTCCGGTGAAGACAGCTCTGGCCATGATGGGCAGATGCCGGGAGATTTTCCGGCTGCCGCTGTGCGAGATGGAGGAAGCCAACCGGGAGCGCCTGCGGGAGGTGCTGTCGGCTTACGACCTGCTTTAAGGGACAATGGGATGTGTATGACGACAGTCTTGCACCATCCATAGGATCCATAGAAACGAGAGGGACGGCAGATTGCCGTCCCTCTCGTTTTAGAAGCTATCGTCCTCCAAAGCAGATTTATCCGTTGCAATCAGCCCTGCATCTGTTAAGGAATATAACTTGTCACATACCTCTAACAGAAATTTTCTGTCATGGGATACGCTGATAATCACACCCGAAAAGCCGCTGAGTACCCGCCGCACCTGAGGGCCGGACAATGGAGAAAAGTTTCGGGTAGGTTCATCTAAAATCAGCACATTTGAACCGTCCAGCATAAATTTTGTGAGCAGCATCTTTGCCTTCTGGCCGCCGGAGAGCTCCTGGATGGCATGGAACATCTCCTCCTTGGCAAAGCGGATACTTCCCAGAAAGGTCCTTGCACGGGTGATTTCCTCGGATCTGCCAGAGGGAATCAGGTATTCCACAGGAGTCAGCTCCCCGGGAAGCTCCTCGCTGTAATTCTGTGGCATATAGCCTACCTTCAGATCCCGACGATGGAGGAGCTGCTCTGCCAGCTGCCGGATCAGGGTGGTCTTTCCCGCACCGTTCTTGCCGATGATGCCGATTTTCTCTCCGCCCCGGACAAAAAGGCGGACATTGTGGGCCAGGACATGATTTCCCGCCCGCAGCTCCGGAAGGGTCAGATCCAGAATAACTTTCCCTGCCGCCGGAGTTTCCTCCGGTGCGAACCGGAGGAAGATCTCCTCCTCTACCTCCGGCAGGGCGGTCATCTGACTGGCTTCCCGCTGGAATCGCTTGCCCATGGACTGTACAGCGTGCATCTTCTTCTTCAGAAGCCGTCCTGTACCGGGATCCTGCCGCGAGACGGCATTCTGGGCGTGCTCTACGCTCTGCTGGATCCGGCGAAATTTCTCCATTTTTTTATCGTATTCCTCCCGCTCCTTTTTGGCCTGGCGGGTCTGATTTTGTATAGAAGATTCCCGGCGGAGCGCATAGTCACGGTATCCGGAGCGGATGACAGTGCACCGGGGCGGTTTTCCCTCCCGGGGGTGCTCCAGATGGAGAATGACATTTGCGGTTCGCTCTAAAAGCGTTTCATCATGGGATATATAAAGGATAATTCCTTTATAGCTATTGATGAAGTTTTCCAGCCACCTCAGGGTGGGAAGATCCAGGTCGCTGGAGGGTTCGTCCAGTAAAAGAATGCCGGGGCGGTCAAAGAGCAGCCGGCTGAGCTGCAGCTTCAGCTTCTCACCGCCCGAGAGCTTCCCTACCGGCTGCTCACTGAAATATTCCTCCAGGTTAAAGCAGAGCTGTCTGGCAATGTCCCCCAGCTCCTGAGGGGTAAGTGCGTGGAAATTTTCGCTGGCAGAACAGTAATCATAAATACTGTTTTCCATATCTTCTGCCGACAGCTCCTGCGCCAGGTAACCGATGGTTCCCTCAGCGGTACATTTCCCGCTGTACTGACAATAGCTGTCAATCTGCTGCGGGTCATAGATCCATTGTAGGAGCGTGGATTTTCCATTTCCCTCCTCGCCAATGACGGCGGCCTTATCCCCCTCATGGAGGACGAAGGATACATCCTCCGCCAGGGTCCTGAGATCCCGTCGGTGGGTCAGTGTCAGATGATCGATTTGCAGCAGCATAATGGGCCTCCTCCCTGCCCGGCCACTTGCCGGGCAATAAAAAATCTGCTTCCGGTCATACCGAAAGCAGAGCAAGAGAAGCACAGTGCTGATGCAGTCCCTCCGTATTCCCATGAAAAGAAGGTCTTTTCTACCTGTCGGTGATCTGGGATACTCCGGATAGGCATGCTGCGGCAGCAAAAAAGGGCCTGTGTCCCCCATGCGTCTCTCTGACTTTCGGCAGCAGAACCAAGACCCACCCGCTTATGCGGCATGCGTCTCACCGGATATCCTCTGCAACACGAAAATCAGATCACTTGCGCATTTTTTCAGCCCTTTCCTTTTAATTGGATTGATTATACCACGGGCTTAGCGCCTTGTCAACAAAGGCCCCCCCAGCAGGAAATCTATGGAGAAACTCTTGCACGGCGATGGGAAATGCGATACACTAAAACTATAGCTTTTCCCCTATATCGGATCGACAGGAGGCATGTATGTGATGAAGAAGTATGAAATCGTCAAGGAAGTTTACAGCCCATGTGCGCCGGATACCTGCGAGATCATTGAGCAGGAGGTGGAAAATCCGGAGGAGTATGTCCGGTATATTTTCAAAAGAGATAAGTCTGCCGAGTTTTCTGTGACGGAGAAGGACGGCGCCATCATCATCGAAGTGGTCTGTGAGGCCGCCCAGCGCCATCGCTATACATTTAGTGAGATCTGATCCCTACCTGATGCTGCTTTAAACCTTTCTGAGCGCGCGGTGATATGCCGCGCGCCTTATTTATAAAGTATTTAGAATATTAGCTATAAAGCTATTGACTATATTTAGAAATTTAGCTATAATCAAAATATCACAGGAAGGATTTGATCATGAGAGAAGATTTTTTTCAAGCTTTGGCCCATCCCTGCCGTCGGGAGATCATTCAGCTGCTGAAGTGGCAGAACCTCAGTGCTGGAGAGATCGCGGAGAAATTTTCTATCTCCCAGCCCTCTGTTTCCCGGCATCTGGATGTGCTCAAGCAGGCGGAGATCGTCACAGCGGAACGAAGAGGCAATCAAATCATCTATTCTCTGAATCTCTCGGTGATGCAGGAGATGTATATTCAGCTGACCGATTTGTTGACCCGCGGAGAGGAGAAAGCTTATGAGTGTCCGTAAGAGCCGGTGGATGATCCTTGCCCTCTCTCTGCTGGCGGTGGTCCTGTCGGTGATTTGGGAGGGCAACCTGGTGACCCTGCTCCTGTCGGCTGCCTGCCTGCTGGGAGCAGTGCTGATCCTCTATCGCCACCTGGGGGAGCTCAGCGGCATATCCCAGGACAACCCCAAGATAAAAACTCTCCGCCTGGTCACCGTTTTTGACGTTTTGATACTGCTGCTGTGCATTGGCGCGGCCATGCTGGCAGAGGCCGGGATCGTGGGAAGAAATGAAACGGCGGACAAATATTTTGCGGCTGCTCTGATATTGGCCATTATACTGTTCCTGGGGAATCTGTCCCCCAAACTGCCCTTCACCCGGCATACCGGTTTGCGGCTGCCCTGGACTGTGACCGATGAGGAGACCTGGATCGTGGCCCACCGGATTTTGGGATACATCTCCCTCCCTCTTGCCCTGGTGTACCTGGCGGGGATCCCCGCTGTTTCCAACTTCAAGGCACTGAGTGTCACGATCATTCTCCTTTGGATCGGGATTCCC
The DNA here is from genome assembly GCA_944387775.1 of uncultured Oscillospiraceae bacterium. Taxonomy (GTDB): domain Bacteria; phylum Bacillota; class Clostridia; order Oscillospirales; family Oscillospiraceae; genus Pelethomonas. Next base: position 32,482 of record CALXGE010000003.1, on the reverse strand, counting down.
AGCGGACTGTCACTTTTGTTCTACCTGCGAAAATTTCAAGGTGTGAGCCGATGAAAGCGAATACTTCCCTGAACAGAAAAAACCAGGTGCGCATCAAGGATGCGCACCTGGTTTTTCTCATATGCGAGGATATCTATTATCCCAACAGGGCCCGGTGGAACACCTTCTTGCCCTTCTTGATGATGACGCCCTCACCGGCAAAAGCCTCCTGGGGCCACTGGGTATCGATGTCCGTCACCTTCTCGTCGTTGACCGCTACGCCGCCCTGTTGGATCAGGCGACGGGCCTCGCCCCGGGAGGGGGCCAGCCCACAGGCTACCAGCAGGCTGATGGCACCGATCTGGCCATTCTCAAACTGGTCGGCGGTGAGAGTGGTGGTGGGCATGCTGGACTTGTCGCCGCCGCCGGCAAAGAGGGCCTTGGCGGCATCCTGGGCCTTCTGGGCCTCCTCTTCCCCGTGGACCAGCTTGGTCAGCTCGAAGGCCAGGATCTCCTTGGCCTTGTTCAGCTGGCTGCCGGTCCAGGTGTCCATCTCATCGATCTGCTCCAGAGGCAGGAAGGTCAGCATGCGGATGCACTTGAGAACGTCTGCGTCCTCCACGTTCCGCCAGTACTGGTAGAAGTCGTAGGGAGAGGTCTTGTTGGGATCCAGCCACACTGCGCCGGCAGCGGTCTTGCCCATCTTCTTGCCCTCGCTGTTGAGCAGCAGGGTGATGGTCATGGCGTGGGCATCCTTCCCCAGCTTCCGGCGGATCAGTTCGGTACCGCCCAGCATGTTGCTCCACTGGTCGTTGCCGCCGAACTGCATATTGCAGCCGTAGTGCTGGAAGAGGTAGTAGAAGTCGTAGGACTGCATGATCATGTAGTTGAACTCAAGGAAGCTCAGGCCCTTCTCCATGCGCTGCTTGTAACACTCTGCCCGCAGCATATTGTTCACGCTGAAGCAGGCGCCTACCTCCCGCAGGAGCTCAATGTAGTTGAGGTCCATCAGCCAGTCGGCGTTGTTCACCATCTGGGCCTTGCCCTCGCCGAACTCAATGAAGCGCTCCATCTGCTTCTTGAAGCAGGCGCAGTTGTGGGCGATGGTCTCCTTGGTCATCATGGAGCGCATATCGGTGCGGCCGGAGGGATCGCCCACCATGCCGGTGCCGCCGCCGATAAGAGCGATAGGCTTGTTGCCGGCCATCTGCAGCCGCTTCATCAGACACAGAGCCATGAAGTGGCCCACATGAAGGCTGTCTGCCGTGGGGTCAAAGCCGATGTAGAAGGTGGCTTTGCCGTTGTTGATCATAGTGCGGATCTCTTCCTCGTTGGTGACCTGGGCGATCAGGCCCCGGGCTACCAGCTCATCATACAGTTTCATGATATTTCTCCTTACAATAATGTTTTATTGATTTATTTTATACGCCGGATGCAGGAGGATCGCATGGCTGCGGGGCCGTTTTCCGGCTGCGCAGTACGTTGTAGCCCACCACGGACACGATGACGATCACCGCCCCCACCAGGGCCATGTTTCCTACCGGCTCCTGATAAAAGAGGGCTACCAGCAAGGGATTCAGCACCGGCTCAATACCGGAGATCAAAGACGCGGTCACCGCCGGTGTGGTCCTCAGGCCGATGCACATGAGAATATAGGCAAGGCCCACCTGGAAAGCGCCCAGGATCACAACACTGGTAATAGCGATGGGAGTGAACTCCGTCTCCTGAAGCAGGAAAGGAAATCCCAGGATCACGCTGAGAGCGTCACCCCAAAATACAGAGGAAATGGGATCGCTGTCCGGCAGATCATTGAGCAGGAACACGCCGGCATAGCTGAGACCTGACAACAGAGCCAGGACGTTGCCCAGCATGCCACCCATCTCTAGGCTGTCCACAAAGAAACACAGGACTCCCAGAAGGACCAGGGCACAGGCGGCCAGATCCAGCTTACCCGGCTTCTTCCGCCAGAATACCGCCGCCAGCAGGATGACAAAAATAGGGGCGGTGAACTGGAGTACAATGGTGTTGGCCGCGGTGGTCAGCTTGTTGGCCAGGGAAAACAGTACGTTGGTGCCGCACACACTGATGGCTCCCAGGGCGATCCAACGATTCCAGCGGGGCTTGTGGTGGATGAGCAGAAGGTAGCTCCCTACCACCAGGACAGAGATGATATTCCTGGCACTGTTGATACTCATGCCATTCCATGGAATCACCTTAATGCACAGGCCACCGATGCTGTAGAGCACTGCCGCCAGAAATACGAACAGTACACCCCGGCGCTCTGTCGCCGTGTGCTGATCAGCCATAGAAAAAGCCCCCTGTCCTAAATGGACAGAGGGCGAAAGCTCGCGGTACCACCTCTGGTTCACCATGCCCTCACGGGACACGGCCTCATGGAGTCCAACAGAGACCCCGTGCGCTGTATCGGGCGCGCCCGGCGGAGCCTACTGGGCCGGAAACATCCTCTCCGCCGTTGGGTCCGCTGCTCCGGGAGGTATTCACACCGCTCCCTCTCCCCTTCTCACCAGCCAGGGGCTCTCTTGGCAGGGGTCAACGGCGCTACTGGTTCCCATCGTTGCGTCAAGGGGCATTATATCGGGAAAAAAACCGTTTGTCAATAGGCGAAACCATTCCTCCTGCATAGGGTTTATGCTATAATTTATAAATAAAATCCGACTCTGCGCTTCGTAGAGATACGCCGCTCTACGCTACGTGTGTGTTCTTGAGAGCATTTTTCAAGTACCATGTGAGCAAGAAAGGAGGAACATACATGGACCAGGTCCGGATCGGCAGATTTATTGCCGAGATGAGAAAAACGCAGAATTTTACCCAGCGTCAGCTGGCGGATCTCCTCTCCGTCAGCGACAAAACTATCTCCAAATGGGAGTGCGGAAAAGGACTGCCGGAAGTCTCCCTGATGCTGCCGCTGTGCGACGCACTGCACATCACTGTTAATGATCTGCTGTCGGGAGAACGGTTGTCCGACACAGAATACCAGGAAAGGGCTGAAAAAAATATGGTCGATTTGATAAAGGAAAATGAAGAAAATAAAAAGCGGATGCTCCTCTCCATTATTTGCGGCGTCATTACCGTCATCGCCTGCTGCTCGCTGATCGTGATCACCTCGTTTCTGCCGCTGCCCACGGCGGTGCGGATCGCTTTGATCCTGTTCACCATTGTGACTGCAGTGGCAGGTATTGGTGCGGCGGCTGTGCTGGAGGTAAAGGCAGGCTATTACGAGTGTCCCTACTGCGGTGCCCTCTTTGTTCCCACTATGGCTGACTATATCAAGGGGTATCACACCCTCACCAAGCGCAGGCTCCCCTGCCCTCAGTGCGGAAAGACAGGCATGTGTCGCCATCGCATTGTCAGATAGCAACATAAGCTGCACAGGCCCAAACGGGCTCCATCGGTTTGATCCGATGGAGCCCGTTTATGTACCTATTTATGAGGTTTACTCCTCTTTTTCGTTCAGATAGAGAGGAATGAACCGAACGATTCCCTCCGTCAGACAGGTGATATTGTCCAGAGATAGCTGGGTATCCCGCTTGGTCCGCAGCCGAGGAATGTAGTATCCTAGTCCCGCCAAATGGTGGCAGGCGCACACCGCCACATGGAATTTGAATTTCTTGTGGTCCGAAGGGTAGTAGATGAGACCCTGCGTCAGAACCTTGGGATGAACTGTCTCCCCATCCGGGAACGCATCCCTCAGAGCGGACAGCAGCTCCTCATCCCAGCGGCTGTACTTGGAGGGCATCAGCAGCAGGTGTTCCCCATCCCCCACACAGTCGAAGTTGATGAACAAAGCACTGGCGGCAGCTCCGAGGTGCTTTTTGCGGAAGGCAGTGGCACCCAGCAGATTGCGTTCGTTGTTATCTAAAAATACAAGACAAACCCGTTTGTTGTGGGTCAGGGCCTTAGCAATAGCCAGCAGGGCCAGGACGCCGGAGGTGTTGCTGTTGGCATTTTGCTGATTGGCTGGACCATAGACGGACACCCACAGCAGAGCCACCGCCAGAATAATAAACAGAGGCAACATCAGAGCCGGTTGGTTCAGAGGAAAACTGACGGCAAAGGACACCAGAAGCGCCAATATCACCATGATCAGGGCCGTGACAAAGTGGTATACCACATGGGCGGCTGCGTTGGTCGGAGAAACAAAATTAGGTACCAGCATCCGGGAGGCGGTGTCGTAGTGGGCACAGAGGAACACGGTTGCCTTGTCAGGATCCCCGGCAATCACATTGACGCTGCCGTTGAATTTTCCGTAATGCTCCTCATGGGACCGCCAGCCAGACCGGCGCAGCTCACCGGACAGCCACTTGCGGAATTCCTCTTTCTGGCGTCCGCTCTTACGCACCGGGTGAATGGTCAGCAGATATTTTTTTAGACTTTCCATGTTTTCCATAGGGGCCTCCTGGCACTACGCTGCTGTTTTGCTATATAGTAAAAACACTTTACAGCTATTTATTTTCACTGTTGAGCGCTGCTTTGTATTGCTCTGCACTGGCGATCAGCTCCTCTGCCCCTGTCAGCATGGCAGCAGTAATATGGGCGCCACCGGTAAGGCGTGCCAGCTCTCGACAGCGCTGCTCACGATCCAATTCTTCTACGTTGGTGTAGGTCCGGCCTTCACGTTCTCCTTTTTCGACTGAGAAGTGAACGTCTGCCATTGCTGCCAGCTGAGGCAGGTGGGTAACGCACAGAACCTGTTTGACACGACTGACCTGGGCCAGCTTCTCCGCTACCTTCTGGGCAGCGCGGCCGCTTACACCGGTATCAACCTCATCGAATACCAGGGTACCGATGGTTTCGTTCTCTGCCAATACATTTTTCAGGGCCAGCATGATCCTGGCCAACTCGCCGCCGGAGGCTACCTTCTGGATAGGCTTGAGCTCCTCCCCCATGTTAGCGGACATGAGGAAACGGACCTCATCAATGCCATCCGCGGCCGGTTCCTTCTCTGCAAAACAGATAGAGAAGCGGGCTCTAGGCATGTCCAGCTGCCGCAGCTCATCCTGAACCCGTAGTTCCAGGTCTTTGGCCGCCGCCTTCCGGGCTCCGGAGAGAAGCTGGGCTGCTTTCATGACCTGGGCATACTCCGTCTGCAGTTCCCGCTGGAGACGCTCCACCGTATCTGCCGCAAATGTAATACGATCCAGCTCGCTGCGGCACTGGTCCAGATATTCCAGCATCTCCTCCACTGTGGAGCCGTACTTCTTTTTCAGCCGATAAAGTTGGTCCGCCCGGCTTTCCAGAGCATCCAGCTCCTGGGGACTGAAATCAAAGGCGGACTCCATATCCCGCAGAGTCTCCGCCACGTCGTAGGCCTCAGAGTGGAGGGCCGTGAGCCGCTGGTGAAGCTGACTGAACTGTTCGTCCAGCCCCCGGGCCCCGGCCAGGGAATCTTCTGCCTCCCGCAGGAGGGATACCGCACCGCCGCCCTCATCGCCGCCACTGAGGCTCCAGAGGGCACCCTGAATGGCTGACATAAATTTTTCGCTGTTGCGCAGGAGCATCCGCCGTTGCTGAAGAGCCTCCTCCTCCCCGGGCTTCAGATCCGCCCGCTCCAGCTCGTTAATCTGGAACTGGAGGCTGTCCACCCTTCTGGCCTTCTCTGCCTCATCCATTTGGAGGGAACGGATTTTCCGCCGCGTCTCCTCCATGGCGGCAAAACAGGCGCCATAGGTCACCAGATAGCCCTCAACATGGCCGTAGCGGTCCAGGTATGCACCATGCTGTTCTTCATCCAGAAGCTGCTGTCCGTCGTGCTGGCCATGGATGTTCAAAAGCTGGTTGCCGATCTGCCGAAGCTGGGCTACTGTTACCGGCTTTCCATTGATCCGGCATGCATTTTTCCCGTCAGCGTAGATTTCCCGTTGGAGGAGCAGCTCCCCTTCTTCCGGGGCAAGGGACAAATCTGCCAGAGCCGGGAGAGAAGGCACACCGGTGAATACCGCGCTGACGAAGGCCTTGGCGGCTCCGGTGCGGATTAGGTCACGGCTGGTGCGCTGTCCCAATACCGCACCCATGGCGTCAATCACGATGCTCTTTCCTGCACCGGTCTCACCGGTGAGAGCATTGAAGCCGGAGCTGAAGGCAATGTCCGCCTCCTCAATAACGGCAATATTCTCAATATGCAGAAGATGCAGCATAACACCACCCCTTCCCGGTCGGATAGCTACTGGAAATTAAATTTACTTTACAGATATGATGGAAACACTACTTACGCTTTATTTCAGCATCTCGTGGATCTCGTCACAAAAGCTGCGGGCGGATTCTGTGTCCCGCATGACCAGCATAGCAGTGTCGTCGCCGGCAAGGCTTCCCACCATGTAGGGAATGCTCATACTGTCCAGAGCGGCGGCGGCAGCGTTGGCCAAACCTGCCATAGTTTTGATGACAACAATATTCTGGGCGTAGTCTACACTGATGATGCTCTCCCGGAAAATGGTGCGCAGCTTGTCCGCCACATTAAGCCGGTTGCGCTGTACAGATACCGCATAGCGGTACTTTCCCTGGCCGATAGGCTCCTTGATCAAATGGAGCTGTTTGATGTCCCGGGAAATAGTAGCCTGGGTGCAGGTAATCCCCATCTCCTGCAGACGCTGCTGGAGCTGCTCCTGCGTATCAATGGATTCCCGCTCGATAATCTCCAAGATTCTGGATTGACGGTCATTTTTCATTACCGATTCCTCCTGCCATTTTTGTTCGCAATACCTCATATAAGCTCTTGTCTGTCAGGCGCAGCAGCTCAGTTTCATATCGGGAGCGGCATACCCGCACCTTGTCTCCCTGGCGAAGGGCAAAGGCCTTCCCACCATCCACAGAGAGGTAGATCTGCTTGCGGCTTTGCTCTGCGGGAGAGACGGTCACTGTTCCCGCAGCGGACAGGACAAAGGAGCTTGAAAACACTGTATGAGCACAGATAGGGCTGATGACAAAGTTCTGTGCTGTGGGTTCTACGATGGGCCCTCCAGCCGAAAGTGAGTAGCCGGTAGATCCGGTGGGGGTGGCCACCACAATGCCGTCGCCGCTGAATACGCCCAGCCGATCATCTCCCGCCATGACCTGAAGACGAATCACACGGGCCATGGCTCCTTTGGAGATTACAGCATCGTTCAAAGCGCTGCTGGTATAAACCGCACGTCCCTCACGCTGGACAGACACATCCAGCATCATTCGCTTTTCCCGGTGAAAGCGTCCCTTGGCCAGATTCTCCAGCAGATGGAGCTCACTGAGTTCCAAATCCGACATAAAGCCCAGACTGCCAAGGTTTACGCCCAGCACAGGTACACCCCGCATGGCGGCAGTACGGGCCAGATGGAGAATGGTGCCGTCACCACCGAAGGCAATGACGAGATCGCTGCCGCGAAGCTCCTGCTGCAGCGGTTTGCAGGTTACGCCAAACTGCTGCTCACCGCCTTCCGGTCGGAAAGGCAGGCAGAACACAGTTTCCAGCCCCATCTGACGCAGAATCGCATCCGCTTCCTTGGCGGCGGAAAGGCCCTTGTCCCGATAGGGATTGGGGCACAGGATCACGCGCTTCATGCGTTCCCCTCCTTCAAGGCGCTGTGGGACTCCTCCACCAGTGCCGAAATGTCAAATGTACCCTCCTGGCCTGAGTTTTTCTCCAAAAATCCCAGGTACTCAATATTTCCCTCAGGCCCTCGAATAGGAGAATATGTAATATCAATAACAGTAAAGTTATTTTCCTTTGCATGCTCCAGGAAGTGCTCCAGCACCTCCCGATGGACGGCGGGGTCCCGGACTACACCCTTCTTTCCCACTTTTTCCTTTCCCGCTTCAAACTGTGGCTTGATGAGGCAGACCACCTGGCCGCCTTCCCGCAATACGCCGGCAATAGCCGGCAGGATCAGCTTCAGGGAAATAAAGCTTACATCCACAGAGGAAAAATCAGGTTCCTCCGGAATCTCCTGATGGGTGAGATACCGGGCGTTGGTCCGCTCCAGGCATACCACACGGGGATCACTGCGGAGCTTCCAGGCCAGCTGTCCATAGCCCACATCTACTGCATAGACCTTGGCAGCGCCATTTTGCAGCATGCAGTCGGTGAAGCCGCCGGTAGAGGCGCCGATATCCATACAAACTGCACCCTCCAGCCGGACGGGCCACAGAGCCATGGCCTTTTCCAGCTTCAGGCCTCCCCGGCTCACATACCGGAGACCGCCCCTCACCTCAATTTCAGCATCCTCCGCCACGGGGGCTCCCGGCTTGTCCACTCTTTGGCCGTCTACAAATACCTGACCGCTCATGATGGTAGCCTGGGCCTTCTGGCGGCTTTCCTGCAGGGCGCGCTGTACCAACAGCACATCTAATCTCACTTTTTTACCCATGACACACCACCTCACACACCGATCTGATTACCGCCTCAGCGTCAAGGCCCTCCGCTTTTCGGAGCTGTGGGACCGTTCCCTGGGTAGTAAAATGGTCTTTTAGATTTTTCAGCACAAGGGAGCGGGGGGCGATCCCGGCCTGCAACAAGGCTGCCGCCAGCCGCTGCCCTACACTTCCGCACTCCACACAATCCTCCAATACCAGCAACCGACCGGTCTTTTTGACAGAATCCAGTGCCGGGTGAGGATCCAAGGGAGAGATACGGTAATACTGAATCACTTCTGCGGAAATACCCTTCGCCGACAGTGCTTCTGCGGCATCCAAAAGCTCATTGATCAGTACGCCGTAGGATACCAGAGTGATATCTGAGCCCTCCCGCAGCACAACTGCGTGCTCCCCTTTCCAGGGAGACAGGGCACGGCCTTCCTTACCTCGGGGATAGCGGACTGCTACAGGCCCGTCCATAAGGATGGCCTCCTGCAGCATGTTGTCCAGCTGAACAAAGGAACCGGGGCTCAAAACAGTCATACCAGGGATCTGGCTAAGATAAGCAGCGTCTTCACAGCCGTGATGCGTGGGACCGTCAGCCCCTACCAGACCTGCTCGGTCAACCGCCAACACGACGTGGAGCTTCTGCAGTGCCACATCGTGGATCAGCATATCAAAGCTTCTCTGCAGGAAAGTGGAGTATACAGCAAAGACAGGGATCATGCCCTGTTTTGCCATACCAGCAGCCATGCTTACCGCATGGCCTTCCGCAATGCCTACGTCAAAAAAGCGCTCAGGGAAGGTGTGAGCAAAAGCAGATAGGCCTGTTCCCTCCCCCATGGCGGCAGTGATGGCGCAGATCCGGGGATTGTTGGCGGCCAGCTCTGTCAGCATGTGGCCAAAACGGGCAGAAAAATCCTGACCGGGACTTTCTGAGATCCCCACTTGTGGATCAAAAGGTGCCACGCCGTGGCAGAGCTCCGGCTTTCGTTCCGCGGGAATGTATCCTTTGCCTTTTATGGTCCGCACATGGACCAGCACCGGGCAGTCCATCTCCTTGGCCCATGACAGCGTGCTGCACAGCTGTTCTACATTGTGGCCGTCTACCGGTCCAAGATAGGTAAACCCCATATCCTCAAAGAGAGAACAGGGATAGATGGCTTTTTTGATGGCGGTCTTGATCCGGTGATTGAACCGGTAGAGAGACATTCCACCGGGCAGATGGCTGAGAAGGGTTCGGTAACCCCGTTTGAAGGCAAAGTAGCCCGGGCGCAGCCGCAGTCGGCTGAGGTGGGCAGAAATACCACCCACATTGGGGTCAATGGACATGCCGTTGTCGTTGAGAATTACCACCAGGGGCTCCCGGGAGTCTCCGGCGTCATTGAGCCCCTCGTAGGCCAGACCGCCGGTGAGGGCTCCATCGCCAATGAGGGCCGCTACAGCATAATTCTCTCCCAAAAGAGTTCTGGCCCTGGCCATACCCAGAGCAACGGATACGCTGTTAGAGGCATGACCTGCCACAAAAGCATCGTGGATACTCTCGTCCGGCCGGGGAAATCCTCCCAGACCGCCGAACTGCCGCAGGGTAGAAAAAAGCTCCCTGCGGCCGGTAAGCGCCTTATGCACATAGCACTGGTGCCCTACATCGAATACAAGACGGTCCCGGGCAGTGTCAAACACCCGGTGGATCGCTACCGTCAGTTCCACGGTCCCCAGGTTGGAGGCCAGGTGCCCTCCTGTCCGCGAGACACTCTCCACCAGAAACTGCCGCAGTTCCTCACAAAGGATGGGCAGCTGGGCGCGATCCAACTTCTTAACGTCCACTGGGGACGAAATATGCTCCAGAATCAAGTATTTCACCTCTTACGATGACTGGAAAACACATACATGATACGGCCTACCAGCTGCAGCACGGCGGTGCTCTTCTCCAAAGCAAAGGTCTTGCCTACCGCTTTTCCGCCGATGGTCAGGCCAGAGACCAGAGCGGTGATCCCCAGAGATACACCTACCATTACCAAGGGTGTGCGGACGGGAAGGACCTCCTGGACCCGCAGCACGATTACCGCAGCGGTACTGCCGCTGACGATACCGCAGATATCGCCCACAACATCGTTGCAGAAGCTGGAGACCTTGTTGGCCCGGCGAATCAGGGCCAGAGCCTGCCGGGCTCCCGGCGTTTTGCGGGCTGCCATGGAGTGAAAGGGCCGCTCATCGGCGGCGGTTACCGCCACGCCAATGATATCAAATACGATGCCAAGCAGAATAAAAAAGGCCAGCACACAGAAGGCAAGGCCCAGCTCCGCTCCCTCCAGAGCTTCGCTGGAGCAGAAGCTCAGCACCGCCGACAGTGCCACGGAGATAAAGAACACCTGTACCGCCCAGCGGAAGCGCCATTCTTTCTTTTCGCTTTTTTTCTCTCTGGGTTCTTGCTTCTTCTCTTTATCCTTTCGGTCCTCTTGCCCTATATGGTCCAGGTCCAAAAATACCGCCTCGCCTTTCTTTATGAATGATATACAGAAATCTTGAAATGCCCTGTCAGGACAAAATATCCGCCCCCGTTTGGGGGACGGATATCAATTGGTAAAACACTAAACGGCGGCAGCAGAAAAAGTAAATCTTACGGCTTAGGTACGGGTTGGATTTCCCCGAAGCACGCCTCTCGTTGCCGATCAGGTGGTTTCCCTTTCAGCGCTTCGCCGCGGCGTTGCCCACCGCGGTACCCGACTGCCACTTAGTCCGCACTGCAATCCTTCTTCTGCCCGATGGGACAGCCTAGGTGTTTTCCACTGCAGTCAAACCGCTTCCTAGCCTCTTTTGCAGCCATGGTTTCAAGGAGCGATCCACAGCCTCTCCCTGGCCGGGGAGAGGTCTGGGTGATCCCCTATCCGCCATACCCACGCAAGGCAGGCTACTCTGCACACAGCGTTCACGGCTCATAGGCCGGGTAGCACCGCAATACAGGTTCCAGCCTGAGTCGTACACAGGTCGAAAGTACCACAAATGGGAGTACGCCTGCGCACGGAAACAGGTCTCCACGAAAACAGGGTCGGCTTCCCCATGCCATTGGGGAACGCCCTGGATCCGCAAGCGCGGGGGTCCACGCTTCCTCTCAGCACCCACCCCAAACTGGGCGTAAGAAGCAAGCACCAAGAGTTTCACAGTTGTGCCCTTAAAAGGATTTTTAGGCCCTTCTTCAGAAGCGGCAGATCTGACTAGGATACTGCGCCGTCGTCTAGCGGATATAGTATAACATGTTTTGTTTGAATATTCAAGATAATATGCAAAATGTTTTGCATATTTACAGATTGTTTACATAGTTTCACAGCGCATAATAAGTTTCCCTTGCATTCCATCTCCATCCATGATAGACTTTTTCAGGCAATTTTTTATCATTGGAGGCATTTTATGGATCTCTTTGCGATATACCGTGAATTAGGGCTTAGTGAGAAGGTATGGAATTTTGGTGAGCAGATTACTGCCGGACTGCAGGAGCGTTTCCAGGAGATCGATGCGGTGGCAGAATATAACCAGGCGAAGGTCCTGGCGGCTATGCAGGATTGCAGGATCGGAGCCAACCACTTTGCTGCCACCACCGGATATGGCTATAACGACGATGGCCGTGAGCGGCTGGAGCAGGTGTATGCCAAGGTGTTTCACACCGAGGCCGCCCTGGTCCGTCCTCAGATCACCTGTGGTACCCATGCTCTGACAGTGGCTCTCAGTGCTAACCTTCTCCCTGGAGATGAGCTTCTCAGTCCCGTGGGCCTGCCCTATGACACCCTACAGGAGGTTATCGGCATTCGCCCTTCCCCCTGCTCCCTGGCGGAGTACGGCGTTGTCTATCGGCAGGCGGATCTGAAGGAGGACGGCTCCTTTGACTACGACGCGATCCGTGCCGCCATTACTTCAAAAACGAAACTTATCACCATCCAGCGCAGTAAGGGCTATGCTACTCGCCCTTCCTTTACCGTTTCCCAGATTGGTGAACTGATCGCCTTCTGTAAGTCCGTGAAGCCGGACGTGATCTGTATGGTGGACAACTGCTACGGTGAGTTTGTAGAGACCATTGAACCCACCGACGTAGGCGCTGATATGGTGGTGGGCAGCCTCATCAAGAATCCCGGCGGCGGTCTTGCCCCCATCGGCGGTTACATCTGTGGCACCAAGACATGCGTGGACCGCTGCGCCTACCGCCTCTCCGCCCCTGGCCTGGGCCAGGAGGTGGGCGCCAACCTGGGTATTCTCCCGGCCTTCTACCAGGGCTTTTTCCTGGCCCCCACTGTCACTGCCGGAGCCCTGAAGGGTGCTGTCTTTGCCTCCCACCTCTATGAGAAGCTGGGCTTCCGGTGCGTGCCCTCTGCCGACGCGGTCCGCAGCGACATTATCCAGGCGGTGGAGCTGGGCAGCCGGGAGGCTATGGTGGCTTTCTGCAAGGGTATCCAGGCTGCAGCTCCGGTGGACAGCTTTGCCACCCCGGAGCCCTGGGACATGCCCGGCTACGATGATCCCGTCATCATGGCGGCGGGCGCCTTTGTCCAGGGCAGCAGTATCGAGCTGAGCGCTGATGGCCCCATCCGTCCCCCCTATGCTGTTTACTTCCAGGGCGGCCTCACCTGGCAGCATGCCAAGCTGGGTATTCTGATGTCTTTGCAGAAGATGGCAGACGCATGGCTGGTCTCCCTATAAACAGGATCCTTCCTCTTAGAGAAAGGAGGAACATACATCATGTGGTTTTGGCTTGCGCTGATTACCCTGCTCTGCTGGAGCGGATCCGATCTGTTCTCCAAGATAGGCTGCCGGGACCCCAAGGATACGTACAGCCATTTGAAGATGGTCATGGCCGTGGGTGTGGTTATGGGCCTTCACGCTGCCTACGAGGTCTTTGTGGGTGGTACGGAGATCAACTTCAGCATCCTTCTGACCTATCTGCCGGTGTCCCTTCTCTACATTGGCTCCATGACTCTGGGTTACATTGGCCTTCGCTACATTGAGCTTTCTATCTCCTCCCCCATCTGTAACTCATCCGGTGCCTTGGTGGCGGTGCTGTGTCTTGCCACCGACGGTATCGGCAGCATCCACCCTGCCCAGCTGGTGGCAGTGGTCTTTGTCTGTGTGGGCGTGATCGGACTGGGTGTGGTGGAGGCCCGCGAGGATGAGGGCCTCAGAGCTGCCCGTCAGGAGGCTTCCAACTACAAGTATGCCAAGAGCTGGCTGGCCCTGGCTTTACCGGTGATGTACTGTTTGCTGGATGCCCTGGGCACCTTTGCCGACAGCCGGGTGCTGGAAACCCTCAACGAGGACAGCGCCAACGTGGCTTATGAGCTGACTTTCCTGCTGGCGGGCGTGGTGTGCTTTATCTATGTGGTCCTGGTGAAAAAGCAGCACCTTCTGCCAAAGGTGGAGGCTCCCAAATACACTGGTGCTATCTTCGAGACTGCCGGTCAGTTTGCCTACATCTACGCTATCGCGGATCAGGAGCATGTGGCGTTGTCTGCCCCGATTATTTCCGCCTACTGTGCCGCCTCTGTACTGTGGAGCCGCGTTATCCTTAAGGAAAAGCTCTCCTGGAAGCACTATGGCATGATTTTGCTGGTGGTCATCGGCATCGTTATCATGGGCGTATTTGATGTCTGATCTCTAGCACTAAGTGAAACGAGCGGTACCTTCTGGTACCGCTCGTTTTTGTCATCTTTTTTCAGATGCCAGGTGAGCCTCCACTACCTCCAGAGTAGCGGTCAAGGCCCGGACCATGTCTTCCAGACTGAGGCAGGGCATGTCCGGCTTTTCCCGCACCTGCTCCGGTAGGAAGGGGATATGAATGAAGCCACAGCGGGTATCCGGCATGGTCCTTGCGGCGTGGCGCAGCACCCGGTACATCACCTCATTGCAGACAAATGTTCCGGCGGAGAGGGATACCTCTCCCGGAAGGCCGATCTCCCGGATCGCAGCAACCATGGCCTCTACCGGCAAGGTGCTGAAGCAGCCGTCTGGCCCTCCGGCCTCGATGAACTGCTCCTTGGGCTGGTGACCGGCGTTGTCCGGGATCCGGGCGTCCATCCAGTTGATGGCGATCCGCTCCGGCGTCACCGCCTTCCGACCTCCCGCCTGCCCCAGGGAGATTACCGCATCTGGCCACAGTTCATCCATGGCTCTTGTAATCATCTCAGATGCTTTGCCGAACACAGTGGGAATCCACAGTTTCACAATCTCCGCCCCGCCAATGCGCTCCGGCAGAGCCGCAGCCACTTCTTGAGCGGGGTTGATCCTCTCCCCGCCAAATGGATCAAAAGCGGTAAGCAAGATCTTCATGTGATAATTGCCTCCTTACCCTAACATACCGAGGTGTTCCAGCAGGATCTTAAGGCCAATGAGACAGAGAATGATTCCGCCGGCAAGGGTCGCCTTATCTTTATACTTGCTGCCAAAGCGATGGCCGATCCACACGCCTCCCAGAGAGATCGTGAAGGTAGTCAGGCCGATAAGACTCACGGCAGGCAGAATGTCCACCTGCAGGAAGGCAAAGGTGATGCCTACCGCCAGAGCGTCAATGCTGGTGGCGATCGCCATCATGGTCAGCTCTTTGAGGTCAAAGCCAGAAGGGCAGGTCTCATCCTCCCCGTGGAAGCCGTCCCAGATCATCTTTCCGCCGATATAACCCAACAGAATGAAGGCGATCCAGTGGTCCACGCTGGTGATATACTTTTCAAACTGGCGGCCCAGTGCCCAGCCGATCAGGGGCATCATGGCCTGAAAGCCGCCGAAAAATACCCCTACCAGCAGCCCCTGCCGCCACCGGAGCTTTTTCATGCTCAATCCCTTGCAGATAGACACGGCGAAAGCATCCATACTCAGTCCCACGCCGATCAGAAACAGTTCGATCCAGCTCATACCTTTTTCTATCTCCTCATTTTAAGTTTTCCGCCCTGTCCTCTTTGGTTCCCAAACAAAAAGGGCCAGGCGCAGCCCGCGCCTGACCACAGTTTCCCATGCACGGCGCGCAGCCATACATGAGTCTCGTTCATTAAGGCAAACCAGGCGCAGTCTCCTCCCCGTTGTTCGGGGAAAGCGCGCCAGTATGTTGACTTGCCGCAGAGTATGCTCTGCCACTACTCCCTCATGAGTCATTTATTTTTACCATACCCTGCCTTTTTTGTCAAGTACCGTCGCTTTTCTTCTAGCTCATACGAAGAATGTCCCGCCGTAGGCGGTTAATGATCCGTTTTTCCAGCCGTGAGATGTAGGACTGGGAGATTCCCAGTCGGTCAGCCACTTCCTTCTGTGTCTGCTCCCGGTTTCCGCGGAGGCCAAAACGCAGCACAATGATCTCCTGTTCTCGCTGGGAGAGCTTCGCAATGGCGGCATCCAGAAGCTGCCGGTCCACATCTGCCTCAATAGGACGCATGACAGTGTCCGCGTCAGTGCCCAGTACATCGCTGAGCAGCAGTTCGTTGCCGTCCCAGTCCGTATTCAACGGCTCATCCAGGCTCACTTCCGTCCGCTGGGAAGCGTTTTTTCGCAGGTGCATAAGGATCTCGTTTTCGATGCACCGGCTGGCGTAGGTGGCCAGCTTGATATTTTTATCGCTCTTGTAGGTGCTGATGGCCTTGATCAGACCAATGGTACCGATGGAGATCAGATCCTCAATGTTGATTCCGGTGTTCTCAAACCGCCGCGCAATGTAAACAACCAGGCGCAGGTTCCGTTCTATGAGGATCTGCCGCACCTGCTCTTCCCCTTCGTCCAGACGTCGCAGAAGCTCTGCCTCCTCTTCCCTCCGGAGGGGCGGCGGCAGAGTGTCGCTGCCGCCAATATACATAATTTTTCCGGGAGAAATCAATCCTAGCCGATGTAGGATCCTGTAGAATATGTATTTTCCACGCAGAAACAAATTACGCAGCATGGTTTGTCCTCCCCTCATTTCCGCTCCATAGAGCGGCGTAACCGCCCTCTGACGATACCGTTCCAGGCGATAGCGCCACCGCCGTGGGACCGTAATTTCGATTTCCTACCGTAACGCTGTCCGCCGTGAAGCACAGCAGCATCCCCTGGTCTACGCCCACCGCACGGTAGGGCAAAAGCCGAAAGTTACCCAGGCCTTCCAGATGCGAAAGGCACCATACCGGACCTTTCTCTCCTAGAGATTTTAGAATCTGCGCTTCTGCGGGAGCCCACAACCCCTCCAGCGAGGCTGCTTCTGCGATCAGCACCGGCGTGCCGGTGGCTAGATCTGTCAAGGTGTGCCCACTGTCCAGCAGGGCCCGGAGTCGGATTCTTTTTCCACCGCGCTCAATCACGCAGGCAGAGAGTTCTTGGGAAATGGCATGTCGAGCCCCGTCCCGGAAAATTACTGACAGCAAAAAATAGCAAGTTCCTCCTGCAAGGAAAAACACTTTCCAGTTTAGATTTTGCAGTATTGCTCGTCCTGTACCGTTTTGTAAAAATTGGGTCAGAGCCATGATGATGCCTCCCATGGCACAGCTGAGTAGCCAGAATAACAGCAGTTGCCGCAAAAAGGTGTCTTTTCTCCGGAAGGCGATCCAAACCAGCGCCATGGCGGTCACGGCCTGGGGAAGGAACCCTCCGGCAAAAGCCAGATTCGGCAGCAAGCACAGCACACCGTATACGCCGCCAAGAGCTGCTGCCCCCAGGAGCCGACGCCAGCGGAGAGGCAGGCCCGCCAGCTTTGCTGTGGCGCTGAGGGCCAGCAGATCTGTGAGGCTATTGAGCAAAAACGCGAGATCAGAATACAACACCACGGTCCTCTCCCCTTCCCTCTTTATGGATTGCCGGCGGCTGCCCTCCATTATAGCCCTGTCCTATCAAGAAATCCGTCATATCCCGTTGGGGGAAACAGGACGAAAAATCACCCCTGAATTTTCTGCTCTTGAGAAAATCCAGGGGTGATTTTTGTGTTTTGTTCGGATATCAATTCAGTACAAAGTCCATATAGACCGGGTTGTGGTCACTCCAGCGAAAAGCGGTGTCGATGACCTGGGCATCCACGACTGTGACGTTGCCGGAGACAATGAAGCCGTCCACCGTGACAAGGTAGTTGTCCGGGCCGTAGGGCCGGTCCGCGTTGCGGCAGGAGGCAACAGGATCGGCTTCATCGAAGGGAGCCACAATGGTCAGTCCTTCCGGTACCAGCTCCGGCGGAATGGGCTGGGCCCAGGTGTAGGCCTCACCAGATACGCCGAAGATCTCGGAGGAGTTGCCCAGGATGTCCTTGTTGAAGTCCCCACCGGCGATCGCGTAGTTTCCGGCGGCATATTCAGCGCTCATATCGGCAAAGAGCATCTTCAGCTGTTCTTCCGCAATGGTACCATCGGAAGTGTAGGCGGAGAGATGGAAATTATAGAGCACCAGTTCCCTGCCATTTTCCAGGGGCACACGACTGACAGAGTAGCACCGGTCCAGATCCACCAGCTTCATGAACCCATCCTCAATGGGAAGGCTCCGCCGCAAAGCGGAGGAAATGTCATAGCGGGAGAAGGTTGCCTGTCCCGCCTGATTGGCGCCATGGGGCTCCAGGAGAGGCCAGAACAGATACGGGCTGTCGTAGTTCTGAGCAAATACCCGCTGCCCCAGCTCCGGAAGCAGAGAACAGGCATAGACATACTCGTCTACATGGTAGCTGCGAGTGCCGTCGATGTCCACCTCCTGCAGAAACAGGAAGTCAGGCTCTGCCTCCTTAGCGGCGGCAATTGCGCCGCCCACGTTCTCATAGACCGCCTCTTTGGAGCGGGCGCGACTCTCCGTGCCGCCATCCATGAAAAAGCTGTAATCGTCACTGTAGGCACCAAATCCGATGTTGTAAGATACCAGCCGATAGGTCTCCCCTACATCAGCAGGATCACTCTCGGTGGAGGTTTTCTCTACCTCCAAAGGCAGATTGTCCTCCACTCGATAGTAGGTCAGAAATACATAGCCCACATAGCAAGCCAGCGCCAGCAGCACCAGTACCAGGAGTATCAGCAGGATGCGAAATATGGTTTTCATCCCTTCTGTCGCTCCTTTCCTGTGATCTCCACTACGTCCATTCGGCACACACAGGTGGCTGCCAGATGGTTCCGCAAATAGAAGTCAGCCTCTGCCATGAGATCCGGGCAATAACGGCGGATGATGGCCAGCAGCGCATCCCGCTTCTCTGCCCCATCTTCCACAACAGTGACCCTGCCCCTAAGAATTGCAGAAGCAAAACAGACTGAAAAGTAGTCTGCGGCACCGGCTTCCGCCACTGTCAGCGTTGCCTCCGGCCACTGAGCGATACAGGAGAGCTTTTTTCCCTCCAAAGCACAGTGAAAATATACCTTCTCTCCAATTCTGGCGGGACTGATGGGGACACCGTAACCGCCCTCGCCGTCCCGAAGAGACAGCACACCATAAGGCACCCGATCAAATACCGACCAGGCAAAGGCCGCGTCCCGCTGCCGGTCCTTTCTACGCATGGTCATTTTCCTCCTTGTCACACTTTAACAGGCCGTCCGTTGCGGGAAGCATCGGACGGCCTTTGGTTGCTGTGCAGTTGCGTCAGGATTTGGCGGATAGGTCCCGGGCAGCCCGCAGGATGGTCCAAGCGGGCACCTGCCTGGGCAGCCGCATGCGGAACACCATCTGGGGATTTTTCGGCTCCGTAAGAGGTTCTCCGGCTTCATCTTCCATCACTGGAGCTGTGAAAGTCATGGGCTTTGTGTCCGGCCCTACGAGCTCCAGGGTATCTCCGGCGGTAAATTTGTTCCGGAGAGACAAGGTAGCCATTCCATCAGGGGTGCAATCAGTGACAAGGGCAACAACTTGCCATTCCCTAATATATCTGGCATTTTCTGTATATTGGCCAGGTTGGCCGAAGTAAAAGCCAGTGGAATAATGGCGGTGGCTCACATGCTCCACCTCATC
This sequence comes from uncultured Oscillospiraceae bacterium, assembly GCA_944387775.1. GTDB lineage: Bacteria > Bacillota > Clostridia > Oscillospirales > Oscillospiraceae > Pelethomonas. Next base: position 13,261 of record CALXGE010000003.1, on the reverse strand, counting down.
CCGCCATACAGGATCAACGGCTCGGCCCGCTGCCACGTCATCAATGACATGGCGGTACGCGCCGGTAACAATGGCAGCGTAATAGGCGCTCTTGGCCCGGCCCTCGATCTTCAGACTGCTGAGGCCCGCGTCCATCAGCTCTTCCACATGGTCGATCATGCACATATCCCGGGAGTTCAGGATATAGGTGCCCTTCTCGTCCTCAAACACCGGGAAGTATTCGCCCGGCCGCTTCTCCTCCATCAGGTAATACTGATAGCGGCAGGGTTGGGCGCAGGCGCCCCGGTTGCTGTCCCGTCCGGTCATGTAGTTGGAAAGCAAGCATCGCCCGGAGTAGCTTACGCACATGGCGCCATGGACGAATGCCTCCAGTTCCAGATCCTCCGGAACTTTTTCACGGATCTCCCGAATCTCACCAAGACTCAACTCCCGAGCCAGAATCACCCGCTTAGCTCCCAGGTCGTACCAGGCGTTGGCACAGACGTAGTTGGCCACACTGGCCTGTGTGCTTACATGGCGCTCACAGCTGGGGGCGTACTTTCCCGCAAGGGAAAAGGCTCCCATGTCTGCCATAATCAGGGCGTCCACCCCGGCCTCCTGGAGCTGCTCCAGATAGGCTGGAAGGTGGATGACTTCGTTATTCCGGGGCATGGTGTTCACGGTGACGTGGACCCGGACACCGTGGTCATGGGCCCAGGCCACTGCCTGAGGCAGCTCTTCCGGGGAAAAATTCCCGGCAAAGGAGCGCATACCGAAGGAGGTACCCGCCAGGTACACGGCGTCAGCCCCGTAGAGCACTGCCATACGCAGCCGCTCCATATCCCCCGCCGGGGCCAGCAGCTCAGGCTTCTTTCTCTCTATCATGCGCACATACCCTCTCAGTTGGTGGTGCCTGCCGCGGCGGCTGCGGCCTTGGCCTTTTCATGTTCGCTGAGTGTGCTGCTGAACACGTGTGTGCCGTCTGCGCCGAGCACATAGTAATAATAATCGGTATCTGCCGGCTGCAGGGCTGCCTTGATAGAGGCAAGACCCGGGTTGGCAATGGGCGTGGGCGGCAGGCCGGTATGCTGGTAGAGGTTATAGGGGCTGTCCAGGGTTTCGTAATCTTCCTGGGTAATGGCACGGCCTGCGGCATACACCAGAGAAGCGTCGATCTGGAGGTAATAGGCGGTTTCGCCGGCGTTTTCCAGACGGTTGTAAATAACGGAAGAGATCTTCTCACGGTCGGTGCCATCGGTCTCCTTCTCGATGAGGGAGGCAATGGTAATAATCTCCTGGAAGGTATAGTCAGAGTTCTCAAAGAGAGCGGAGAGATCCTCGTTCGCATAAACCTTGGTATTAAAGTTGCTGAGCATGGACTTGAAGGCCAAAGAGACGTCTCCGCCTACATAGAAGTTGTAGGTATCCGGATAGAGATAGCCCTCCAGCCGGCTGATGCTGCCCAGATTCTCATTATCAATGAAGGGGTAATCATCAAAGACATACTCCTGGGCGGTCTCTGTCAGATCCTCCACGGTACCTACGCCCTTTTCTGCCAGCAGGTCAATGATCTGCTGCACAGAGTATCCTTCGGGGATGGTGACATCCACTGTCTCCGCAGAGCCGGTGGTATGCATCTCCCGGACCAGGGCCATGTAGTCCATGTCCGTGTTCAGTGTATAGGTGCCAGGCTTGATCTTTGTTGAGCTCTTATAGAAGACGGAAAACAGCCGGAAGAACCAGGGGTACTCGATAAGGCCCTCTTCCTTGAGTTCCGCCGCCACCTTAGACATGTCCACGGTGGAAACCGTCTTTGTAGTGCCGTCGTCCTGGGTAACCTCTGTTTCTGTGAACCATTCTTCCGGGATTTCGACCGAAGTCTCAATGGGCGTTTTATTGAACGCACACAGATCGTTGGCCAGCATCCAGCCTACTCCCGCAAAAATGGCGGAAGAGGAAACCACGATCACCACCCACAAAAGAATGCCCAGAATGGGATTCATTGCCTTGCGCTTTTTTGCCTTCTTTTTCCCACTGGCCTGCTGACTGCCGGAGGCAGGGCGGGACGATTGCTGATTCCGGGGACTTGAACCACCGAAGGATGCCTGCTGACGCTGGACCTGCTGCCCGTCCCAGCTGGTAGTATGGTAACGGTCCTCTCTGTTGCTCATGGGGGAAATCCCCTCCTTTTTTGTGGTACTAAAATATTTTTTTCGGCCAAGCTGCCTTTTGCCCGTTTCTCACATAAGATATGCCAGTGACAAAGGAGTGAGGTGAACAAAACATGTGGAACAACGGGAATAACAGCTGCCTGTGGATCATCCTGATCATCATCCTGCTGGGGTGCTGCGGCGGCAACGGAAACAGCTGCTGCAATTCTTGCAGCAATTCCTGCAATCCCTGCAATTGCAACTGCAACAACAACTGCGGCTGCAACTGTGGGAACTCCTGCACCTGCTGCGGGAGCAGCAACAACGACTGCTGCTGTTGCTGAGCCCTACATACTCTGCGGAGGGGCTTCCCTTCCGCAGGGTATGAGCCGGCTGCGTCTTAAAAAGCCGCTGCCGGTGTCTCGCAATCTCTCTTCCAGCGGAGTATGGGGCGCTTTTGCGCCCCATGTTTCTTGTCCGAATATCGGACAGGCATCTTAGTGGGACAGCAATTTCTCTACAAGGGCCCAGGCCTCCTGGTGGATATCCTCCACCGTGCGCACCCGACCTTTTGCGGCACAGGAAATGGAACACCATCCCTGGCTCTCCGCAATCTCCCGGGCGCAGAGACGGCACCGGCGAAGGTAGTCGTCGTCCCGCTCATGGATATCCGCCGTGGTACCTGTGGCTGCCTCCCGGTGTCGGAGCATACTCTCGGAGAGAGCCGTGGGCATGTCCAGATAAATCACCAGATCCGGCTCGGGAAGACCAAGTCGCCGGTACTCCAGGTCAAAGAGCCATGTCACATATTCCTCCCGCTCCTCCGGCCCCAGCTTGGAGGCTTGATGGACGGCGTTGGAGGTGGTATACCGATTGGCCAGAATGACCGCACCGTTTTCGTAGTCTTTACCCCAGTCCTCCTTGTAGGAAGCAAACCGGTCCACCGCAAAAAGCGTAGAGGCGGCGTAGGCATTCACATCGCCGGGGCGATCTCCCAGTACACCAGCCAGATAGAGCCGGGCAGGCTCGGCAAACGGGTTACCGTAGCGAGGAAAGTCAATCTCCCGGAAGGATACCCCCTCTGCCTTAAGCCGCTGGGCCATCATATGGGCCTGAGTAGCCTTACCGGAACCGTCGGTACCCTCAAAAACAATCAGTTTTCCCTTCATTTCTGATCCCTCTTCTCTCCGGCAACATGGACAAGAAACAGGGGCAGGCGCATCATGCGTCCGATCCGGCTGGGATTTTTAAGCAGCCGATAAAACCACTCAAGGCCCAGCTTCTGGAACGCCTCCGGCGCCCGCTGGACGGTTCCCGAGAACACATCCAAGCAGCCGCCCAGCCCCACCAACAGGTGAGCACCGGTATCACTGCCATTATGAAGCATCCACTTTTCCTGCTTGGGCGCTCCCAGGCACACGAAGACCACATCGGCCCCGCTTTCCCGGATTTCCGCCAGCACGGGTGCGTCATCTTTAAAATAGCCGTCATGGGTACCAGCAATGATGAGGCCGGGATAGGCTGCCTGCAGCTTCTCGGCGGCCAACTCTGCAATACCGGGCTTGGCGCCCAGAAGGAAAAGCGTCTTACCGCTCTCCGCCATACGGGCCATCAAATGCTGGGCGAACTCCACCCCCGGAACTCTGCCTTTCAGGGGCGTGCCGAGCATTTTTGCCCCGTAGACCACACCGATGCCGTCGGCAATGACCAAATCTGCCTTCTGCACGGCCTCCATGGCCTCGCTGTCCTCCCGGCAGGTTTCCACGATCTCCGGATTGGGCGTTACAACGTAATGGGCGCCGTCCGTGTTCATCAGGCGCACGCCCTCGGCTACCGCCTGCTCCATGGTTACGTTATCAAAGCCCACGCCCAGTACATTGATTCTCATGTCTATTTCTCCTTTTTCGGCTATCACTCCAGTATCCTATGCAGTATAGCACAGTTTACCAAGCTTGTCCATGCGGAAAGCCGCTATATGTCTATCGCCGCAGCCGTTCCTGCAGCTTCCGGCGACTGGTTTCCTTAAAATTCCGCGCCGCCTCAATATTGCGCCGCAAATCGTCCAGCAGATTGTAGAGCTCGTCGGTCCACTCTATGCTTCGGCCGCTGAGGCCACGCCGGTAATGATCCAGAACGGTACCGTACCGGGCGTAGGCCCGGGTTACACTGTCTTCCCATGAGAGGTACAGCTGCTCCAGAGCCCGCTGGCCCAGATCTCTCAGGGCCGTGCGATTCGTACCCACCTGCTCCAGCAGGGCTTTCAGAGAGGCAGCGTTCTCCTCGATGAGCAGCGCGTTGCCATCTTCTGTCACGTCCTCCGCCGCGCAGGAGTCCCGGACCAGCACACTGGCAGTGCCGCAGGCGGCAGCCTCCCGGACGACAATGCCGTTGGTATCAAAGGTGGAGGGAAACAAAAAGAGGTCACTGAGAGAAAAATAGGTTCTCAGTTTCTCCCGGTCCCGAATTGCGCCAGTGAAGATACACACATCATCCAGACGCAATTCCTTTACCAATTGTTCCATTTCCTGGCGCTCCATACCATCTCCCACCAGCAGCATCCGGAAATCCTGCCCGGAGCGACGCAGAGCTGCCAGTGCATCCAGAATGATGCGGATACCTTTGTACCACATCATCCGGCCCACAAAGAGATACACGGGTACCTCCGGCGGCAGGGCCAGCTCCTGGCGCAGGGCCTCGCATTTTTCCTGGGAAACTGGTCCCCGGGGAAAGTCCACACCGTTTTCCATTACGATGTAGTCTCCTGCATAGCCAAGGCTCCGGAGATTTTCTCCTGCCCCCCTGCTCACTACCCACACCTCGTCGCAGGCGGAAATATTGTCTACCAGCAGCCGGATAGCCGTCTGCTGAAGCAGATGACCGGAGATGGCTCGCCGAATATCAATGTCAAATTTGGTATGATAGGTGAATACCACCGGGATATCCAGCCGCTCCCGCAGAGCTCTGGCCATTACGGTGGACATCACCGGGCAGTGAGAGTGGATGATGTCCGGGGCAAATTCCGCCAGGGCGTCCAAAGCCCTGGGGCTGAAGGGATACCCCGCCCGATATCCCACCAGCTTGGTGGTATCGAAGCTGGGATAGCGCACCACGGGAAAGGAATATGAGTCTGTGACCCCTGGGTAGTCGGGCACACCCACTACCGTGCTGCCAAGCCCCTCTTGAATAATCCGGGCATAGTTGAGCACGGCGTTGGCCACGCCGTCAATCACGGGGGGAAAGGAATCGTTCAACAGGCAAACGGAAAGCTTTTCTTTTGTCATAGCATCTCTCCTGTTCCCTTAGCAGCTTGTCTCAGAATCTCCTAAAAAACCTTCAAAATTTGATATCAGTATACCAGATTATACCGCTGATTTCTTTAAGAATTTGTAAACCGGCAGAGAAATGTGCGTATCGGCTCGGAGAGGTTCTGTCAATACCTGTCAGATCTTTTTCTCCGATACAGCAGCTTTCCCACGCAGAAAAGCGAACTTGGTCTCGCTGCACACAACCGCCACGAAAATCAAAACAAAGCCTGCGGCCATCCGGAGACTGACGGTATCATCGGCAAAGAGGACCGAGCAAAGAACGCCAAACACCGACTCCAGGGACAGGATCACCGACGCCGAGGCGGGATCGGAGTTGACTTGTCCCACATTCTGGAAGAGAAGGGCCACTGTGGTGGCCATGACACCCAGATAGCACAGCGGCAAAATGACATTGGGATCCGCCAGGGCATGGACAGGGAATGTCTCCGTCAGCATACCACCTATCCAGGCATATAGGGCGGCAAAGGCAAACTGAAATACAGTGAGAAGGTAGATATCCTTCCACGGCGACACCTTAGCCACTGCCACGATGTGAGCGGCATAGAAAACCGCACACAGCAGCGTTAGCGCGTCCCCCAAGTTTACGGTAAGATCTCCGCTGAGGGACACCAATCCCACCCCCGTCACAGACAGGAGAGCTGCCAAAATATTATATCGATCAGGCCGGACGCCGGCCAGCATCCAGTATAAAAAGGGCACCAGAACGCAGTATACCGCCGTCAGAAAAGCATTTTTTGACGGTGTGGTCAGAGCAAGGCCGTAGGTCTGGATGGAATAGGCGAGGTACAGGCACCCGCCGATGATGGCCCCTCGCCACAGATAGTTTGCTTTCATATTTTTCCACCGCTTCCAGCAGATCAGTGCCAGCAGTATGGCACCCATCGTAAAGCGGATAGCCAGCAGGTATTGTACCGGAATGGCGTCCAGAGCATTTTTCATAATGAAAAAAGAACTGCCCCAGATAAAAGCCGCAGCAAAGAGCATGGGCTTTGCCGTCTTCCTCATGATATTTCCTTTCATGGATCCTCACCTTCGTCATTGTCAAAATCGCAGCGCAATGATAGAATACTACCAAAGAGGTGAGAAAATGGCAAGACTAAGCAGCGGTTTTTTTCTCCGGGATACGGTAGAAACAGCCCAGGATCTCTTAGGCCGGTATTTGGTGCGACAATTAGGACAAGATATCATTGTCTGCCGCATCACAGAGGCAGAGGCCTATGTGGGAGCAATAGACAAGGCCTGCCACGCCTATGGCGGGAAGATGACGGAGCGTACCCGGACCCTCTACGCCGCTCCGGGTACGGTGTATGTCTACATGATCTACGGAATGTATCATTGCCTCAACCTTGTCACCGAGGCGGAGGGCGTTGCCGCCGCTGTCCTTATTCGGGGCGGAGAGATCGTCTACGGCCAGGATACCGCTGCCATGCTGCGTTTTGGGGTGCCATACAATAGACTGACTTCTGTTCAGCGGCGCTCCTTGTCCAATGGACCGGGAAAGCTCTGTAAAGCATTAAACATTGACAGAGCCTTGAATAACTTGCCTCCGGCTGATGATGCCTTATATGTGACCGACGCTTTGCCGGAGCTGTCCCTGCCGGAGCGGCCGGTGACGCTTCCCTTCCATACCGGCAAGCGCATTGGCATCGACTACGCCCAGGAAGCTGTGGACTTTCCCTGGCGCTTCTGGCTGGAACACTGATTTTTACAGGAGACCATACTGTTATGCTGATTTTTGATCTGGACGGCACCCTCATTGACTCTAACGGCGTCTGGGTGGAGGTAGACAAGACCTTTCTGGCCCGACGGGGCGCCCCCTACACCAAGGAGTACTACGAAGGCGTGGCCCATACGATTTTGCAAAATTGCGCCGTATTTACAAAGGAGTACCTGGGGCTCAGTGAGTCCTGTGAGGAGATCATTGCCGAGTGGATGGAACTGGCGGCTGGCCAGTATCACCACGTGCCACTAAAGCCGGGGGTCCGGGAATACCTGGACCGTTGCCGCAGTGCCGGACACCGCATGGCGGTGTTCACTGCCTGCGTGCCGGAACACTGTCAAGCTGCCATGGAAACCCACGGACTGGGGGAATACTTCGAGCAGGTGATCTACGCCCAGAAACTGGGCGAGGACAAGCGTTCCCCAGCCATTTTCAAACATGTGGCGGATCTGCTGGGTGTCTCTCCCCGGGAATGTGTGCTGTTTGACGACTCCCTATCCGCCTGCAAGGCCGCCAAAGCCGCCGGCATGACGGTGGTGGGCGTATACGATCCCTTCTTCCAGGAAAGCAAGGTTGATATGCTGGAACTGTGCGATCAGTATATTGGAAGCTTTGAGGATCTGCTGTGAGAGCGCAAGACGGGCCAAATAAACCGGCGGAGGACGGCACCCATGAAAAAGAGCCTGATGATGAAAAATTCTGCCCACTGTTTCCAATGGGCAGAATTTTTATACCCGGCAGTACAATCAGGCAGTTGCCTCGCCGGTGACATTTTCGCGGAACAGCAGAGACACGCACCACAGTCCTGCGATGCCCACCACCGTGTAGATCACACGGGAGAGGACGGCCATCTGCCCGCCGCAGATGAATGCCACCAGGTCGAATCCAAACAGGCCGATGGCACCCCAGTTCAACGCGCCGATAATCACCAGCGCCAGCGCGATCCGATCCCAAATCATCCTTTGTTTACCTCCCTTCCTTTTCAAAAGCCTTAAAATATCCGGCTTTCAGCCGTAGTTTGTCCTGTTTTACGTATGTTATGCGTTTTGGCCCGGCGCGTCACGGAGCAGTACACAGAAAAGTCAGGCTGACCGGCTACTTTACGATTGAAAAATGACGATTGAATTTGTATAATGAGTTAGAGTAACCTTTTGGAGGCTTGGTGTGAAATACTTGTTAGTGATTGGAGACGGCATGGCGGACAATCCCGTAGCCCAACTGGGCGGGAAAACGCCTCTTCAGGTCGCCCATATCCCCACAATTGATTATCTGGCGGCCCACGGCATGGTGGGCAGTGTTATCAACTGCCCGAATCCCCTGCCCCCTGGGAGTGAAACAGCCATCCTCTCGATTTTCGGCTGCGATCCCCGCCGCTATTTTACGGGCCGCTCCCCCATGGAGGCCGCTGCCTCCGGTATTACGATGCAGCCCGGGGATGCTGCCTTCCGCTGTAATCTGGTGACCCTGGAGGACGGAGATCTTCCTCTGGAGAAGCGGAAGATCCTCTCCCACAGTGCGGGCTCGATTGACGGTCCCTCCGCCCTGGAGACGGTGGACGCCCTCCTCTCTGACCCGGAATTCTCCCGGGCCCTGGCAGAGGCCAGGATCACCATTCACCCCTTCCCTGCCTTCCGGCAGCTGGCGGTGCAGCACGAGAGCGACATCACCGGCATTCAGTTCTTCCCGCCCCATGACCATCTGGGTGAGGAAGCAGGAGCCTACCTCCCGGCGGGCAATGACAGGGCCAAGGTTTTTGCCGATCTGATGCGTCTGGCCAACCAGGTACTGGACCACCATCCTGTGACGGAGAAGCGCCGCCAGGAGGGAAAGCTCCCCGCCAATGGCGTATGGTTTTGGGCCCAGGGTACCGCCGTGCAGCTGCCAAGCTTTCAGAAGCAGTATGGCTACGGTGGTGCGGTAGTCAGCGCTGTCCCCCTCTGCCACGGCATTGGTGTTCTGCGTGGTCTTGAGATGGTGGAGGTAGAGGGTGCCACCGGTGAACTGGACACCAATTTTGAGGGCAAGCTGGAGGCTACGTGGCAGAAGCTTCGGGAGTACGACTTTGTCTGCCTCCACCTGGAGGCCCCGGATGAGTGTACCCATAACGGCGATCTGCCGGGAAAGATCCAGGCCATTGAGTGGCTGGACAGCCGCCTGGTAAAGCCCCTGCTGGAGCGGCTGGATGCTGCCGGAGAGGATTACCGGGTGCTGCTCCTCAGCGACCATAAGACCCTTACCGCCACCCGGGGGCACGACGGCGACCCTGTCCCCTACCTCATCTACGACAGCCGGGTGGATACGCACCGTGGCGGTGCCTACGATGAGGAGAACGGAGAAACCGGGCCGCATCTGGAATGTGGCGATTGCCTTCTCAGTATGCTCTTTGAGCAGGGAGAACATAAATAAATGAAAAGCCCGGTCGGAAGGGAGAAATCCGGCCTTGCTGATATCAATTTACGGAGGAAAAACGACATGAATGCAAAATTTGAGAAGCTGGGTATGAAGCCCGCAGACATCCTGCTGCCCCGGGACTGCGATATGAGCCGCTGGGCCGTGGTGGCCTGCGACCAGTTCACCTCCCAGCCGGAGTACTGGGATGAGGTGGACCGCATTGCCGGGGATGCCCCCTCCACCCTGCGGCTGATCCTGCCGGAGAGCAAACTCAACGATCCCAACGTGGAGGAGCACATCGCCAATATCAACCGTGCCATGGACGACTATCTGGCCCGGGATATCTTCAAGACCTACCAGGATGCCATCATTTACATTGAGCGCTCCCAGTCTGACGGTGAGATCCGCCACGGTCTGGTGGCGGCGGTGGATCTGGAGCAGTATGACTATACCCCTGGCTCCGGCTCCCTGATCCGTGCCACTGAGGGCACCGTTCTGGAGCGCATTCCGCCCCGTGTCCGGGTCCGGAAGGACGCACCCATCGAGCTGCCCCATGTGATGCTCCTTATTGACGATCCCGACAAGACCTGCATCGAGCCCATTACCGCCGCTGCCGCTCAGATGGAGCCGGTATACGACTTTGAGCTCATGATGAAGGGTGGCCATCTGAAGGGGTGGCTCCTCAGCGAGGATCAGAAGAACGCCCTGGCAGACGCTCTGACGGCTCTCTCCACCACCGAGGCCATGGAGCAGAAGTACGGTCTCAAGGGCGTGGCTCCACTCCTCTTCGCTGTGGGCGACGGCAACCACTCCTTGGCTACGGCCAAGACCTGCTATGAGAACCTGAAAAAGGTGACGCCTCAGGACCAGTGGGCAGACCTCCCCGCCCGGTACGCCCTGGTGGAGATCGAGAACCTCCACGATGACGCTCTGAAGTTCGAGGCTATTCACCGGGTGGTATTCGGCGTGGAGCCCCAGGCTCTGCTGGAGGCCTTCAAGGCCTACTACCCCGGCGCCCACGAGGGCGAGGGCGAGGGCCACACCATCGCCTATACCTGGAGCGGCGGCAAGGGCTGCATCACTGTTCCCAACCCCAAGGTACAGCTGGCGGTGGGCACCCTCCAGAACTTCCTGGACGCCTATCTGAAGGAGCACGGCGGTGAGGTGGACTACATCCACGGCGATGCCATCACCGACGAGCTGGGATCCAAGCCCGGCAACATCGGCTTCAAGCTCCCCGCTATGGGCAAGGATCAGCTCTTCAAGACCGTCATCGCCGACGGCGTCCTGCCCCGCAAGACCTTCTCCATGGGCCACGCCGAGGATAAACGATACTATGTGGAGGGTCGGAAGATCCGGTAAGACTCTGCTGTTTTCTCTTCTTTTTCTTGAAAGAAAAGAAGCAAAAAGAACTTTGAGGCAAAACTCCGTTTTACCTGACAGATGTCTGGTCAAAAACGACAAAATGTGCTACACTATCCCCGGGGAATATTCCCCGGGGATAGTCTTTTACACCAGGAAATGAGGAATACTGCGGATGGAGAACAGAAAAAACAGGCCCATGGCCTGTCTGCGCTGCGGCGGTGAGATGGCCCATGCGTTCACGGAGAATATTCAGCTGGGAAAGACCAGCGTTCTGCTGGGAGACTGGCCCAACATATGGGCCGGAGCCATGCGTGTGGAGGTCTGGTGCTGCAAAAGCTGCGGACGGTTGGAATTCTTCTCGGCAGAGGACGGCGAAGCGGATGACTTGCCCCAGACCACCTGTCCCCACTGCGGCCGCAGCCACGACTTTGACTATCCCAAGTGCCCCTTCTGCAGGCATGTGTACTGAGGAGAGAGATATATGATCCACACTGAGCCCGCCTGGGCAAAACTGAATCTGACATTGGACATTCTGGGCAAGCGGCCTGACGGGTACCACGACCTGCGGATGGTCATGCAGTCCATTGACCTGAAGGATACGGTCACCTTGCAGGAGGAGGACACACCTGGGATTCGTGTAGCCAGCAGCTGCCGCTTCCTTCCCTGTGATGAGACCAATATCGCGGCCAAGGCGATTCTGCGTTTTTTTGAAAATACGGGGCTTCCCTGCCCGGGTTTTTCCCTGAGTCTGGAAAAGGAGATTCCTGTATGCGCGGGCATGGCAGGCGGCAGCAGCGACGGGGCTGCGGTACTGCGGATCCTGCGGCGAGAGTATTATCCTGAGCTTCCACAGGAGAAGCTGGAGCAGATCGCGGCCTTGGTAGGCAGTGATGTCCCCTACTGCGTCCGGGGCGGCACCGCTTTGGCGGAGGGGCGAGGCGAGCGCCTGACGGATTTGCCGTCCCTTCCCCCCTGCTATTTTGTGGTTTGCAAACCCGCTTTTCCTGTTTCTACGCCGGAGCTGTTTGCTCAGGTCCACCTTCGCCGGCTCCGCTGCCATCCGGACACCACCGGTATGCTCTCCGCCCTTGCTGCCGGGGACCTGGCGGGAATCGCCCACCGGCTCTACAATGTGTTTGAAGATGTGCTGCCCAGGAAGTATGCCCAGGTGTTTGAGATCAAACGCTCCCTTCTGGACTGCGGTGCCATGGCAGCTTCCATGTCCGGCAGCGGCCCCACGGTATTCGGCATATTTGCGGAGAGAGCTGCCGCCGAGGAGGCAAGAGAACAGCTGCTTCCTACTTTCCCGCAGACATTTTTGTGCCGCCCTGTAGGGAAAATGGTTTGAAACAGAGAAATACCGTCCATACTGGAGACAAATCCCAGTAAGGACGGTATTTTTATGAAATTTCGAAATAAATTGTTGATCTCACTGACAGCCGGGCTTCTGGCCATGCTGCTCTATACGACTCCTGCTTGGTGGGGCGTACTCTTCTCCCCTGTCACCCATCAGCTTACCTCGGCGCCGCTGTCAGAGGACAACGGGGGCTTTTGGCGCTTGGAAATGGAAGACGGCACTGTCATCCGGCTGAAGGCATTGGATGCGCTGTTTTCCATATTCGAGGGGGATTGTTCGCAAGGCTGATCATTTCACGCAGAGGAGAATGGTCTGCTTTGTCGATGTGCCTCCCTTGCGGGACAGAGGACACAGCAGGCACTGTGCCCCCTGCCGCAAAGAGGAGTAGTATGGAGACTTATTTAAGAAGCTTTTCCTTATCAAAGTAGTCCTTTGTGGTCTTGAACACCACGCCGGAAAGAGCAAAGACGCCAATGAGGTTGGGAATAGCCATGAGGCCGTTCAGGGTATCGGCGATGTCCCAGGCCAGGCCCAGATCCATGGTGGCGCCCACCAGAACTACCAGGGTGAAAATCACCTGGTAGGGCTTGATGGCCTTGGTGCCCAGGATATACTCCCAGCAGCGGGTGCCGTAGAGGCCCCAGCTGAGGACCGTGGACAGAGCGAACAGGCCCAGACCGACAGCGATGAGCAGCGCGCCGATCTTGGTACCGAATACTGTGCCCAGTGCCTGGGAGTTCAAAGCGGTGGTACCGGAGACGCCGTAGTTGAGCTGCTCCTCGGTGAGAGCCACCAGGATGGTAAGACCGGACAGGGAGCAGATGACGATGGTGTCCATGAACACCTCGAAGATGCCGTAGAGGCCCTGCTTGACGGGGTTGGACTCGGAGGAGGCGGCGTGGGCGATAGGCGCGGAACCAAGGCCAGCTTCGTTGGAGAAGACGCCCCGCTTGACGCCCCACTCGATGCAGAG
>CALXGE010000002.1 GCA_944387775.1 uncultured Oscillospiraceae bacterium | reverse complement strand
GCGTGGGCGATAGGCGCGGAACCAAGGCCAGCTTCGTTGGAGAAGACGCCCCGCTTGACGCCCCACTCGATGCAGAGCTTGATGGTCATACCGGCAGCGCCGCCGGTGACAGCCTCAGGGGAGAACGCGCCGCGGAAGATCAGACCGAACACACGGGGCAGCTCGCCGGCGTGGGCGATCAGGACGATCAGGCAGGAGATGATGTAGATAAGGGACATGAAGGGCACCAGCTTCTCCGTGACGCTGCCGATGCGCTTGATGCCGCCCAACAGCACCACGCCCACAATGATCATCAGTACCACGCCCAGCACCAGGTTGATGGTACTGGCGCTCTCAGCGGCGGAGGGGATGAAGGCCTGGATAGCGGTGTTGACGGAGTCGGTGATGTTGCCCACCTGCACCGCGTTGCCGATGCCGAAGGAGGCGAGGCCGCCGAAGATACAAAAGATCACCGCCAGCCAGGACCAGCCCTTGCCAAGGCCGTTCTTGATGTAGTACATGGGGCCGCCCACCCAGTCGCCGTGGGCGTTTCGTTCCCGGTACTTTACCGCCAGCAGCACCTCGGAGTACTTGGTGGCCATACCCAACAGAGCGGAGACCCACACCCAGAAGATGGAGCCTGCGCCGCCCAGGGTGACGGCGGTGGTAATACCGGCGATATTTCCGGTGCCCACCGTGGCGGCCAGAGCGGTGGTCAGCGCCTGGAAAGGTGTTACCTCACCTGCTTTCGCTTCATGCTTGTGGAACATCTTGCCGATGGTGTTCTTCATAGCATAGCCGAACTTCCGGAACTGGAAGCCCTTGAGTCCCAGTGTCAGGAAGATACCGGCGCCCATCAGCAGGAACAGGGCGGGAATGCCCCAGACGATGCCGTTGATAAAGCTGTTGCCGGTCGCAATCGCATTGTAGATCCCTTCCATACTCTCTCTCCTTTCAATTCCGTGCAAGCGCAAAACAAAACGGGAGCGCCAATAGTCTGCGGCGCTCCCGTACTTATGCGAGGACGATGACATATATACCAATTTCCCTTACCTTCTGCCGGTGCGATCCGGTACCGGCAGACCAGCTGGAAGGCATTCTGTCCTTTCGCCTGAGAGTTTACGGGGGTTGGCCGCTTGCACCTTCGGCATCTGCCTGAGCAGACTTCTCCAGAATACTACATTGACTGCAGTCCCGCCTTCCGGCACCGGTACGTGTTACGTCGTTGGTGAGCCCGTAGCTATAACGGGCCGCTCTCCTGCAATCATGGTCCAGTTGCGTGCTTGGTGGCTTTATTGTAGCAAAGAGAGGTGTCCTACACAAGACAAGAAAAGGATTTTTGACACGGTGCAGTGTTTCCTTTACAGCATCTTTATACACGTTATTTTCAAAACAACCACTGCAAAACCATTTAAATTCCTATGTTTTTGTAAGGAGAACACTGTTTCGCATATTATTTATTCATAATCTATATATGGATTTTTTATTCTCTTCTTGTTAATATTCCTTTGTGGCAAATGTGTCGCTTTCTGTACATAATGCGAGGAGACCGGATAGCAAGCATCCGGCCTCCTCATGAAGCTGTTTACTTAAATCGCTCGGAGTTACTGGCTATCAACGCAGTTCTCTTTCCTTGGCGAAGAATTCCCTTGTGGTCTTGACCACTACGCCAGACAGGGCCAGCACACCGATCAGGTTGGGAATAGCCATGAGGCCGTTGAGGGTGTCGGCAATGTTCCAGGCCAGGTCAAGACTCATGGTGGCACCCACGATAACGATCAAGGTGAAAATGATCTGGTAGGGCTTGATGGCCTTGGTACCGAAGATGAACTCCCAGCAGCGGGTGCCGTAGAGACCCCAGCTAAGGACAGTGGACAGTGCAAACAGGCTCAGGCCGATGGCAATGATCAGCGATCCGATCTGGGAGCCGAACACCGTACCCAGCGCCTGGGCGTTCAGAGCTGTACCGGGATCCGTACCATAGCTGATGCCGATGCTATCCGCGGTGAGCAGAAGAGTCAGGCCGGTGAGCGTGCAGATAACGATGGTATCCATGAATACCTCGAAGATACCGTAGAGGCCCTGCTTGACGGGGTTGGGCTCAGAGGATGCAGCGTGCGCAATGGGTGCAGAACCAAGGCCAGCCTCATTGGAGAATACGCCGCGCTTGACACCCCAGGTGATACAGAGCTTGATAGAAATACCCACCGCACCGCCGGTGACCGCCTCAGGGGTAAAGGCACCCCGGAAGATCATGCCAAATACACGGGGAATGTCTGCTACATTGGCAAATACAACCACCAGGCAGGCTACAATGTATATGGCAGCCATGACGGGCACCAGCTTTTCGGTAACACTGCCGATGCGCTTGATACCACCCAGCAATACAACACCTACGATGATTGCCAGGACAATACCCAGTACCAGATTGATGGTGGAGATATGCTCTGCTGCAGAGGGTACAAACTGCTGGATGGCGTTATTGATGGAACCGGTGATGTTACCTACCTGTACAGCGTTGCCAATACCGAAGGAAGCAAGCCCACCAAAGATACAGAAAACCACAGCCAGCCATTTCCAGTTCTTTCCCAGTCCGTTTCTGATGTAGTACATGGGGCCTCCCACCCAGTCGCCGTGGGCATTGCGCTCACGATATTTTACCGCCAGCAGCACCTCGGAGTACTTGGTGGCCATACCTAACAGGGCGGAAATCCACAGCCAGAAAATGGAGCCTGCACCGCCCAACGTGACAGCGGAGGTAATACCGGCAATATTGCCGGTACCGACTGTGGCAGCCAGAGCGGTGGTCAGGGCCTGGAAGGGGGTGATTTCTCCCTTCTTGGCCTCGTGCTTATGGAACATTTTGCCGATGGTGTTTTTCATGGCATAGCCGAACTTCCGGAACTGGAAGCCCTTGAGCATGACCGTGAGAACGATACCTGCGCCCATCAGCAGCACCAGGGCGGGAATGCCCCAGACGATGCCGTTCAGCCAGCTATTGCCGGCCGCTATTGCCTCATAAATACCTTCCATACTGTTCTCCTCTCATTTTCCCGTTGCACACATGCCTGCACATACCGTGAAACAAAAAACGGAGTGCCCATATTGCGGCGCCCCGTAAAGTGAACAAACCCCCGCGCTCAACGACGTTTCCCGCTGAGTGTGTGGATATGGGATTCTGTCCTTTTGCCTGAGAGTTTACGGGGATGGGACCGCTTGCACCTTCGGCACCTGCCTGAGCAGGCTTCTCCAGAATTTCGTCCGTCCACAGTCATGCCTTGCGGCACCCGTACGCGTTACGCCTTAGGTAAGGAAGAACATCTCCCGTCTTTCCTGCGGACATCATTCGGTATGTGGTTGTATTTATATCTTAACAAAATATTTATATATAAGCAAGGCTTTTTTTCACATCCTTAGCAAATTATTGACTTGACAGGACATTCTGATATAATAAACTGTAAACAAGGTATTTTTAACTTCTCTGCCGGGAAAACGGCGCCATTTCCTGTGTAGGCACCTGTACAGCGGCTTTTGCCGGAAAGGAGACATCATGACGATATCTGACGCTGTTTCCACCAGAATTTCTATGCGGGCATATCTGCCGGACCCTATCAGCCCCGAACAAGTCCGGCAGCTGAATAAATCCATCGAGCAATATAATGCCAAGGCGGGACTGCACATTCAGCTGATCTGTGAGCAGCCGGCCCCCTTCTCCTCCCTGTCCAAGAGCTATGGGATGCTCTCCGGTGTAAGGAATTACCTGGTGTTTGCAGGACCTGCTTCCGACCCAGATCTGGCAGAGAAATGCGGATACTATGGGGAATTGATTATTCTGACCGCTACAGCCATGGGGCTTGGCACCTGCTGGGTGGGCGGTACCTACGATCAGCATAGCTGCCTTTCTCATCTGGCAGAGGGAGAAAAGCTGATTTGCGTGGCCGCTATCGGTCACACGCCGGAGGAGCGCACCGGCCGTGAAAAGCTGATCCGCCGTATTGCCCAGCGGAGCAGCAAAAGCGTGGCGGAGCTGGCCTCCGGACTAAGCCACGCCCCCAGCTGGTTTATGTCCGGCATGGCTGCCGTGCAGCGGGCGCCCTCCGCCCGCAATGGACAACCATACCGCTTTGTCAAGAAGCGTGACAACTCCGTACAGGCCCATCTGACGGAGAATACCTCCTTTGCTATGGTGGATCTGGGCATCGCTAAACTCCATTTTGAGTTAGGGGCTCACGGCGGCACCTGGACCTGGGGTGACGGCGGCACCTTCCACAAGGCTGCGGAGGAAAAATCCTGTGGAGCGGTAATCTGGCGAGGCACTCCCGGAGCACATCAGTATCTCTTGGCCCGTCACAACGGAGGCCACTGGAGCTTTCCCAAAGGCCACGTGGAGAGCGGTGAGACGGAGATCCAGACCGCCCAGCGGGAAATCCTGGAGGAGACGGGACTTCAGGCGGAGATCGATACCGGCTTTCGCCAGGTAGTGACTTACTACCCTAAGGCCGGGGTGATTAAGGATGTTATTTTTTTCATTGCGCAGCCCACAGGAGGCAGCCAGCATGCCCAAGAATCTGAGATCGCGGATCTTGGCTGGTTCTCCTTCCAGGAAGCCCGCCCTCTGGTGACCTTTGCTACCGATGAAGAAGTACTTTTGGCTGCGGAAGCATATCTGACCAGACAGATCTGAACGACAATGATAAGCATGGAAGGCCGGACGGGGCCCAAACCCGGAGGCGGGCGGCGTCCGGCCTTCTTTTTCTGCGCTGCGCGGGGAAATAACATATCTCCACGCTGTGGCACTTTATGACCGAGAGGAGAAAACTATGGAAGATTATTTTTCCCTGCATCTGCAGGAAGACGATATCCGTGCGATCAGCAGCATCGGCCTTGCCCATCTGGGGGATGCGGTGTATGAGCTGCTGGTTCGCGCCTACCTCTGCGCCCAGGGTAAGGCCACGGGAAAAGGACTCCATCGCGCCGCTGTGGAGCTGGTAAAGGCCCCCGCTCAGGCCCGACTGGCAGATCAGATCCTGCCGGTTCTCACAGCAGAGGAACTGGCAGTATTCAAGCGAGGCCGTAACGCCAATGTCAATACGATCCCCCACAACGCCAGCCGCTCTGACTACCTCAAGGCTACCGCTCTGGAATGCCTTTTGGGTTACCTGTACCTCCAGGGGGCCACTGGACGGATTAATGAGCTGTTCAACGCTATGATGGAGGTGACAAGTAATGCCACTTGACTCTTTTTGCTTATCAGGGATTATTCGAGAATTACAGGATGCTGTAGGTCTTCGTATTGAAAAGGTCCAGCAGCCCGCCAGGGATCAGGTGGTCCTGTCCCTCCGGGGTGGGCGACGACTTCTACTCTGTGCCGGAGCCTCCCAGGCAAGGATTCATCTCACCGGTCTTTCCCGGGAAAACCCAGCCTCTCCCCCCATGTTCTGCATGTTGCTGCGCAAGCATCTGGGCGGCGGCAGAATTGCCGCTATTGAGCAACCGGGACAGGAGCGGGCCGCTATCGTGACAGTGGATATGGTGGATGAACTGGGAGAGCCGGGGCAGCGGAAGCTGATTCTGGAGTGTATGGGCCGGCGGTCCAACCTGATCCTTACCGACGGCGAGGATCGGATCATCGACTGCCTGCGTCGGATCGATCTGGAGATGAGCGAGGCCCGTCAGGTCCTGCCCGGCCTCTACTACCATTTGCCTCCCGCTCAGGAGAAGTTGGACCCTTTGACCATTGATGAGGCAGCTCTGCGGGAGTCTCTGTCCGCTGCATCCCAGGAGATCTGTGCCGATCAGTTTCTTCTGGATCACTTCTGGGGCCTCTCCCCTCTGGTGTGCCGGGAAATCGCTTACCGGGGCTGCGGCGCTGTTGATGCCCGCTTGGATAATACCCGCTGTCGGGATGGACTAATCCGTGCTTTCCTTTCCTGGCAAGATACTGTAAAGGAAAATCATTTCACATCATATCTGCTGACGAAGGACGGTCATCCGGCGGATTTTTCCTACCTGCCTATCGAGCAATACGGAGACGTTATGGCAGGAACAGCCTGGGATAACTTTTCCACCATGCTGGATACGTTCTATGAGACCCGGGAGCAGCAGGAACGGGTACGCCAGAAGGGCCAGGATCTGCTGCGGACAGCCTCCAACGCAAGGGACCGCTTGCGGCGAAAGCTGGCTCTCCAGGAGAAGGAGTACGCCCAGACCCTGGAGCGGGATCGCCTGCGGATCTCTGGTGAGCTTATTACCGCGAATCTGTACCGAATGGAACGGGGACAGCGGAGCCTCCTGGCTCAGAACTACTACGAAGAGGACTGTCCGGAGGTGGAGATCCCTCTGGATCCCCTGCTCACTCCCCAGCAGAATGCGGCGCGGTATTTCCGGCAGTACAACAAGGCCAAGACAGCCGAGGTTTGCCTCTCTCAACAGATGGAGATCGCCCGGAAGGAGCGGGACTGGCTGGAGAGCGTCATGGATGAGCTGAGCCGGGCGGAGACAGAACAGGATTTCAACGATATCCGCCAGGAGCTCCAGGAGGCTGGCTATGGGCGGAAAACTTCCGGGGGTAAAAAGGAGCCTCGCCGCGGCAAAGCCAGACCAAGGTCTTTCCGCTCCAGTGAGGGACTTCGGATCCTGGTGGGCCGCAGCAATACCCAGAATGATCAGCTCACCCGGGAGGCCTTCAAAAGTGACTACTGGTTCCACACCCAGCGGATCCACGGCTCCCACGTGATCCTCTGCACAGAGGGACGGGAGCCCGACAGCCGCTCTCTCCAGGAGGCGGCCATGCTGGCAGCCTGGTTCTCCCAGGGCCGGGACAGCGGACAGGTAGCCGTGGACTATACTCAGATTCGGCACGTGCGCAAGCCCTCCGGCGCCCGGCCGGGCATGGTGATTTACGACAATTATCAGACCGCTTATGTGACACCGTTGGAATCAATTGTTAAAGAATTGTCAGAAAGCTAAAAAAGTGCATAACCAGTACTTTTTCGTCGTATTGTAGATTTTTATAAAAAATTCAAAAGATCCTATTGACAAACTGTTTATTATTTTGCTATGATGCTTGCATCAGCAGAACCGGACAATTGAATAAGCGGATGAATGACTCAGGAGAGACCGCCTTTGCGCGGCACCGAAGGAGCAATGCCACACTCTCTCAGGTAAACGGACTGGGTCAGGACGCAGATCTGTAAAGCATTTATGCACCGGCGGGGCAACCGGGGCGATAGGGGGCCGTCCCCTTTCCTCGGGAATCTCTCAGGTAAAAAGACAGAGGCGCAGCAACAAAAGTCGTTGCTGCGCCTCTTTTTGTTGCAATTTTTTTGACAAACAGAGGCTGGGCAGCGGCAAGCATATCCAAAAGGCAATGCCGTATTCTAGAAAAGCCTGATTACTGACACCCGCAACGTATACGAGGAAAAACAATTTTTTGAATGGAGGATACGTCTATGAGTGAGTTGAAACGGACCCAGCTTTACGACCTGCATGTGGCTGCCGGCGCTACCATGGTGGACTTCGGCGGCTGGGAAATGCCCATTAAGTACCCCACAGACATTGTGGCGGAGCACCTGTACACCCGGCACTTCTGCAGCCTTTTCGATGTCTCCCACATGGGCCGCATTTTAGTGGACGGCCCTGACGCGGTTCCCTTCCTCCAGCATGTCCTGTCCAGCAACGTCATGGCACTGGACCTCAATCAGGCCCAGTACGCCATTATTCCCAACGAGAACGGCGGCGCCGTGGACGACGCCTATCTCTACCGCTTCGAGGAGGACCGTTACCTCCTGGTGGTAAATGCCGCCAACACCGACAAGGATCTGGCCCACCTCAATGAGCAGATCAAGGCCTATAACGCCAAGATGACCGTCATCACCAGCGACTATGCCGCCATTGCCGTCCAGGGCCCCAAGGCCAAGGAGCTGCTGCAGACCCTCTCCGGCGGTGAAGCCGTCACTGAGCCTGTTAAGAACGCTCTCAATACCCTGAAATTTGAGGGCCGCACCGTCCGGGTGGCCAAGACCGGCTACACCGGTGAGCCCATTGGTTACGAGGTGTACATCGAGAGCGCCGAGGCCGCCTGGCTGTGGAACCGCCTCATTGAGCTGGGCGCCAAGCCCGCAGGCCTGGGCGCCCGGGATACCCTCCGCCTGGAGGCCGGTCTCCCCCTCTACGGTCATGAGATGGGGCTTGCCCCCGACGGCACCGAAATTCCCATTTTTGCCGTGTCTCTGGCCAAATTTGCTGTGAGCTTCTCCGAGCAGAAGGGTGACTTCGTGGGCCGGGCTCCCCTGGAAAAGCAGTTTGCCGCCTTCAAGCGGATCATGAGCCGGGATTTCAGCGACCTCTCTGTTCTTCCCCGGCGCATCGTTCCCATCACCCTCCTGGACCGGGGCGTCATGCGGGCGGGCATGCCTGTCTACCGTGGCGATGAGATGATCGGTTATGTCACCAGCGGTACCATGGTTCCCTACTACCGCCACGAGGGCGAGGGCCTGGCCACTGTGATCCTGGATGAGGCTGTCAACCGCTCCATCGGTCTTGCCTACCTCTCCAGTGACGTGCTGGAGGACGACAAGGTGACTATCGACGTCCGCGGCCGTAAGCTGAAGGCAGTGATTCCCCCCTACCACATGCGGGTGGACGCTCCCCCTTACGCCCGTCCCATCATCTACAAGCCCGACGAGGAGGAGGCTCCTCTGCCTGAGGGAGACCGCACCCCCAAGGCCCTGGAGCTGCTGCGCCGGGCAGAGGATAACCACGCCTGGCGTCAGGAGCGGTGTATCAACCTGATTCCCTCTGAGATGACACCCTCCCGTGCAGTGCGGCTGCTGACCATGAGCGATCCCTCCTTCCGCTACGCCGAGCATAAGAAGGTCAAGTCCTTCTACGACGCGGATATCTTCTACTATCAGGGCACCAAGTTCATCGACGAGATTGAGCAGCTGCTGGTGGAGGAGATGAAGGCCTTCCTAGGCTGCAGCGAGGTGGAGACCCGTGTCCTCAGTGGCCAGATGTCCAACACGGCGGTATTCTCCGCTCTCATGGACTGGAAGAACCGCCTGGATCGCAAGCACGACATGAAGCGCCTGGGATACGTCCTCAATAACCATATCATCAAAGGTGGCCACCTCAGTGCCCAGCCCATGGGCGCTCTCCACGACTACATCGCTATCGACCCCGTCACTGAGCGCCACGCCATCGTCAACTTCCCTGTCTGCAAGGACAACATCTATAAGATCGATGTGGAGGAGACCAAGAAGGTCATCGACAAATACCGTCCCGAGTTCATCATCTTCGGCAAGAGCATGATCCTCCACAAGGAGCCGGTAGCCGCTATCCGCCAGTTCGTGGATGAGCAGAAGATCCCCACCACCATCATGTACGACATGGCCCATGTTCTGGGACTTGTGGGTGACTACTTCCAGAAGCCCTTTGAGGAGGGAGCGGAGATCGTCACCGGTTCCACCCACAAGACCTTCTACGGTCCCCAGCGCGGCGTCATCGGTGTCAACTACCAGAAGGATGACCTCAAGTATGGCCTGTGGGAGACCATCGAGTCCCGGGCCTTCCCCGGCAGCGTCTCCAACCATCATCTGGGCACCCAGTTGGGCCTGCTGATGGCGGCCTATGAGATGAACCAGTTCAAGGATCAGTACCAGAAGGCAGTGGTAGAGAACGCCAAGTACTTCGCCAAGTGTCTGAAGGCCGAGGGCCTGGATGTGGCCGGCGACAGCGCCATCGACTACACCGAGACCCACCAGGTAGTGGTCTCCGTTGGCTACGGCACCGGCCCCGAGGTGGCTGAGCGGCTGGAGAGCAACAACATCATCCTCAACTACCAGGCCACCCCCGACGAGGAGGGCTTCACCGCATCCGGTGCCCTGCGGATGGGCGTCAACGAGATGACCCGCTTCGGCTTCGAGAAGGAGGACTTTGCAAAGCTGGCCTCCATCATGGCCGACTGCATCCTCCGGGGCCGGAACGTGGTGGAGGACGTGGCGAAGCTCCGCGCCGAGCACAGAGAGCTGCGCTACTGCTTCAATGATGACCAGATCAACGCCGCGGTGGAGAGCTTTGCCAAGCGCACCGGCATGTGATATCTCTCAGAAGAGATTACATATTTTTATACATTAAAAATTACGATACATATTTTAAGGAGGATATGACTATGAACTTTCCCGCTGAGCTGAAGTATTCCAAGTCCCACGAGTGGGTGAAGATGCTCTCCGATAACTCCGCCCTGGTGGGCATCACTGACTTTGCCCAGAGCGAGCTGGGCGACCTGGTGTTCATCAACCTTCCTGTAGCTGGTGACAGCATCACCAAGGAGGAGTCCTTCTGTGACGTGGAGTCTGTAAAAGCCGTTTCCGACGTCATCTCCCCCCTCACCGGCGTGGTGGCTGAGGTGAATGAGGAGTTGATGGACGCCCCTCAGATGCTCAACGAGTCCCCCTATGAGGCGTGGATCGCCAAGGTGGAGGACATCACCGACACCGAGGAGCTGATGGACGCCGCCGCCTACGAGGCTTTCATCCAGCAGTAAGCCGTTTCCCGCGGGGCGCTGCCCACCGGCGCCCCGCGGACACTCCCCGCTCCCCTACTATCGGAGAAAGGAAGGAACCTCTATGGGAAGCTATATCCCCAATACCGGCGAGCAGCGCCGGGAGATGCTTTCCGCCGTGGGCGTGCAGTGCGTCCAGGACCTCTTTGCCAGCGTCCCCAGGGATATGCTGGTAGGTGATAACCTGGACCTTCCCGAGGGCCTCAGTGAGCTGGAGGTCCGCCGGGCTGTTACCGCCATGGCGGAGAAAAACCGGATCTACCCCACCATCCTCCGGGGTGCCGGTGCTTACCGTCATTTTATTCCCGCTGTTGTTAAGAGCGTGGTCACCCGCGAGGAGCTGGTCACCGCCTACACCCCTTACCAGGCAGAAATCAGCCAGGGTATTCTCCAGTCCATTTTTGAGTTCCAGACCATGATCTGCATGCTCACCGGTATGGATGTGGCCAACGCATCCGTCTATGACGGGGGCACCGCTGCCGCAGAGTCCATCGCCATGTGCAAGGACCGCAAGCGGACCAAGGCTTATGTCTCCGCCTGCGCCCATCCCCACGTGATCGAGACCATGCAGACCTACTGCTTCGGCTCCAACACGGAGCTGGTGGTAGTGCCGGAAAAGGACGGCCGCACCGACATGGAGGCCCTCAAGGCTTCCCTTGGCGCCGACGCCGCCTGCTTCTACCTCCAGCAGCCCAACTACTACGGCAACATGGAGGACGCCGCCGCCATCGGCGAGATCGTCCACGCAGCCGGTGCCAAGTTCGTCATGGGCGTCAACCCCATCGCCTGCGCCGTGATGGCTACCCCGGCTGAGTGCGGCGCAGATATTGCCGTAGGCGAGGGCCAGCCTCTGGGTCTGGATATCGCCTTCGGCGGGCCGTATCTCGGCTTTATGGCTGCTACCAAGGCCATGTTCCGTAAGCTCCCCGGCCGCATTGTGGGCCAGACCCACGACGTAGAGGGCAAGGTGGGCTATGTTCTCACCCTTACCGCCCGTGAGCAGCACATCCGCCGGGAGAAGGCCTCCTCCAACATCTGTTCCAATCAGGCTCTCTGCGCTCTGACCGCCGGGGTCTACCTCACCGCTATGGGTCCCGAGGGCCTGGAGAAGGCCGCCCGGCAGTCCATGTCCAAGGCCCACTACCTGGCCGCTGAACTGGAGAAGATCGGCATGAAGCGCCTCCACGACGGCGAGTTCTTCCACGAGTTTGTCACCACCTGCGACAAGCCCCAGGCTGTACTGGATGCCCTCAACAGGGCGGGCATCCTGGGCGGCCTCCCTGTAGAGGGCGGCATCCTCTGGTGTGTCACCGAGATGGTGAGCCGGGAGGAGCTGGATCGGGCCGTAGCCATCATCAAGGAGGTGTGCTGAGATGAAGCTGATTTTTGAAAAAGGCGCTCCCGGTCAGCACCTGGATATGCTCCCCTCCTGCGATGTGCCGGAGGTGTCCCTGTCCCAGGAGCGGAAGGCTCCCCTGCCCCTGCCCCAGGTATCGGAGACAGAGCTGACCCGCCACTACACCGCTCTTGCCAAGCGGGTCCACGGCGTCAACGACGGCTTCTACCCCTTGGGCTCCTGCACCATGAAGTACAACCCCAAGATCAACGAGGATATGGCCGCCCTACCGGGCTTCACCCAGATCCACCCCCTCCAGCCGGAGAGCACTGTCCAGGGCTGCCTGGAGGTCTATGCCACGGCGGAGAAGCTGCTGAGTGAGATCACCGGCATGGACGCCATGACCTTCCAGCCCGCCGCCGGCGCCCACGGTGAGTTTACCGGCCTTCTGCTCATCAAAGCCTATCACCACCATCGGGGCGACAGCACCCGCACCAAGATCATCGTCCCCGACTCCGCCCACGGCACCAACCCCGCCTCGGCGGTGATGGCCGGGTACACGGTGGTGAACATCCCCTCCGCCCCCGACGGCTGTGTGGATGTGGAGGCGCTGCGCGCTGCAGTCGGCCCCGATACCGCGGGCCTGATGCTTACCAATCCCAACACGGTGGGTATCTTTGATAAGAACATTCTGGAGATCACCAAGATTGTCCACGACGCAGGTGGCCTCTGCTACTATGACGGTGCCAACCTCAACGCCGTCATGGGCGTGGTCCGCCCCGGCGACATGGGCTTTGACGTGATCCACCTGAACCTTCACAAGACCTTCTCCACCCCCCATGGCGGCGGCGGACCCGGTTCCGGCGCGGTGGGCTGCAAGGCCCTGCTCAAGCCCTTCCTCCCCGGCCCCATGGTGGAAAAAGCCGAGGACGGCAGCTACCATTTTGTCACTCCTGAGCACTCCATCGGCCGGGTGAAGGATTTCTACGGCAACTTCACCGTGGTGGTGAAGGCCCTGACCTACGTCCTGACCCTGGGCAAGGCCGGTATCCCCGAGGCAGCGGAAAACGCCGTTCTCAATGCCAACTACATGATGAAGCGGCTGAAGGAGAAGTACACCATGGCCTACGACGTGCCCTGCATGCACGAGTTTGTCATGTGCCTGGAGGACCTGCTCCATGAGACCGGCGTATCCGCTATGGACATCGCCAAGGGCCTTCTGGATAACGGCATCCATCCCCCCACGATGTATTTCCCCCTCATTGTCCACGAAGCACTGATGATTGAGCCCACAGAGACGGAGAGCAAGGAGACTTTGGACGAGGCCTGCGATGTGTTCCTCAAGCTGTGGGATCTGGCCCACAGCGATGCCCAGGCCCTCCACGACGCTCCCTTGACCACGCCGATCCGCCGTCTGGACGAGGTGGGCGCTGCCCGGAACCCGGTGCTGCGGTATACGGAGGAATAAGGTATGATCCAGCGGCTCTTCCTTCTGGAGACGGATACCACGGACCCCTACCACAACCTGGCCCTGGAGGAATACCTGTTCAACAAGGCGGAGCCCGGGGACTGCATCCTCTATCTCTGGCAGAACCGCCATACTGTGGTCATTGGCAGCAACCAGAACCCCTGGTTGGAGTGCCGCACCTCTCTGCTGGAGGCCGACGGCGGCCGTCTGGCCCGGCGACTCTCCGGCGGCGGGACGGTATACCACGACATGGGGAACCTGAACTTTACCTTTCTGGTCCGTTCGGAGGACTACGACCTTCACAGGCAGCTGTCGGTGATCACCACCGCCTGCCGGCAGCTGGGCATCCCGGCGGAGTGCTCCGGCCGAAATGACATCCTGGCCGATGGCCGGAAATTTTCCGGTAATGCTTTCTACCAGCACCACGGACGCCGCTATCACCATGGCACCATTCTTGTGGATGCGAATATGGAGATGATGGGCAAGTATCTCAGCCCCTCCCCTGCCAAGCTTCAGGCTAAGGGTGTGCCTTCTGTCCGTTCTAGAGTGATCAATTTGAGGGAACTGTGCCCTGAGTTAACAATTTCGAGGATGAAAGAAGTTCTGGCGGAGGCATTTTCCCAGGTATACCAGCTTCCCGCAGAGCACCTCTCCCTCGCAGATTTGGATGAAAAAGAGATAGGTGCTCTGGAGGAGCGTTACCGCAGCTGGGAATGGGTCTATGGCCGGCGGCTGGCCTTCACCGCCCAGTGTGCGGGAAAATATCCCTGGGGAGAAATCACTATACAGCTGGCAGCGGACGGAGGTACCGTTCAGGAAGCGGCAGTGTATACCGATGCCATGGACCCGTCATTCGCCTCCCCTCTGGAGCGGGCCCTCACCGGCTGCCCTTTCCACCTGTCACAGTTATGCCAGGCGGTGGAGCATGCCCCTATCCCCCAGGAGATACAGCGAGATATCTGTACCCTCCTGGCGGAGCAGAACCTGTAACTTACATACAGCGGTCCCGGACCATGACGGTCCGGGGCCAGGAAAAGGAGCAAATACAACCATGAGCGATTATCAATTGATCGTCATTGGCGCAGGACCCGGCGGCTATGTGTCCGCTCTTCGGGCAGCCAAGCTGGGCATGAAAACCGCCGTGGTGGAGAACCGCGATGTGGGCGGCACCTGCCTCAACAGGGGCTGCATTCCCACCAAGGCCCTGCTGCACACCGCGGAGATCTATACCCAGGCCAAGGAGGGAGAGAAGTTTGGCGTACACGCCCAGGACCTCTCTATTGACTTTGCTACCGCCCACCGTAGGAAGGCGGATGTGACGGAGAAGCTGCGCCTTGGCATTGAGGGACTCTTCAAGCAGAAGAAAGTGGACCTGATCCGCGGCACCGGTACCATTGTAGAGCCGGGCAAGGTGTCGGTAAATGATGAGACCTATACCGCAGACAACATTCTCATCGCCACCGGCTCCATCCCTGCCCGGCCTCCCATCCCCGGCCTGGAGCTGGCAGTGACCTCCGATGAGCTGCTGGAGGGAGAGGGAAAACTGTTCTCCTCCCTGGTGATTATCGGCGGCGGCGTTATCGGCGTGGAACTGGCCTCCGTCTACAGCGCCATGGGCTGCGAGGTCACTATTTTAGAGGCTATGGACCGGATTCTTCCCAACATGGACCGCGAAATCTGCCAGAACCTGACTATGATCCTGAAAAAGCGGGGCGTGAAGGTGTTCCCAGGGTCTATGGTCAGCGCCGTGGAGAAGGCTGAGGATGGTTCCCTGGCAGTCCGTTACACCTGCAAAGACCAGCCCGGCGAGGCCCGGGGCGAGGCAGTTCTCTGCGCCATCGGCCGTCGGCCCAACACTGCCGGTCTCTTCGGTGAGGGCTTCTCCCTGGATATGGAGCGGGGCCGGATCCTCACCGACGAGCATTACCAGACCAGCGTCCCCGGCATCTATGCTGTGGGAGATGTGACCGCCAAGGTGCAGCTGGCCCATGTGGCCTCTGCCCAGGGTACTGACTGCGTGGAACTGCTGGCGGGAAATGAACCGGTCATTGACGGACGTTACATCCCCTCCTGCATTTACACCGATCCCGAGATTGCCGCCGTAGGCATTACCGCCGACGAAGCCAAAGCTCAGGGCCAGGCAGTAAAGGTTGGAAAATGCCTTATGTCCGCCAACGGCAAGACTGTGATCGCCGACGGCGAGCGGGGCTTTATGAAAATTGTGGCAGACGCCGATACGGGTGTGATCCTGGGGGCCCAGCTTATGTGCCAGCGGGCCACGGATATGATCACCCAGGTTACCACCGCTGTGGTCAACGGCATGACGGCACAGCAGCTGCTCTCTGCCATGCGTCCCCACCCCACCTTTGAGGAGGCTATGGGGGATGCTCTGGAAGATCTCTGCGGCAAGCTGAAAGCATGATGGAGACTTGTTGAGGCTTGCGGAAAAACGATATGGCGCGCTGCAAAGACCCTCCTTGCAGCGCGCCGCTTTTATGTCCTTTTGTACTTGTGTATCTGCCGGCATCAGCCCACCAGCGGCAGGATCAGTCCCGCCACCATGGACAGTACCAGCAGGGCGATGATCACCCGGGAGATGATCTTGACCCATTTTGGACTCATTTCGGCTCCTCCTCGCTCAGGATTTTTTTGATGGCTTTTTCCGCTTTGCTTCGGGGCAGCATCAGCTCATGGCCGCAGCCCTCGCAGCGCAGCTTAATATCCATACCCACCCGCAGAATGGTCCATACCTTACTTCCGCAGGGGTGGGATTTTTTCAGTTCCACTTTCTGATTCAATTTGAGATCCATTGTCCGCCTCCTTCCCCGCGTAGCCGCCGCTCTCCGGGACCCGACAGGGTTCCAAAAATCGTGAGGTCTCGGTGTAAGATTCTCCTGTCAACGGTCAGATTATCAATTATATTAAATGAAAGCCGCAACAGTCAAGCATGGCCTTGCATAGGATGGTTCATGTGGGGCGCGGATGCAGCGCCAAAACGGTGCCGGAGTGCTCCCCCGTGCCAATTAGAAAAAGGGTGGTGTGTTGTTTGCATAGAGATGAATTCCTGCCGGAGGGCGTGGGACCACTATTTCCGGAGCATCAGCCCCTATCTGCTCTGCGGGAGGCCATGGATCGGCAGACGGTGCTCACAGGCCTAGCCCTCCGCTGCAGCAGTCAAGGAGAGCTGGCAATAGACCTGGGCGGTTATGAAGGGATCATTCCCCGGGAGGACGCGGTCCACCCCGCCGTCAGTGGGGCCCAGCGGGAGATCGCTGTCCTGTCCAGGGTGGGACTACCGGTATCCTGTACGGTAACGAAGATCGAGGTGGACGGCGGAGGAAAGCCCCATCTCACATTGTCCCGCAGAGCCGCCCAGGAACAGGCTATGTCCTGGCTACTGGAATATGCTCGGCCTGGGGTCGTTCTTCCCGCCCGAGTTACCCACCTGGAGCACTTTGGCGCCTTTGTGGATTTGGGCTGTGGCTTTACCTCCCTGGTACCCCTGGAACGGATCTCCGCCGCCCGCATCTCCCACCCCGCCGACCGTTTTGCCGTGGGGCAGGATATTCTGGTGACGGTTACCGCTGTGGATGCTCCCGCCTGCCGGATCTACTTAAGTCACAAGGAGCTGCTGGGGACATGGCTGGAAAACGCTGCCGGATTTGCACCCGGTGATACCGTCACCGGCATTGTCCGCAGCATCCAGGACTATGGCGTCTTCATCGAACTGACCCCCAACCTTTCTGGCCTCGCAGAGTGGAAACAGGGGCTGGCCCCAGGGGACAGCGTATCCGTCTACATCAAGTCTATCCGGCCGGAAAGCCGAAAAATCAAGCTCCAGGTGATCCGCAGGCTGGGCCGGGCCAGGGCCCCTTCCCCCCTGCGCTATTTCATCACTGACGGTACTACAGAGAACTGGGTCTACTGACCACAGATCAGAGCGGTTTTCCCTTGATCTTCTCCCAGTAGGCCTTGGCGGCCTGCTCGGTCTTGTTCTCCCCCCACTGGTAATAGGAGGTCCCCACCAGCTCGTCAGGCAGGTACTGCTGCTCCACCCAGCGGTTGGGGTAAACGTGGGGGTATTTGTACTTTGCCACCGGCCCCGCATCGGCAGAGTCAGCGTGGACGTTCTTGAGATGCCGGGGAATATCCCCGGTCTTGCCCCGCTTCACGTCCTCCATGGCGGCAATGATAGCGTTGTGGCCGGTGTTGGATTTTGGTGCTGTGGCCAGAAGAATGGCCGCGTCCCCCAGAGGGAGGCGAGCCTCCGGGAGCCCCAGCTGCAGGGCAGAGTCCACACAGGCCTTCACAATGGGGATGGCCATGGGATAGGCAAGGCCAATATCCTCCGCCGCAATGACCAACAGCCGCCGGCAGGGGCTCAGCAGGTCTCCGGCCTCCAGAAGCCGGGCCAGATAGTGGACGGCTGCATCGGGGTCGCTGCCTCGGATAGACTTCTGCAAGGCAGAGAGCAGGTCGTAGTGGGCGTCTCCATCTCGATCATAGCGCATGGCGCTGCGCTGGGCCACCTGCTCTGCGTCAGAGACCGTGAGAAGGAGTTCCCCTTTACAGGGAACAGCGGCCTCATACAGCAGTTCTACTGCATTCATGGCCTTGCGCACGTCCCCACCGCAGGCGTGGGCGATGTAGTCCGGCACCCCCTCCTCCCAGATAAGAGGCAGCTGGCTCTCCTGCCGAACGACACCTAAGGCCCGTTCCACCGCCGGGAGCACCTCCTGGGCGGTAACGGGCTTGAACTCGAACACTGTGCTCCGGCTGAGCAGGGCACTGTAAACATAGAAATAGGGGTTCTCTGTGGTGGAGGCAATCAGGGTGATGGCACCATTTTCCATAAACTCCAGCAGAGACTGCTGCTGCTTCTTATTGAAGTACTGGATCTCATCCAGATAGAGCAGTATCCCCTTGGGTGCCATCATGGTTCCCACGTCCGCCATGATATCCTTGATATCCTGGAGGGACGCGGTGGTGGCATTGAGCTTGTACAGAGTACGGTGGGTCTGGGTAGCGATGATGTTGGCAATGGTGGTCTTACCGGTACCGGAGGGGCCGTAGAACACCAAGTTGGCGTCAGTTCCCTTCTCAATAAAGCGGCGCAGCAGGGCGTTGGGCCCCAGCAGATGCCGCTGTCCTACCACTTCATCCAGAGTTTTCGGGCGGATACGGTCAGCCAATGGCCTGTCCATAGTGGTCCCTCCTCTCTTCTCAGTGTATGTCCCGGCGGTATGAAAGCCGCCGGGATCAGTCTGTCAGGACAAAACCAGGAAAATTACTGCCTGCGCAGGCAATGTCACCTTCCTGACTGCCCGGATTGTATCATTGTACCACACCCGATTCAGTTTTGCACTGATTTTTTCCTCGAAATTTGTCGCAGGATGTGGTATGATGGGGAGCGAGGTGATGTGATGAAAACCAAAGAAGCCATTTCCGCTATTATCGAGGAACTGAAGGTCCTCTATCCCGATGCGATATGCTCCCTGGACTTTGATCCGGAGAAGGCCTATGAGCTGCTTTTCTCCGTGCGTCTGGCTGCCCAATGTACGGACGCCCGGGTGAATATGGTAACCCCGGTGCTCTATGCCCGCTTCCCCACCCTGGAATCTTTGGCTGCCGCCACTGAGGAGGAGGTGGGCGAGATCATCCATTCCACCGGCTTTTGGCGGGCCAAGGCCCGGGACATCGTGGCCGCCAGCCGCATGCTGCTGACGGAGTACGGCGGAAAAGTTCCGGATACGATGGAGGAGCTGCTGAAACTGCCCGGCGTGGGCCGGAAGACGGCCAATCTGATCCTGGGCGATGTCTACGGTAAGGAGGGCTATGTCTGCGACACCCACTGCATCCGAATTACCGGACTGCTGGGGATCACTGACGGCAGTAAAGACCCGCTGAAGGTGGAGATGCAGCTGCGCAAGGCGATTCCCCCGGAGGAGAGCAACGATTTCTGTCACCGGATGGTCCTCCATGGCCGGGCGGTTTGTGTAGCCCGGCGTCCAGACTGCGCCAACTGTACCCTGCGCCCCTGGTGCGATCATTTTACTAAGACAGGCAACTGATTTTCCGGTCCTTCCCTTTCCTTAAATAAGAAATCTCAATTATGCCCCCTCCTTTTCTTCTGGAGGGGGCACATTTTTTCGTTGCAGCACATATACTGGAAAGACAAGGAAAGGGAGGTCCCGGCATGAAACAGAATGAACCCTCTAAGCTGCAGCAGTTTCTCAACGACAAGAAGGCCATTGCGGCTCTGGCAAAATCACCGGATGCCCAGGCGCTGGCAAAAATGCTCTCACAGAGTGGAGATCAGGCCGCCCTGCAGAAAGCAGCCCAGGAGGCGGCGAAAGGCAATCCGGAGCAGCTCCGGGAGATGGTAAAATCCATCGTAGGAAGTCCCGATGGCGCGGCGCTCCTTCGCCGGCTGGATCAGACGATGGGCGGAAAATAAAGCGATAAAGGAGGGGACGGCATTTGAGCGACTTTGAAGAAAAACTGAATGCCATCCTGTCCGATCCCAACGCCATGGCCCAGGTGATGCAGCTGGCTCAATCTCTGAATCTGGACGGCACACCCCCTGGCGGATCTTCCGGAGACGGAGAGACCACGGCTTCCTCCGAAGAAAAGCCGCCGGGGGCCAATCCCCTCTCTGGGATCAGCGACCTTTTTGGAGAGATCGATCCTGGCATGATCCAGCGGTTCCTGCCCCTGATCGGAGAGCTGCGGGGCGGTGAGGAGCAGGACCGCCGTCTTCAGCTCCTCAATGCCCTGCGTCCTTTTTTAAAGCCGGAGCGCCAGGAAAAGGTGGAGCGGGCGGTAAAAGCCGCAAGGCTCATCCATCTGGGAAAGAAGTTCCTGGCCGCAATGGGGGAATCCGATGTATAACCGCTATGTCCGCAATGACGCCGGGGTATATCAACGGGTACCAACCGGTGAACCGGAGCATCCGCTTTCCGGTGGCGGGACCAGCCGCCAAAAGAGCGGGATGAATGGCTTTCTCTCCCAGATCATGGGCAAGCTTAAGCTGGATGATCTGGACACAGGTGATCTGCTGCTGTTAGCCATTTTGTTCCTCCTGTTCCGTGAAGGAGAGGACGAGGAGCTGCTGCTGGCTCTGGGACTGCTTCTGATTCTGTAGCAATTTTCTGCATAAGCCTTTCTGCACAGATACATATAAAAACACCGGACTTTTGCTGCAAAAGCGGCAGAAGTCCGGTGTTTTTCATTTCAGAATAGATGCAGAAGGTTAGGCACCTTCCCATGTACTGCCGTCAGGCAGCAGGAACAACTCCTCCCCCGGGGCATCCAGGTTGGTGTCTTGGGCGGTAAAAAGATAGACCAACTGACCATCACAATAGCGCTCCGCCTGCTTCAAAAGGCCGTTGCTTACATTGACCCAGTAGCTACTGACATAGCCGTCAGCATCCTCCTTCGTGGAAACATGGATACAATATACGCCGTCCAGTTCCTGATAGCTGGCCTCTGCAATCTCTGAGACGGGTAGGTCCCGTACTGTCTCGTAGGTCAGCATCCGCTGAGCAATATCGGCATTGAACTGCTCTGCAGTCAGCACAGTCCACTCTGTCTCATCATCATACCAGATGGCCGCGCTGCCGCCGACCACCAACATATGCTGAATGCTGCCGTCCGGCATGGGCGTATCGATACGGGTCCTGCCGCCGCTGACCGAGACCTGGGATTCCGACACACCGCTGCCGCCGCTCCAGTAGGTCTCCACCCGCTGGGTCCGGCTGTAAGTTGCCGGACGAGACAGGGTATTGATGGCTGGTTGAACAGTGGCAGGAGTAATCCGTACCACATCCAACCCTTCCGCAGCACCACTGTCGTCGCTATCTCCTGCGTCGGCCTGCTCTGTGGGCAGCACAATATTTCCGGAGCGCCGCAGGCCTCCCTTGGCCAGTGCCAGAACCGCCAGAATCAGCAGGATGCTTACCACAGCGATATAGTAAGTCGTCTTCTGTTTGCGCAAGCTCTCCAGCCTCCTCCCTGCTGGAATTCTATTGCTCAGGCCTAGAAATCATCCGGCTTCTCACCACGGCCAAAGTGCCACAGGATCGCATCAGCAATCCGGCGGCATGCTTCTCCGTCGCCGTAGGGATTCACAGCGTGGGCCATGGCGGCGTAAGCCTCAGAATCGATGATAAGGGTGTGCGCCATATTGATGATGGTCTGCCGATCCACGCCAGCCAGCTTCACGGTACCGGCGGCAACTGCCTCCGGCCGCTCCGTCTCCCGCCGCAGCACCAGTACCGGCTTACCAAGGGCTGGGGCTTCCTCCTGGAGGCCACCGGAATCTGTCAGCACAAGATAGCACCGGGCCATCAGATTGTGCATCTCATCGGCTGCCAGAGGCGCGATCAGATGGACGTTGGGGATGCCCTCCAGATGGCGGCGGGCGCACTCCTGAACCACGGGGCTCAGGTGTACGGGATAGACCAACTCCACATCGTCATGGGTTCGGGCAATCTCCGCCAGAGCGGACATGATGTCCTCCATAGGCTGGCCGTAGTTTTCCCGGCGATGGCAGGTAACAAGAAGGATCTTCTTGCTGTCATAGGGCAGCTGATTCAGAATTTCGGTTGTAAAGCAATAATCCTTGCGTACAGTTGTTTTGAGAGCGTCAATAACGGTATTTCCTGTAACAAACACGCCCTTCTCCACGCCCTCACGGCGCAGGTTCTCCCGGTTGTTCTCCGTGGGACAGAAATAGAGGTCGGCAATGGCGGTAACAAGCTTGCGGTTCATCTCCTCCGGATAGGGGGAGTACTTATCGTAGGTCCGCAGCCCCGCCTCCACATGGCCTACCGGCACCTTGTGATAAAAGGCGGAGAGGGCTCCAGCAAAGGTGGTAGAGGTGTCCCCGTGGACCAGGATCATGTCCGGCTTCAGGGTATCGATGGCCTCATCCATGCCGGTGAGGCACTTGCTGGTGATGGTGCTGAGGGTCTGCCGGGGGGTCATGATGTCTAGGTCCCAGTCCGGCTTCAGGTCAAAGACCTCCAGCACGCTATCCAGCATCTCCCGGTGCTGGGCAGTGACACAGCAGATGGAGTCGATTCCCTGGCGGGAAGCCAGTTCCTTTACCAGCGGCGCCATCTTGATGGCCTCCGGACGGGTGCCGAATACGCTCATGATGCGCAAATTTTCCATATGTCGTCAAGCCTCCTTGTGGGAATCGCCGGTGGGTTCCTCCGGCTTGTTTTCCTGAATGTGCTCAGACTGGGGCTGCTGCCCACCGCCGCACTCCTCTTTCTTGTGGTGATGGTCGTGGGGATAACGGGCGATCCGGGCCACAGTGAAGGCAACGCCAATTAAAGCCGCCACGGACAAGATCAACTTGACATAGCCGGTGGTGACGATCATTACCGCGCACAGGCCCAGGACCCCTGCCACCAGGTAGAGAGTTGCCACTGCCTGTTTCTGGTTCATGCCCATGTCGATGAGCTTGTGGTGGGTATGGCTGCGGTCTGCCTTCATGGGATTCTGCCCCTTGAGAATACGGCGGGTAAAGGCGGAGACGGTGTCGAAGATGGGAAAGCCCAGGATAATGAAGGGAACGATGAAGGAGATCACGGCATAGAACTTGAAAAGGCCGATCACCGACACTGTGGCCAGCATGAAGCCCAGGAAGGTAGAGCCGGTATCTCCCATAAAGATCTTGGCCGGATTGCGGTTATAGGGGATAAATCCCACACAGGCGCCTACTAGAGCGGCGGTGATAACAGCAATCTCCAGATCCCCCATCAGGAGGGCAATGATCAGCATAGTAAAGGCTCCGATGGTGGATACGCCGTCAGCCAGACCATCCAAGCCGTCGATCAGATTGACGCTGTTGGTCACTGCTACGATCCAGATCACGGTGATGGGCACCGCCCAGATGCCGAAGTTCCAATAGGGGTTGTCTCCAAAAAAGAAGGGGTTGGCAATGGTCTGAATGATAACCCCATGCCACACAGCGATGAGGGCGGCTACGATCTGTAAAATGAACTTGACGCCGGCTCCCAGAGGATGCGCGTCATCCACCACGCCTACCGCCACAATCAGGCAGGAGCCCAGCAGGATGCCCTGCAGGGGTCGGGTAACATCCGCAAACAGGAGAATACTGGCCACGCAGCCGATAAAGATGGCCAGACCGCCCATCCGTGGGATGGGATGGTCGTGCATCCGGCGATTGTCCTTGGGTACGTCTACCGCGCCTACCTTATATGCAAGCTTTTTAACCAAAGGGGTGGCTACAAAGCTGATGAGCATTGCCACACCTAGGGCTAAAATTACAGGCAGGATATCCTCACGTTCAAACAACATGACAGTTACGCCTCCCGTTATCTCGCCACAAAGCCGATCTTCTTATAGACCTTGCGGAGGGTCTTTTCAGCCACATAGGAGGCCTTCTCCGCACCGGCGCGGTAAACGCTCTCCAGGTAGGCCTTGTCCGCCATGATGCGGGTTGCCTCCTCCCGGATGGGTCGAAGGGCCTCCACCACTGCGTCGCCCACGGCGGGCTTGAACTTGCCGTAACCCATACCGGCAAACTCCGCTTCGATGGCCTCATAGGTCTTACCTGTAACAGCGGAGTAGATGGCCATGAGGTTGGCCACGCCGGGCTTACTGGCGGGGTCGTAGCGCACACAGTTCTCCGTATCGCTGTCGGTGATGGCCCGCTTGAATTTGCGCTGGATGTCCTCCGGCTTCTCCATAAGGAACACACAGCCCTCGGGGATGGATTTGCTCATCTTGGTGTCCGGGGCGTTGAGGCTCATGATCCGGGCGCCGGTCTTTGGGATATAGGGCTCGGGGACCTTGAACACGTCGCCGTAAATACCGTTGAAACGCTGGGCTACGTCCCGCGTCAGCTCCACGTGCTGCTTCTGATCGTCTCCCACAGGGACAAAGTCAGGCTGGTAGAGGAGGATATCCGCCGCCATGAGAGCGGGGTAAGTGAACAGACCGCCGTTAATATTTTCCGCGTGCTTGGCGGCCTTATCCTTAAACTGGGTCATCCGGCTGAGCTCGCCGAACATGGTATAGCAGTTGAGGACCCAGCCCAGCTCCGCATGCTGGTGAACATGGGACTGAATAAAGAGGGTGTTCTTCTCCGGATCCAGACCACAGGCAATATACTGGGCCAACTGCTCCAGGGTCCGCCGCCGCAAAGCCGCGGGCTCCTGCCGCACAGTGATGGTGTGCATATCGGCCATAAAATAGTAGCAGTCGAACTCCTCGGCCCGGGCGCCCCAGTTACGGATGGCCCCCAGATAGTTGCCCAAATGCAGGTCTCCGCTGGGCTGGATGCCGGAGAGCATGACTTTTTTCTCATCCATAGTGTTACCTTGCTCCTTTTTCTATCATGATCGCTTTTTTGCGCAGGTATCCATTAGCATCCTATTGTACCATATGACGCAACAATTGACAACCTGATTCCAGAGAATTTAGACGGTTTCCTCCCAGGATTTGTTTCGTCACCCTTGACCCCCTGCCCAGTCATTTGGTATAATAAACCGGCATTGACGAAACCAACATCACGGAGGATATTTACTATGGCTCTTGATATGACATATTTTGCGGAGATGGAGGCAAAGATCCCCCACGGCAAGGTACGTACCCGCTTTGCTCCCTCCCCCACCGGCTACATGCATGTGGGCAACCTCCGCACCGCCCTGTATACCTGGCTTATCGCTCGTAACGCCGGGGGAACTTTTATCCTGCGCATTGAGGATACAGACCAGGTCAGACTGGTGGAGGGCGCCACCGATGTGATCTACCGCACCATGGCGGAGTGTGGTCTGGACCACGACGAGGGTCCGGATGTAGGCGGTCCTGTGGCCCCCTATATCCAGTCTCAGCGTCGTGACACCTACGGCCGCTATGCAGAACTGCTGGTGGAAAAGGGACATGCCTACTACTGCTTCTGCGAAAAGACGGAGAGCGAGGAGGACAGCGGCGACTTCAACCGTGCCGCCGATCCGTGCCGGGATCTGGATCCCGCTGAAGCCAAGGCCCGGGTAGCGGCCGGGGAGCCCTATGTCATCCGGCAGAAGATCCCCGCCTCCGGAACCACCACCTTCCACGACGCCATTTTCGGTGACATCACCGTAGATAATGATACGCTGGACGACCAGGTCCTTATCAAGCGGGACGGCCTGCCCACCTACAACTTTGCCAACGTCATCGATGACCACCTCATGGGCATCACCCACGTGGTCCGTGGCAGCGAGTACCTCAGCAGCGCCCCCAAGTATGATCTGCTCTACCAGGCCTTTGGCTGGGAGGTGCCCACCTACGTCCACTGCTCCCCCGTTATGCGGGATGCCCACAACAAGATGTCCAAGCGTCACGGCGATCCCTCCTATGAGGATCTGAAGGCCCAGGGCTATCTCACGGAGGCCATTTTGAACTATGTGGCCCTTCTTGGCTGGAGTCCCCGGGGTGAGCACGCAGAGCAAGAGGTATTTTCTCTGCAAGAGCTGGCAGAGGTATTTGATATCTCCGGTATCTCCAAATCCCCCGCTATCTTCGATATTGAAAAATTGACACACTTCAACGCCCTCTATCTCCGTGCCATGACGCCGGAGGCTTTTGCTGCTACAGCGGAGCCCTATATCCGCGAGACTGTGAAGAATCCCGCCATGGATGCCGCCGCCATCGCCGCCCTGCTCCAGGCCCGGTGTGAGCGTTTGACGGACATTCCGGAGAAGGTGGCTTTCTTCGAGACTCTGCCGGAGTATGACAAGGACCTCTTCACCAACAAGAAGTCCAAGACCAACGACGAGGTGTCCCGCACCATGCTGGAGGCTGCCATTCCCATGCTGGAGGCTCTGCAGTCGTGGACTACCGACGCCATCCATGACGGGCTGATCGCCCTTGCGGAGAAGCTGGAGGTCAAGAATGCTACCCTCATGTGGCCGGTGCGGATCGCTGCGGCAGGACAGGCCGTTACCCCTGGCGGCGCGGTGGAAATCTGCGCCATTCTGGGCCGGGAGGAGTGCCTGCGCCGGCTGAACCTGGGCCTGGAGAAGCTGAAAGTATGAGCGCGCTGAAGGAGCAGCTTCATTTGCTGGGCCAGTTTCTGCGGACAGACTTTCGGAAAATCCTGCTGGGATGTACCCTGGCCATGGCGGGCTCTGTTTTCTTTGGGCTGATTCTGGGCTATGTCTCTCCTGAGGTGATAAACACGGTCCTGGAACAGTTCATGGCCATGGTAGAGGAAGCAGGGATCATGGACAGTGCCGGCAACATCTCTCCTTTCGGCCTTCTTACCAACAACTGGACCGCCATGCTCGTAGCGGTACTGTACGGCTTTGTCCCCTTCCTGTTTCTTCCGGTCCTTACTCTGATATCCAACGGTGCACTTGTGGGACTTATGGCCGCGTGGTACCACAGCAGCGGTATCCCTATGAGCATCTATTTCGCCGGCATCCTGCCACACGGCATATTTGAGCTTCCTGCCCTGATCATCGCCTCTGCCTGCGGTGTCTGTCTGTGCCGGAACATGTGCCGCCTGGTCACCAGCAGCCCTAAACGGGCATCTATGGTGGAGCTGCTCAGTGACCTTCTGCGGGTATTGCTGCTGCTGGTCCTGCCCTTGACGGTGGCGGCGGCGTTTATTGAAGCCTATGTGACACCAGTGATCATGGCCCTGTTCATGGGGTGATACTATGAAAAAAACCTATGTTACTACCATGCCCGACCATGTAGGAGCCTTCCTTAAGGCCAGCCGGTGCATGGCGGCCCTGGGGCTTAACATTACCCGGGTCAGCTACAACAAGGCCATCGACACCCATACCCTTTTTATTGAGGCGGACGGTGAGCCAGAGCGGCTGGAGCTGGCTACCGAGGAACTGCGGAAAATCGGCTACCTCCAGAGCAGCGGCGCCCAAAGCGTACTGCTGGTGGAGTTCAAGCTCCGGGACGTACCCGGCAGCGTAGCCGGCGTACTGGAACTCATCGCCCAGTATAATTTCAACATCTCCTATCTCAGTTCCCAGGAGAATGGCAGCGGTTGGCAGCTCTTTAAGATGGGGCTGTTTGTGGAGAAGCCGGAGCAATTCTCTCATTTTCTCCATGCAGTCTCTCATCTTTGCCCAGTTCGTGTTCTGGACTATGACAAAACAGAGAAGATCCTGGACAACAGTATCTTCTACGTCTCTTTTGCCAGCGAGTTGGCAGAAAGGATGGCTCTGGGAAAAGAAAGCCGGACAGATCTTATCATCAATGCCAACCTGATCATGCAGATGCTGGACGAGCGCAACGAGCCCTTCCACAAGACCTTTGAGTATATCCGAGGCTTTGCCGAGGCCCTGGCGGACCACCGGGGCGATGCTTTCCAGCCCCGGATCACAGAGTACTCCATGGGGGATGATCTCCATATCACCCTCATCGAGCCCCCCTGCGGCAGTAATATCTGTATTCTGAAGCATCAGGGCATGTATCTCTTTGTGGACACAGGCTACGCCTGCTACCGGGAGGAAACGCTCTCCCTGCTCCGCGCTCTGGTTCCAGGGTTTGACACCTGCCGGAAAGCCGCACTGGTTACCCACGCTGACGTGGACCACTGCGGACTGCTGGACTTGTTTTCCACTGTATACCTCAGCCAAAAAAGCAAGGACTCCCTGGTTATGGAGCGGGAGGCTGGAGGCGGTTTCCGGGAGCAGAATCCCCTCCACGCACCTTATATCCGCATCTGCAAGATCCTCACCTCCTACCATCCCCCACGCCCTGAGATCCTGCAGGTCATCTGTGGCACTGATAAAAAGCCCGCCCAGCCGATTGAATGTATCGGCAGTTGGTCTTTTGGCGATCTCGACTTCGAGGTGTATGAGGGACAAGGAGGCCACCTGCCCGGAGAACTGGTGCTGGTGGAGCGGCGCCATCATCTTGCATTTACCGGCGATATCTTCATCAACATCAAGGAGATGACTCCAGAGCAGACCGCCTACAACCACTATGCGCCCTACCTCATGACCAGCGTGGATACCGACAGCGCTCTCTGTGCCCAGGAGCGCAAGGCGTTGCCTGCCATCCTGGGACCGGGCACATGGCAGATCTTCGGGGGCCATGGACTGTGCAAGGAACTGGTACTCCCCTAAATATTTTTCTTTTTGATGGGAACATTCTCCCTTTCTCCTGCGTCAAAGGAATAGAACCAATCCGGAAGCGAGGTATATTCCTATGACAAAGAAGAGAGATTCTGTGCTCCTGTTCAAAGAGATCTTGTCTGTCATACTGGCTGCCGTTATGTTGCTGGCCTTCCGCATATAAGAGTGGCTTACCCTGAAAACTGCTATTTTACAGAATCATGATAGTGAAAAGAGCCGAGCGGCAGATATGCCGTCCGGCTCTTTTTATCATCTACATTGTATATTGTCCCGCCGCTTTTTCCATGCTACAATAAAAACCATCAGAAATAAGTCCTATTAGAAAGGAGCCCTTCCCCATGCCTACACTGGATGAACTCAATGAACGCTTTCACCACGACTGTTTTGCCACTGCCGTGGTTGGCGCCAGGATCCTGGAGGCGGAGCCAAACCACGCTGTTTGTGTACTGCCCCTGGGGCCTCAGCATATGAATGCCAACGGCACCCCCATGGGCGGCGCTATATTTACTCTGGCAGATTTTGCCTTCGCTGTGGCCGCCAACGGCTTTAGCGACAAGGTCACGGTCAGCCAGCACGCCTCTGTCACCTTCCTGGCCCCGGCCAAAGGGACGCAGCTGCGGGCGGAGGCCTCCTGTTTGAAAGCGGGCCGGACCTTGTGTCTCTACGCTGTAAATATCACCGACGACCTGGGCATCCAGGTGGCATATGTCACCGTGAACGGCTTTACCATGGCCTAAACCCTGCATTTTTATCCTGTAAAACAGGAAGTTTGGAAGCGGTTTGACTATGCACAGCATCACGCTCTTTTTTCTGTAAACTATTTTAAAATTTTCCTTGACTTTAGTTGTTAAAAGTGGTAA
This sequence comes from uncultured Oscillospiraceae bacterium, assembly GCA_944387775.1. Taxonomy (GTDB): domain Bacteria; phylum Bacillota; class Clostridia; order Oscillospirales; family Oscillospiraceae; genus Pelethomonas. The sequence goes on along the minus strand of CALXGE010000002.1, from coordinate 33,087 downwards.
AGTACATCGCGTATACAAAAATGCGATGAGGAAAATCAGTAGGATCCTTTCCTCCCCTTCAGAGAGCTGCCGGGTGGTGCAAGGCGGTAGGGGCCGGGGTCTGAATACCTTTCCGAGCAGCGGACTGAACGCAGGGGCGGATTTTACCGCCCGCTGTCCAGTAGGCTCCGCCGGGAGCGCCCGATACAGCGCCCGGGGCATGTCAGTGCCCCTTGAGGCCGTGAAAACGGTAAACTGAGGTGGTACCACGGGAAATTCTCGTCCTCTGCGCACATCGTGCGCAGAGGACTTTTTTGTGGCCGAACAAAACATGCAGGAGGATGTACATCATGGTCATTACCGAATTACTGGAACGAAATGCCAGACTTTACGGCTCCGATATCGCGTTGGTGGAGATCAACCCCTCCGAGGAGCGGGACAAGGCTGTCACCTGGCGGGAGGCCAGCCTGATCGAGCAGGCTCTCCCTGACGCCCCCTACCGCCGGGAGCTCTCCTGGAAGGATTTTGACCGCCGGGCTAACCGCTTTGCCAATTTGCTTCTCAGCCGCAGTTTGGAGCGGGGCACCAAGGTGGGGATTCTTCTCATGAACTGCCTGGAGTGGCTGCCTATCTACTTTGGTATTCTCAAAGCCGGGTGCGTGGCGGTTCCCCTGAACTTCCGTTACTCCAGCGATGAGATCAAGTACTGCCTGGAGCTGGCAGATGTAGAGGTGCTGGTGTTCGGGCCTGAGTTCGTAGGCCGACTAGACCCCATTGCAGATCAGCTTACCCAGGTAAAGCAGATGTTCTTCGTAGGCCGCAATAAGCCCGCTTATGCGGAGGACTGCTGCAAGCTCATGGGCTACTGCTCCTCCAGCGCCCCTCCGGTAGCCCTGGAGGAGACAGACTACGCCGCCATCTACTTCTCCTCCGGCACCACCGGCTTCCCCAAGGCCATCCTCCACAACCACTGCGCCCTTATCAATTCCTGCCGCACAGAGCAAAAGCATCACGGCCAGACCCGGGATGATGTGTTCCTCTGCATCCCGCCTCTCTACCACACCGGTGCCAAGATGCACTGGTTCGGCAGTCTCCTCTCCGGCAGTAAGGCGGTGCTGCTGCGCGGTGTGAAGCCGGAGTGGATCCTCCGGGCTATTACCGAGGAGAAATGCACTATCGTATGGCTCCTGGTGCCCTGGGCTCAGGATCTGCTGGACGCCATCGATGCTGGTCGTGTGGATCTCAACAACTATCTGCTGGATCAGTGGCGTCTCATGCACATCGGCGCTCAGCCCGTCCCCCCCAGCCTGATTCACCGCTGGAAGAAGATCTTCCCCCACCACGCCTACGACACCAACTACGGCCTCAGCGAATCCATCGGCCCGGGCTGTGTCCATCTGGGAGTGGAGAACATCCAGAAGGTGGGCGCCATCGGTAAGCCCGGTTACCTCTGGCAGGCCAGGATCGTGGACGAGAAGGGCCAGGATGTGGTCCAGGGCGATATCGGCGAACTGATCGTCAGCGGCCCCGGCGTCATGCTCTGCTACTATAAAAACCCCGAAGCCACCGCAGAGATTCTGAAAAACGGCTGGCTCTACACCGGCGATATGGCCCGGATGGATGAGGATGGCTTCATCTATCTGGTGGACCGGAAGAAGGATGTGGTCATCTCCGGCGGTGAGAACCTCTACCCGGTTCAGATCGAGGACTTCCTGCGCAAGTGCGACAAGATCAAGGATGTGGCCGTCATCGGCCTGCCTGATCCCCGGCTGGGCGAGATCGCCGCAGCTATCATCGAAGTCAAGGATGGTATGAGCTGCACCGAGGAGGAGATCAACCAGTTCTGCAAAGAGCTGCCCCGGTATAAGCGACCCCGGAAGGTTATTTTCGACAAAGTACCCCGCAATCCCACCGGCAAGATTGAAAAACCGGTACTGCGGGAGAAATATTGCCATGGCCGTCTGGTGGAGGCCCAGATCACCGGTTAAGCACCAATCCGGCCGGCTTATCTGACTGAAAAGCAAGGAGACTTCTCTATGGGAGACATGATGATTAAGCTTACCATGCTGCTGATCTTTTTTGCCGTGATGGTGGGCATCGGACTCTACTGCCGACGCCACACTGCTGACGTCAGCGGCTTTGTCCTGGGCGGCCGGTCTGTGGGCCCCTGGCTTACCGCCTTCGCCTATGGTACCAGCTATTTCTCTGCGGTTGTCTTTGTAGGCTATGCGGGACAGTTTGGCTGGAAATACGGCATCGCCGCCACATGGGCAGGCATCGGCAACGCTCTGCTGGGCTCCCTTTTGGCCTGGGCGGTGCTGGGCCGCCGGACTCGGGTCATGACCCAGCACCTGGACAGCGCCACCATGCCGGAGTTCTTCGGTAAGCGCTTTGAAAGCCGCACGCTGAAGCTTACTGCTTCGGTGATCATCTTCATTTTCCTCATTCCTTACACCGCCTCCCTCTATAACGGTCTCAGCCGCCTCTTTGCCATGGCCTTCGACATCGACTATGCCGTGTGCGTGGTGGTGATGGCGGTGCTCACCGGGGTGTACGTTATTGCCGGCGGCTATATGGCCACTGCCATCAACGACTTCATCCAGGGCATTATCATGATCGTGGGCATCATCGCTGTGATTGCCGCAGTGCTGAACAGTCAGGGCGGCTTTATGGCCGCTCTGGAGGGGTTGGCCCAGGTGGAGGACCCCAGCGTCTCCAATGCCCCTGGCGTATTTGCCTCCTTCTTTGGCCCTGATCCCCTGGGGCTTCTGGGCGTGGTGCTCCTTACCAGTCTCGGCACTTGGGGCCTGCCCCAGATGGTCCAGAAGTTCTATGCCATTAAGAGCGAGAAATCCATCAATACCGGCATGGTGATCTCCACCATCTTTGCCGCCATCGTGGCGGGAGGCTGCTACTTCTTAGGGGGCTTTGGACGGCTCTTCAGTGACCAGGTGGACGTGGCCGCCGAGGGATATGACGCTATCGTCCCCACTATGCTCTCGGGTCTCTCCTCTTTCCATATTGCTGTGGTGGTGATTTTGGTACTCTCCGCCTCTATGTCCACCCTCTCCTCCCTGGTGCTGACCTCCAGCTCTACCCTGACTCTGGACTTCATCAAGGGCAACTTTATTAAAGACATGGATGAAAAGCGGCAGGTTCGCTGGATCCGCAGCCTGGTAGTGGTGTTTATCGCCATCTCCGTGGTGCTGGCCATCATCCAGTACCGCTCCAACGTCACCTTTATCGCCCAGCTCATGGGCGTCAGTTGGGGCGCCCTGGCAGGCGCCTTCCTGGCCCCCTTCCTCTATGGCCTCTATTGGAAGCGCACCACCAAGGCCGCCTGCTGGGTCAGCTTTCTCTTCTCTACGGTGGTAATGCTGGCCAACATCTTTGTAGGCAAATACTTCCCCTCTGTTCTGGTCTCCCCCATCAACGCCGGCGCCTTCTGTATGCTGGCGGGGCTGGTGATCGTGCCGGTGGTGAGCCTTTTCACCAGAGCACCGGAAATGGAGCATATCGACACGATCTTTGCCTGTTATGAGCGGACCATCACCGTTACGGTGAAGGACTCTATCGGCAATCCAGAGCGGCGTCCCCGGACCTCTGCGGGGAAAAAATAAGAATTTACCCATTGACGGCAGCGGATAAAAGTGATAAAGTGATTCCATTGTGGATACCTGAAACGCGATGACGGAACCAAGTAGCGTGCCAATTTGCTCCCTTCAGAGACCTGCCGGGCGGTGCGAGGCAGGAGAAGCAAGGCCCGTGAATTCCTTCCTGAGCGGCCTGCCGAACCATAAGTAAGCAGCGACGGGAGACGCCCGATACAGCGTCAGGGATATGTTCGTATCCCATGAGGCCGCGCAAGCGGTAAATTGAGGTGGTACCACGGGAAATTTCCCCGTCCTCTGCAAAATCCATTTGCAGAGGACGGTTTTTTTGTTTTTGGAAAGCTTTTACAGAAAAATTATGCCGCCTCCCGGCGGCACGGATGTAAGGAGGATACCCTATGAAAACCCTGATGCTTGGCAACGAGGCTGTTGCCAGAGGCCTTTATGAGGCCGGCTGCTCCTTCGTCTCCAGCTATCCCGGCACCCCCAGCACGGAGATCACCGAGTGTGCCGCCAAGTACCCGGAGATCTACGCTGAGTGGGCCCCCAACGAGAAGGTTGCTATGGAGGCGGCTTTCGGCGCATGCCTTGCAGGCAAACGCAGCTTCTGCGGTATGAAGCACGTGGGCCTGAACGTGGCCGCCGACCCGCTCTTTACGATCTCCTATACCGGCGTCAACGCCGGCATGATCATCGCCGTGGCTGACGACGCAGGCATGCACAGCTCCCAGAACGAGCAGGACTCCCGCCACTATGCCATGGCCGCCAAGATCCCCATGCTGGAGCCTGCCGACTCCGCCGAGGGTCTGGAATTCGCCAAGCTGGCCTATGAGCTCTCCGAGCAGTTCGACACCCCGGTGCTGCTGAAGATGTGCACCCGGGTGGCCCACTCCCAGAGCGTGGTGGAGCCCGGTGAGCGTGTGGAAGCTCCTGCCAAGCCTTACGAGAAAAACGGACCCAAGTACATCATGATGCCCGGCAATGCCAAGCGCCGCCACCCCGTTGTGGAGGAGCGCACCAACGCTCTCATCGCCTACGCGGAGACCACTCCCCTCAACCGGGTGGAGGAGGGCTCCGACCACAAGATGGGCATCATCACCTCCTCCACCAGCTACCAGTACGTCAAGGAGGTCTGCGGCGACCGCTTCCCGGTATTGAAGCTGGGCATGATCTGGCCTATGCCGGAAAAGCTCATCAAGGATTTTGCCGCTGGTGTGGAGCAGCTTGTGGTGGTCGAGGAGCTGGACGGCTTCATTGAAGCCCATTGCCGTAATATGGGGCTGTCCCCCGTCGGCAAGGACACCTTCTCTTGCATTGACGAGCTCAATCAGAACACTGTGGCGGAGAAGCTGGGGATTCCCTATGAGAAGGGTACCGCTCTCCAGGAGAGCATTCCTCCCCGTCCCCCGGTCATGTGCGCCGGCTGCCCCCACCGTGGTCTCTTCTATACCCTGGCCAAGAACAAGCTTACGGTCCTGGGCGATATCGGCTGCTACACCCTGGGCGCGGTAGCGCCTCTGGCTGCCATCGACACCACCATCTGCATGGGTGCCTCTGTCTCCGGCCTCCACGGCTTCAACAAGGCCAGCGGCGGTGCCACCGAGGGCAAGTCGGTAGCAGTGATCGGCGACTCCACCTTCATGCACTCCGGCGTCACCGGTCTCATCAACATCGCCTACAATGAGTCCAACTCCACGGTCATCATTCTGGACAACTCCATCACCGGTATGACCGGTCACCAGCAGAACCCCACCACCGGCTTCAACCTCAAGGGGGACCCCTGCACCAAGATCGACCTGGAGAGCCTGTGCCGCAGCGTTGGCATCAAGCGGGTCCGGGTAGTGGACCCCTATAACTTGGCGGAGTGCGATCAGGCGGTAAAGGAGGAGCTGGCAGCAAACGAGCCCTCCGTCATCATCTCCCGCCGGCCCTGCGCCCTCCTCAAGTACGTCAAGCACAAGGCCCCCCTCATCGCAAACTCCGACAAGTGCGTGGGCTGCAAGTCCTGCATGCGTATCGGCTGCCCCGCCATCTCCATCGTAGATGGCAAGGCCAAGATCGACAATACCCTGTGCGTAGGCTGCGGTGTGTGCCAGCAGCTGTGCAAATTCGACGCCCTGGAAACCGGCAAGGAGGCCTGAAAAATATGGAAACAAAGAACATCATGATCGTCGGCGTAGGCGGCCAGGGCACCCTTCTGGCCAGCAAGCTGTTGGGCCGACTGCTCCTCACCAAGGGCTACGACGTAAAGGTCAGCGAGGTCCACGGTATGAGCCAGCGGGGCGGCAGCGTGGTCACCTATGTCCGCTGGGGAGATAAGGTCTACTCCCCTATCATCGACAAGGGCGAAGCGGACTTCATCCACTCCTTTGAGCTGCTGGAGGCCGCCCGCTGGACAGAATACCTGAAACCCGGCGGAAAGATCATCACCAACACCCAACAGGTAAACCCCATGCCCGTCATCACCGGTGCGGCATCCTATCCCCAGGGTCTGGTGGAGAAAATGACCGAGGCCGGCATGGATGTGGATGCCATCGACGCCCTCTCCCTGGCGGAGGAGGCTGGTTCTGCCAAGGCGGTGAACCTGGTACTTATGGGCCGCCTCGCCAAGTGGTTCGACTTCACCGACGAGGAATGGATGGCTGCCATTGAAAAGAGCGTGCCTGCCAAGTTCCTGGACATGAACAAGAAGGCATTTGCCCTGGGCCGGGAGGCCTGATCCCTAACAGGATCAATTCCTCTCCAGCAGCTTCTGGTAAGTGGCATCCATTCCGAATGCGCCCAGCGGCGCTGTCAGGAGAATGGCAAGTACCGCCACTGACAGCACCAGATTACCGCAAGGAAGTCCAAGGGCCAGAGGGACAGAACCGATGGCGGCCTGAACCGTTGCTTTCGGCAGATAGGCGATGACGCAGAACAATTTCTCCTTCCGGTTCAGTGCTGTTCCAGCGGTAGCGGCCAGAACACCAATGGCCCGGATAGCCAGAGCGGCAAAGATGATCCCTACTGCCCCTACACCCGCTTCCAGCGTATACCGGATATCCACTGCGGCTCCCACCAGGACGAACAGAATCACCTCTGCGGCCAGCCACAGCTTCCCAAACTTCTGGGACAGCCGCTCTGCTACCGGCTGCGGGCACTTGAGGTGGATGGCACAGGCCATGGCGGTCACCGCCAGGATGCCGGAGAAAGGCAGGATCCCATCCAGCCAGTCTTCTACCGCCAACAGGAAAAAGGAGACCCCCAGGATGATGATCACCTTCGTACTGTTGCGGATGCAGTTGTGGTGGGCATAGTTGGTTTCAAAAAAGGAAGCGAGCAGAAATCCGACCCCACCGCCGACGGCGATACCTGAAAGAATGGAGACAGGGATCGAAAGGAAGCTGACAGCAGACATGGTGCCGCCTTGGGCGATCCCCGTAAAAGTGGAGAACAGGACAATGACAAATACATCGTCCATGGAGGCACCGGCCAGGATCATCTGGGGAATACTCTTCCCGGTTCCCCACTTTCCTTCCATCAGGTTGACCATTCGGGGAACAACAACTGCCGGTGACACTGCTCCCAAAACGGCCCCCATAATGGCGCCTTCCACCCAACTCACTCCAAAGAAAAGCGGGGCGAGGAGCGTATAGGCGATGATTTCAAAGGTAGCGGGCAGGCAGGACATCAGGAGCGCCGGCCTCCCCACCTGCTTTAGGTCGGACAAATTCAGGGAAAGTCCGGCTTTGATGAGAATGATGACCAGCGCCATTTGCCGCAGATCAGCGGAAATGCCAAGGATGGAATCATCCAGCAGATTAAGCGCGTAGGGCCCCAGCAGAATGCCCACAAAGAGCATGCCGATGATCCGGGGCAGCTTGATTTTTTGGCACAGCGCCGCGGCGGCCAGTCCCGCCAGAAAGACATACGCCAGTGAAGTAAGCATTTGTTTCGTTCTCCTCTTTCTTTTTTCTTGCAAAATAAAAGAGCTGACAACCCCACGATAATCATCGTAGAAGTCATCAGCTCATTACAAGCGGTTTAGGTTTCCCAAGGGAGCACTTCTTTCCCAGCGCCCTATTATAGCCGCACACAAATAAAATTGCAAGTCCCATTATACATTTTTAAAATTTTTCTCTTCTCTCCCCCGCATATGAATCATTAGATCAAAACCATTCCGAAAGGACCGATTCCCATGGAAAGATATTATCAACCCGAGATCGAATGCGCCAGCCGGGAACAAATTCTGGCATGGCAGAACGAGCGCCTGGTCAAGCAGGTGCAGCATGTGTGGGACAGCGTTCCCTACTACCGCAAGAAGATGGAGGAAAAGGGTCTCACCCCCGCCGATATCCAGAGCGTGGACGACCTCCACAAGCTGCCCTTCCTCACCAAGGATGACCTGCGGGAAGCCTATCCCTACGGCCTTCTGGGCATGCCCCTGAAGGACTGCGTCCGCATCCAGTCCACCTCCGGTACCACCGGACGGCGGGTGGTAGCCTTCTACACCCAGCATGATGTGGACCTCTGGGAAGACTGCTGTGCCCGGGCCATCACCGCAGCCGGCGGCACAAACGAGGATGTGTGCCATGTCTGCTATGGCTACGGCCTATTCACCGGTGGCCCCGGTCTTAACGGCGGCAGCCACAAGGTGGGCTGCCTGACCCTGCCCATGTCCTCCGGCAATACGGACCGGCAGCTCCAGTTCATGGTGGACCTGGGTTCCACCATTCTCTGCTGCACCCCCTCCTACGCTGCCTATCTGGCGGAGAGCATCCACGAGCGGGGCCTCCAAGATCAAATCAAACTGAAGGCCGGCATCTTCGGCGCCGAGGCCTGGAGCGAGGAGATGCGCCGGGACATCGAGGCGAAGCTGGGCATCAAAGCTTACGACATCTATGGTCTCACCGAGACCAGCGGTCCGGGCGTAGCCTTTGAGTGCAGTGAGCAGACCGGTATGCACATCAATGAGGACCACTTCATTGCCGAGATCATCGACCCCGACACCGGCGAGGTCCTGCCGGAGGGCAGCAAGGGCGAGCTGGTATTCACTTCCATCACCAAGGAGGCCTTCCCCCTCCTGCGCTACCGCACCCGGGATATCTGTATTCTTTCCCGTGAGAAGTGCTCCTGCGGCCGCACCTTTGTGAAGATGTGCAAGCCTATGGGCCGCAGCGACGACATGCTCATCGTCAAGGGCGTCAACGTCTTCCCCTCCCAGATCGAGACCGTCCTTCTGGAGCAGGGCTACCCCGCCAACTATCAGATCATTGTAGACCGCGTCAACAACAGCGACACCCTGGAGGTCATGGTGGAGATGACGCCGGAGAACTTCTCCGACTCTCTTGCCAAGATCACCGACATGGAAAAGTCCCTGGTGGCCGCCCTGAAGGCCATGCTTGGCATCTACGCTAAGGTCCGTCTGGTGGCCCCCAAGACCATTACCCGCAGCGAAGGCAAGGCCGTGCGCGTCATCGACAAGCGCAAGATTTGAGAAGGGAGTATTTGACATGACCATTCATCAGATCTCTGTATTTCTGGAAAACCGGGCCGGCCAGCTGGCTGAGATTACCGGTGTCCTGGCTAAAAAGGGCATTGACCTGAGAGCCATCAACATTGCGGAGACCAGCGACTACGGTGTGCTGCGCCTCATTGCCGACAAGCCCCAGGAGGCTGCTACAACCTTGTTGGAGCAGGGATTTATCCTGTCTATGACTCCGGTGGTAGCGGTGAGCGTACCCGATACACCCGGTGGCCTTGCTAAGGTGCTGGATGTGCTGGCCAAGGAGAACATCGACGTGGAGTACATGTATTCCGTGTTCGGCCAGGTGGACGGACTTGCCCATATGGTATTCCGTGTGGCCGACACAGAGAAGCTTATCGCCGTGCTGAAGGACAATGGTGTGGAGCCCATCTCCGGTGAGAATCTGGGCATTCGCTGATATATGATTTCTGTAAGAGGTGTGATATTATGCAGGAAATGAGCAGAAAGAACAAGATGTTCACCGATTCCGTCATCCGCCGGATGACCCGTATTTCTCTTGACTGCGGTGCCATCAACCTGGCCCAGGGCTTCCCCGATTTTGATCCTCCCAAGGCCATGCTGGACCGTCTGGCAGAGGTGAGCTACGAGGGCCCCCACCAGTATCCCATCACCATGGGCGCCCCCAATTTTCGGGAGGCTCTGGCCCGCAAGTGCGGCCGCTTCATGGGCCGCAAGCTGGACCCCAACACCGAGATCGTGGTAACCATCGGTTCCACTGAGGCCATGGTGGACACCATCTTTGCCCTTACCAATCCCGGGGACAAGATTATCATGTTCTCCCCCTACTTTGAGAACTACCGGGCCCAGGCCATCATGGCCGACTGTGAGCCCATCTTCGTTCCCCTGGTGCCCCCTGCCTTCAACTTTGATCCCAACGTGCTGGAGGATGCCTTCAAGCAGGGCGCCAAGGCCATTCTCATCTGCAACCCCTCCAACCCCAGCGGCAAGGTATTCACCTACGATGAGCTCAAGCTGATCGCAGATCTGTGCATCAAGTATGACGTTTACGCCATTATGGACGAGGTCTACGAGCATATCGTCTATGAGGGACACAAGCACACCTACATGAACAGCCTCCTCGGCATGTGGGAGCGTACTGTCAGCTGCTCCAGCCTCTCCAAGACCTACTCCGTCACCGGCTGGCGTCTGGGCTACGCCATTGCACCCCAGTCCATCATGGAGCGCATCAAGCAGTACCACGATTTCAATACCGTGGGTGCGCCCTCTCCCCTGATGGAGGCCGCCGTGGTAGGTCTGGACATGCCCGACAGCTACTATGAGGAGTTCGGCGCCCACTACGCCCACATGAAGAAGATCTTCACCGATGGTCTGAAGAGCATCGGCATCCCCTTCACCGATCCCCAGGGTGCCTACTTTGTCCTGGCCAACATCGGCCCCTACATGAAACCCGGTCAGAGCGATGTCCAGTTCTGCGAGGAGATGGCCCACAAGGTGGGCGTGGCCTGCGTGCCCGGCACCTCCTTCTTCAACGAGAACGTTAACGACATCGTCCGGGTCCACTTCGCCAAGAAGGATGAGACCCTCTACGAGGCCCTCAACCGTCTGGCGGACATCAAGAAAAAGATGGCATAACTTAATTTCCCTTACCTCAATGCAAAAAACCAGGCCGGCATATAGCCGGTCTGGTTTTTTCTATTAATGCATTTACAGTGGCTCCCCCGGACGGACAATCCGCCGTACCCACTCCTTCCGGATCTCCCAGAGGTTGCCGCAGACGTTGAAAATTCCCCAGTGGTCGATGGTAAACACCCGCTTCCAGCTCTCCCGGATCCTCTCCACCTCCTGCGGGTACATTCCGGCGTAGCGCCCCTGGAAGAACTGGAATCCGTCGCTGACTCCCAGCTTCTTGAGATGCACCTTGTAGGCGGCAGCATCCTCTGGGCTCTCCGGAATGTAGATCCGGTTGAGAACATGGTCCCACTTGGCCTCGTCAAAATAAATGACCTGGTCTTTGGGCACCTCCAGCACATAGACCACCGTTCCTTCGATGGCCTTCAGACAATTCTCCCGGCTGATGGAACACCAAATGGGCAGCCGTCCGTCGTCCGGCCTGGGCACCCGCTTGGCCGCCTCCTGGGCAAACCACTCATAGCTCTCCAAAAACAAGTCCGCACAGTCCCCAAAATGGAGACGCACATAGAGCCGCTGGTTGACAATGCGGCCATCCCGCTCCAACTGGGCCAGTGTCTTGTCATTTTGCCGGGTGTAGAGGGTTACCGTTTCCATGCAAGGACCGCCTCCCTTCCTGATTTCACCTTTATCATACCGGATACTGCGGAAAAGGTCAACGTCTGTCCAAAATCGCGGAGAAAGAAACTGTTGAAGTTACGGCCTGGACTGTGGTACAATACGGTCATCTTTTTATGGCTCCACCCCAGCGGAGCGTCCTGCCGGGAAATACCCGGCTGCCAAAGGAGTATCGCCTATGAACCTCTCCACCGCAAGCCGAACTTATCAGCTTTTGACAAGAATTTTTGATGTACGAAATGCTACGGAGCCCTTTCTCCCCTCTGGAGCGGAGAAAAAGCCCCTGCCCCTCCGGGAACCGCAGCAGCCCTTTCCCAGGGCCACTCCGGAGGCCCAGGGAATTTCCTCCGATCACATCCGCCGCTTTCTGGAGGAGCTGGGCCGGGGTGGCGACCGCTTCATGCAGGATGTATTGATCCTGCGCCATGGACAGGTGCTCTGCGGCGCCAGCTATGACAGCCAGGTCCTCACAGCTCCCAAGCACACCTTTTCTGCTTGCAAGAGCGTAACTGCCCTTGCCATTGGTCTGCTGATAGACGACGGTATCCTGCATCTGGAGGACAAGGTGGCAGACCTATTTGAAGACCTTGCCACCGCCGCTGTCCGTCGGCGGTTTAAAAACATGTCTGTGGAAGACCTTCTCACCATGCGCTCCGGCGTTCTGTTCAGTGAGCCGGAGGCATTGACGGAGACTGACTGGATCAAAGCGTTCCTCAACTCCTCCCTGAAGGGGGAACCCGGGGCGGAGTTCCACTACAACAGCCTTAATACCTATATGCTCTCCGCCATCGTCTGCCGGAAGACCGGTAAGGGCCTTCTGCCCTTCCTGGAGGAGCGACTCTTCGGGCCCATGGGCATTACCGATGTGCTGTGGGAGAAGTGCCCCATGGGGATTGAAAAAGGCGGTTGGGGCCTCTATATCCGTCCGGAGGACATTGCCAAGCTGGGACAGCTGGTAATGGACAACGGTATGTGGCAGGGCACACGTTTGATCTCCCAGGAATTCATCCAGGCCGCCACTACTGCTCATGCCACTCCGCCGCCGGAGCTGGGCGATTTCAACTATGGCTATCAGATCTGGGTGGGCCGAAAGACCAATGCCTTCCTCTTCAACGGTATGCTGGGCCAGAACGTCTTAGGCTTCCGGGACAGCGGCATCCTGTTGGTCACCAACGCCGGCGCAGATACTGACTACCAGGAAAGCCGCTACTTTGAGATCGTGGACCGCTATTTTGGCGGACAGTTCCCAGATTCTCTGCCGGAGGATCCCCAGGCAACAGAACGGCTCCAGGAGACTGTGGCAGCGCTCTCCTCCTACAATCATCCTTCCCTGCCCCTGGATGCCCAGGCGGAGCCCTTCCTCCACCATTCTTTCGAGGTGGATGACCCCAAGGCCGCGTCCGTGGGATTGCTGCCGGTGGCTCTGCAGGCTCTCCACAACAACTATACTGCCGGCCTTACTTCCATCGCCGTCAGTGTTCGCGGGGAGCTGCCGGAGCTGATCTACCGCGAAAAAAACGCCACGTACCGCCTGCCGGTGGGGCTGGGACGGCCCCAAATTACCCAGTTGGACATCAACGGCGATGTCTATCAGGTGGCTGCCTCCGGGCGCTTTACCCATGATGAGGAGGAGCGGCCTGTCTTTTATATCAAACTCGCATTTTTAGAGACGCCCAGCATTCGCATCATCAAGCTGATTCTGACGCCTGAGGGTCTCCTGCTGCGGCAAACGGAAACCCCCGGTGTACCCTATGTGTTCAAAAAGCTCCGCAGGGCTGCCGATACTGCTCTCTACAAGCCGCTGCTTCTTCTGGCTCTGGGCGGTACTGAGGAGGACTACCTGCGGTACAAGACCCTGCAGCTGATTTCACCGGAGATCTCCCTCCGCCCCATATCTCAGAATAATTGTCAATGAAATAAGATCAGAACATGCCCCTGAGCGCAATGTGCTCAGGGGCATGTTCTTATTTTGTACCGCGCTCTTTTTTACCGGACGCAGAGCGTTTCCTGAGGTTAGCAAAGGGTCGTCCATTAGCCAATTTCACCAGGAAATCGGCCAACCCCTCCGGCAGAAGGCCTCCGCTGTTGATGACCACATGTCGTACGGGAGCATCAACGGCACAAGAGTACATCATTTTATATTCCGCCGAGCTGATATCTCCGCGGTATTTCTTTGCCACTACCCACTTTGTAATCCGGCAAGCCAGGGACGCCAGCCAGGATTGCTCCCGCATCTCCCGTAATGTGGAATTGCGGTCAAAATAACCCTTTCCCGGCGTTTTCTCCTGAGGAACAGGTCCTCCCATTAGCTTCTCCCAGATTTGCCGATCAGGACGCCCTTGCGGTGTCTCATACCAGGAGCCTCGCTGCCACCCAGGAGCCGTCAGGGGCGTGCCAGGCACCAATATCTCCGTCTCCAGCCGGATATCCCGGCAGGAGGCACCGATCTGCAGACGATATCTGCCTGGAACCCTCCGCCATCCCTCCTGCCAAAGCGAGAAGTCATGCTCGTCCAGGGTGAAGGTCACTGTCCGGCTCTCCCCCGGTTTCAGGAAGATCTTCTCAAAACCCCGCAGCTCCTTGACAGGACGGTAAGGTCCGCCTTGGGAAGGCACCGTGTAGAGCTGCATCACCTCACTGCCGGGAAAATCTCCCACGTTGGTTACCCGGGCGCTAACCCGCATGGCAGGACTCTCCCCCGCTACTGTCAGGGAGTCGTAGGCAAAGGTGGTATAGGAGAGGCCGTGGCCGAAAGGAAACCGTACGGGCACACCTGCGCTCTCATAGTAGCGGTACCCCACATAAAGGCCTTCTCGGTACTCCACGACCTTCTTTCCAAAGGTATTCCGGCAGATCACATCGCTGAGGGACAGGGGCCAGGTCTCCGCCAGTTTTCCGGAGGGAATCGCCTTACCAGTCAAAAGCCGGGCTGCTGCTTCTCCCCCCGCCTGACCGGGAAGGCCCATATACAGAATAGCTGCCACCTGGTCCTGCCAGGGTAGTTCCATGACGCCGCCTCCAAGTAGCACCACTACCGTTCTGGGATTCACCTCTGCCACCGCCCGGATCATCTGATTATGGCCCTCAGGAAGAGTCAGGTTCTCCCGGTCAAAGCCCTCCGACTCCCAGGAGGCGGGAAGCCCCGCTACAACCACCGCCACCCTAGCTTTTTGTGCGGCCTGAACTGCCTGGGCGATCCCCTCCGCTGTCACAGAGCCGTCCTCGCTGCAGCATGATACCCATGGAACTCCCGGCAGAGCATCCGTAAGCTGGACCAGTCTGGTGGGGTTGATGTGACTGCTGCCTGCTCCCTGGTAGCGCATGTCTCCAGCCATGTAGCCGATGAGGACTATGTCCTCCTCATGGCACGGAAGAACGCCACCCCGATTCTGGAGCAGTACCGCTCCCGCCTCTGCAATCTCTCGGGCGAGGCGATGGTGTGTCTCGTGATCAAATGTTCCGTTGCTCTTTTGGGGAGAATGCCACACAAAATCCAGCACACGGTCCACAGACCGTTCAACAACAGTCTCTGACAAGGTATTTTCCTTTATTGCTTTAAGGGTGGATTTTTCTCCGTATTTGCTGCCGCCGGGCATATTCAGATCGCATCCTGCCTGAAAAGCGGCCACTCTGTCGTTGAGAGCACCCCAGTCGGTCATGACCAGGCCGTCAAAGCCCCATTCCTCCCGCAGTACAGTTGTCAGCAGCCACCGGTTGTCGCTGCAGAATACGCCGTTGAGCCTCGGATAGGCACACATCACCGTGCGAGGTTTCCCCTCCTTTACGGCGATCTCGAAGCTCCTCAGGTAGATTTCCCGCAGAGTGCGCTCATCTACCAAGCTGTTGCCGTTGCCACGGAAAGTTTCCTGGCTATTAGCGGCAAAATGCTTCAGGCTGCAGGCCGGTCCGGCGGATTGCTCTCCCCGGATCCAGGCGGCGGCCAGCTTGCCAGAGAGTAACGGGTCCTCGGAGAAGTACTCGAAATTCCGCCCACAGCGGGGATCCCGTTTGATATTGGCTCCAGGGCCTAACACTGCCGCCAATCCCATGGCGGCTCCTTCCTCTCCGATGGCGCGCCCTTCCCTTTCCAACAGCTTTAGATCCCAGGAAGCAGCGGACGTGACAGCTGTCGGAAAGCAGGTGGCATGCAAAGAGTCGTTGAGCCCCAGCATGTCCCCTTTCCCCTCCTGGCAGCGCACACCATGCGGACCATCGGCTACCTTTACGGCTGGAATATCCCATTTGGGAAGGGCACGCGTATGCCAGAAATCTCCACCAGTGCACAGACATATTTTTTCTTTTAAGGGAAGCTTGCGGATCAACGCTTCGTGTCGCAGCATGTCGACTCCTCTCTTTTCCAAAACAGCCCACCGCAGAGAAAATTTTCTCCACGGCAGGCTGTTTTTTATAGTGCGAGGGTTATTAGGGGCTTGGCTATTAAATGGCAGACCGGGCTTCTGCGTAGGCTTTGATGCTGGAGGCGTTCACGACTCGTTCCACCTGGTCACCGTGACGGACCACCAGTGTGGGAGCCTGGAGCACCTTGTACTGCCGGGCCAGATCCTTATTGCTGCTTACATCCACCGCTTCATAGAGGACGCCGGCCTTATCCAGAGCCTCTTTGGCAATGGGGCAGTTGGGACAGGTCGCGGTAGTGAAGAGGTAAAGAGCTTCCGGCTCATCGCCAGCAACGGAAGCAGCGCTCACCTGAGCCTCCTGGAAAGGCATCTCCTCCCGATCACACAGGCGCTTGCCCTCGATCTTGGAGTGGGCCACGTCGTAGAGCTTGCGGTCCTTGAACTCCTGGGTCTTGCCGTCGTTCCAGTTCTGGACCGGACGGTAGTAGCCGGTAATACGGCTGTACACCTCAGCATTCTTGCCGCAGGTGGGGCAGGTGAAGTGCTCGCCGGTGATATAACCATGCTCCGGGCAGATGGAGTAGGTGGGAGACATGGTATAGTAAGGCAGCTTGAAGTTCTCCGCGATCTTCCGCACCAGAGTGGCAGCCGCTTTCCAATCGGGAAGCTTCTCACCCAGGAAGGCGTGGAACACGGTACCGGAGGTATAGAGGGTCTGCAGCTCGTCCTGAATGGCCAGAGCAGAGAAAATATCCTCGGTGTAGCCCACGGGCAGGTGGGAGCTGTTGGTGTAGTAGGGGGTGTCGCCGGGCTTGGCAGCAGTGATGATGTCAGGATACTTGGCCACATCGTGCTTGGCCAGACGATAGGTAGTGGACTCGGCAGGGGTGGCCTCCAGGTTGTAGAGGTCGCCGTAGAGCTCCTGGTAATCGCTCAGACGCTCGCGCATGTGGTTGAGGACATCCTTGGCAAAGGCCTGGGTCTCGGGGTGGGTCAGATCCTGACGCAGCCACTTGGCGTTGAGGCCCACCTCGTTCATGCCGATAAGGCCAATGGTGGAGAAGTGGTTGTCGAAGGTGCCCAGATACCGCTTGGTATAGGGATAGAGCCCCGCCTCCAGCAGCTTGGTGATAACGGTACGCTTGGTCTTGAGGCTGCGGGCGGACACGTCCATGATGTGGTCCAGACGCTCATAGAACTCCTCGGGGGACTGGGAGAGGTAGGCGATCCGGGGCAGGTTGATGGTCACCACACCCACAGAGCCGGTGGACTCGCCGGAGCCGAAGAAGCCGCCGGACTTTTTCCGCAGCTCCCGGAGATCCAGACGCAGACGGCAGCACATAGAGCGGACATCGGAGGGCTCCATATCGCTGTTGATGTAGTTGGAGAAATAGGGGGTGCCGTACTTGGCAGTCATCTCGAAGAGGAGCTTGTTGTTCTCAGTCTCGCTCCAGTCGAAATCACGGGTGATGGAGTAGGTGGGAATGGGGTACTGGAAGCCCCGGCCGTTGGCGTCGCCCTCGATCATGATCTCGATGAAGGCCTTATTCACCATATCCATCTCTTTCTTGCAGTCGCCATAGGTAAAGGGCATTTCCTTGCCACCTACGATGGCAGGAAGGTTTTCCAGGTCCTTAGGCACCGTCCAGTCCAGCGTGATATTGGAAAAAGGTGCCTGCGTACCCCAGCGGCTGGGGGTATTGACGCCATAGACAAAAGACTGTATGCACTGCTTGACTTCCCGCTGGGTCAGGTTGTCTACCTTGACGAAGGGAGCCAGATAGGTGTCAAAGGAGGAGAATGCCTGGGCGCCTGCCCACTCGTTCTGCATGATGCCCAGGAAGTTCACCATCTGGTTGCAGAGGGTGGAGAGGTGGCTGGCCGGGGAAGAGGTGATCTTCCCGGGGATGCCGCCCAGTCCCTCCTGAATCAGCTGCTTGAGGCTCCAGCCCGCGCAGTAGCCGGTGAGCATGCTGAGGTCGTGGATATGGATGTCGCCGTTCTTGTGGGCGTTGGCGATCTCGTCGTCATAGATCTCGCTGAGCCAGTAGTTGGCGGTGATAGCGCCGGAGTTGGAGAGGATCAGACCACCTACGGAATAGGTGACGGTGGAGTTCTCCTTCACGCGCCAGTCATTGATCTGGAGGTAGTTGTCCACCAGGTCCTTGTAGTCCAGCATGGTGGAGTTGAGGTTGCGGATCTTCTCCCGCTGGCGGCGGTAGAGGATGTAGGCCTTGGCCACGTCGTCATACCCAGCCTTGCCCAGGACGCTCTCCACGCTATCCTGAATATCTTCCACAGCGATTTTTCCGTCATGGATCTTCTCCTGATAGTCCGCAGTTACCCGCAGTGCCAGAAGGTCAATGATATCCGGGTTATAGGATGTATGGGTAGCCTCAAAGGCCTTGGTAATGGCAACACTGATCTTGGAGATTTGGAAATCTGTGACCTTGCCATCCCGCTTTACTACTTGATACATGAAACCGCCCTGCTTTCTTTTGTATTTATATGGTCCGGGAATCCGGCCGGAGCCGGACGCCGCGATGATTCGGAACGGTCTTTATTATATGCGATACCGCGCCGTCTGTCAAGGGTAAACCACAATATATTGTGTTCTTTTTTATTGTAGTCACAAAATATCGTCAAATGCCGCGAATTTCTACCGTTTTGAACCAAGGGCGGGCTTTTTGTGCCAATTCCTGCATCTCTTCCGGGGAAAAAGCGCTGCACCCTTCCCCTACCAGATTGCCGGAATCCACAAAGGTCTGCAGAAAATATCGGGGTGCACCGGAGAGCCATTGCCCAATAACCTCTATATCTTGTGGTGTGTGGAAGGGTTTGACAGCAGTGGTACGGAACTCATAGTCCACACTTCCCTCCATCAGCAGGCGGACGCTCTCCTCCACAGGAGCCGTATCAAAGCCGGGGCAGCCCACGGTCTCTGGGTATTTAGCCAAAGAATTTTTGATATCCATGGCCACATAGTCCACCAGCCCCGCATCCAGGATCCCTTTCAGACGCTGAGGATAGCATCCGTTGGTATCCAGCTTGACGGCATAGCCCAGCGCCCGGACCTTGGCGAGGAAATCCTCCACGCCCTCTTGGAGCAGGGGCTCGCCGCCGCTGAGGACCACACCCTCCAGAAGGCCCCGGCGCTGAGCAAGAAAATCCAATACCTGCGTCTCCTCCCAGCGCTCCGCCTCCTCCAGGCGAGTCACCAGAGGGGCATTGTGGCAAAAGGGGCAGCGGAGATTACAGCTTCCGGTGAACACCGTGGCCGCGATCTTTCCCGGGAAATCCACCATAGCCAGCTTCTGCAGTCCGCATATACGCATCTCATCTTCTCCTCTCTTCAGCTGTACAGTTGCCTGGCGGCAGTCGGACAGACCATATTTACAGTGAGGCTTATTGTACCCCACCAGCCCGTCAGGGGCAAGAGAAAATTTTTTCTTTTAGGAGAAGGGAGGATTTGGTGAAAAAATATCCCCCCTGGCGGCTTGTCTCCCCTGCTGACGTCGTTTATACTACAATTCCGGACAAAGGGCATCGCCTTAAGACGACTGCCGCTGCCGTCAAAAGGTCTCCGGGACCACTGTGCCGGAGGCAACATACCAAGCAAAGGAGAACGACTCGAATGAGACATTCACATCGCTGGGCCGCTTTATTTCTTGCTGCAGGTCTTGCACTTGTGCTGGCCGCCTGCAGCGCAGGAAATAACGGCACCACGGAAAATAACGAAGCGCCCTCTTCCGCGCAGGATACCAGAACCATTACCGACAGCGCAGGACGCACCGTGGAAATTCCGGAGACGGTAGAACGCATCGTCTGCGTCAACGTGGGCGCCCTGCGCTATACCTGCTACATGCAGGCCCAGGATCTGGTGGTGGGCGTGGAGGACTATGAGCAGGAGCCCACCATGTCCCGGCTTTATAACTATGTAAACTTTGATCTCTTTGCCGACCTGCCTGTCATCGGCAGCAACGGCGAGCACTACCCGGAGGCTATCATCGCCGCCGATCCCGAAGTGATCATCATGGTCGGAAACGACAGCCAGGATGCTGACGACCTGCAAAGCAAGACCGGTATCCCCGTGGTGGTGGTTCCCGGCAGCGATACGACCCTGGATGACAATGCCTATGAGACCATCCGCCTTATGGGTGAGGTCTACGGCAAGGAGGACCGGGCAGAGGAGCTGACAAATTATCTCAACAGCGTCAAAGACGACCTGGAGCAGCGCACCGCCGGTATCCCGGAGGAGGACAAGCCCACTGTCTATGTGGGCGGTGTCTCCTTTAAGGGCCACCACGGCTTTGAGGGCACTGAGGCCAACTATGGTCCCTTCGTTCTCATCCATGCTAACAATCTGGCGGACACCACCGGCCAGTCCGGCGCCTTTGACATCGACCTGGAGCAGGTCCTGGCCTGGGATCCCGATGTTATCTTCCTGGACTTCAACGGTATGTCCCTGATCAATGAGGACTATGCGAAGAATCCAGATTTCTACCAGGGCTTCACCGCCGTGCAGGAGGGCCGGGTCTACTCCCAGATCTCTTTCCGCTCCAGCGCCTCCAACCTGGAAACCGCTCTGGCGGATGCCTACTACGCCGCCACTATCCTCTACCCCGAGCAGTTTGCCGATGTAGACCCCGTGGAGAAGGCCGGCGAGATCTTTACCGCCCTGCTGGGTACCAATCCTTATGAAGATCTGAAGGAGGCCGGTTATGAGTTCAGGCCCATCCAACTGGGCGAATAACGCCCACCATGATCACAGCGCTATAGATCCTGCTTTTCGCCGCAATCGGGTGCGGAGCTTGACGTTTCTGGCAATACTGACCCTGCTGCTGGTGCTGGCGATCCTCCTCTCCCTGCGGGCAGGATCCTATGAGACCCCTGTCTCCGAGCTCATTCGGGGCATCTTCGGCATGGCCCACGACGAGAACATCAATCGGGTGGTCCGCAGCAACCGCCTCCCCCGGATCTGTACCGCGCTGATTGCCGGCGCGGGACTGGGGATCTCCGGGTGCGTGCTTCAGGCCATCCTCCGCAATCCGCTGGCCTCCGCATCCACACTGGGCGTATCCCAGGGGGCCAGCTTCGGCGCTGCCTTCGCCATCGTTGTTTTGAATGCAGCCTCTGCCGGCGCTGTGGGCAGCGCCGCCATCCCCCTGTGTGCCTTTGCAGGCAGCATGGCCGTGGCCCTGGTGATCCTGGGACTATCCCGGTTCAAGCAGATCTCCCCGGAGGGGATCGTCCTGGCGGGCGTGGCCATCAGCTCCATGTTCACTGGTGCCACTACCCTGATCCAATATTTTGCCGACGAGATAGAACTTGCCAGCCTGGTGTTCTGGACCTTCGGAAGCCTGGGCAGCACCACCTGGGGCGACCTGCGGATCATGGGGATCGTGGTGCTGCTGACCAGCATCTGCTTCCTCCTTCACCGCTGGGACTATAACGCCCTTCTCAGCGGAACGGAGACAGCGGTAAGTCTGGGCATCAATGTCCGCCGCCTGACTCTGGTGGATATGGTCCTCTGCTGTCTCACCGCCTCTATTATCGTCTCCTACATCGGCCTTATCAACTTTATCGGCCTGGTGGCCCCCCATATCGTCCGCATGGTGGTGGGCAACAACCACGTCTACCTCCTCCCAGGCTCCATCCTGGCAGGCTCCACTCTGCTGCTGCTGGGCGATCTCTTTGCCCGAGTGGCCATCAGCCCTGTGATACTGCCCATCGGCGCCATCACCTCCTTCCTGGGCGGGCCGCTGTTTCTGTATCTGCTGTTTAAGGGAGGGCGCAGAAATGCTGAACGTTGAGAATCTCAGTTTTCATTACAGAAGTGGCACCGAGGTCCTCCGTCAAATCAGTTTCTCCCTGGAGGATGGAAAATTTCTGGCCATTCTCGGCAACAACGGTGCCGGCAAGAGCACCATGCTCAAGTGCTTCAATCAGATCCTGCGGGTAGGCGGCGGCCACGTCTGGATGGACAATGAGGATCTGCTGACGATGACCCATCGGGAGGTAGCCCGTCGGGTGGCCTTTGTCTCTCAGACCATCCCTAGTACCCAGATGACAGTCCACGACGTAGTGATGCTGGGCCGCAGGCCCTACATGCGCTGGGGCTTTACGGAGGAGGACCACCGCATCGTCCATGAGGCTATGGACCGTCTGAACCTCTCCCCTCTCCGGGGCCGTTTTCTCAACGAGCTCAGTGGCGGAGAGCGGCAAAAGGTCATGCTGGCCCGGGCCCTGGCCCAACAGCCCAAGGTACTGCTGCTGGATGAGCCCACCAGCAGTCTGGACATCCAAAACCAGTATCAGGTCCTGGATATTGTCCGGGATATCTGCCGCAGCAGCGCCATTACCGCCATTGTGGTCATCCACGATCTGAATCTGGCCCTCCGGTTCTGCGACCGGTTCCTTCTGCTGAAGGACGGGCAGGTATACCGCTCCGGGGACAGCTCCATTCTGGACCGGCAGGCTCTCCGGGATGTCTATGGTGTGGACGCCCATGTGGTAACGGTGGAGGGAAAATCCATCGTCCTGGTAGATTGAAAAAAGGAGAATTGTACAATGAACGAGCGTGAGCTTTGGGAAAAATGTGCGGTCTTTCACGGCCACGAGTGCGGCGGCCTGACCATCGGCTACAAAGCCGCCCTGTACGCCATCGAACTTTTGGACCTTCACTTCTCCGACGACGAGCAGGTGGTATGTATCACGGAGAACGACGCCTGCGGCGTGGACGCCATCCAGGTGATCCTGGGCTGCAGCGTCGGCAAGGGGAATCTTCTCTTCCACCTCCGTGGCAAACAGGCCTTCTCCTTCTACAATCGCACCACAGGCCGCTCTGTACGGCTGGTGCTGAAGGACCGGCCTGAGGGTATGAGTCGCCAGGAATCCTTTGCCTACTACCAGTCCCTGGCTCCCAGGGACATGTTTACTGTAAAGGAGACTACCATTACTCTGCCTGAGAGTGCTCGTCTGTTCCAGTCTGTGAAGTGCGAGTGCTGCGGAGAGACCACCGCTGAAAATATGATCCGTCTGGAAAACGGGAAAAAACTTTGTCTGGACTGTTACCAGGCCTACAGCCGGTTTAATGTCTAAGAACATCTCAGAAAAAATAACACCCGCCCGGAGCTAAAACTCCGGGCGGGTTATTTTATATGTTATGAAATGTGGCTTTTCTATTATGCACCGGCCTCCACGGCCTCGTCCAGCTTACGGACCTCCACCTCCAGAACTCTTCGGCCGTCAGTTTTGGTTACGGTCACCTTTAGCTCTTCCCACAGGAAGGTATCGCCCTGGACCGGGATGTGGCCCAGCTGCTCCGCTACCCAGCCGCCTAAGGTGGTATTGTCGTCGCCGGGGTCTTCGTGGAACAGGTCCTTCAGGATCTCCGGGCCCTCAGCGCAGGAGATGCGGTAGGCCCCCTCCCCTGTCTGGCGGACCGGCTCTTCCACTTCATCGTGCTCATCCCAGATCTCGCCCACCAGCTCCTCCAAAATGTCCTCCAGGGTCACAATGCCCAGAGTACCGCCGAATTCATCGCTGACCACCGCCACATGGGACTTACTGCGCTGGAGCTGCCGAAGCAGGGCGCTGATCTTCACGGAGGGCGGCACGAACAGCGGCGAGGTCATCATATCCTTCAGGGCCGCACCCTCCGGCGCGTCGCAGAAGTCTTTGAGATGGATCACACCCCGGATATCGTCCAGGTCCTCGCCGTAGACCAGCAGCCGTGAGTAGCGGCTCTCCCGGAATACCTTGGCCACCTCTTCCCGGCTGGCATTCATCTGCACAGCCTCCAGGTCCACCCGGTGGGTGAGGATGTCCTCAGCCTCCTGGTCCGGGAACTCGATGGCGCTGCGCAGCAACTCCCCTTCATCCCGGTCAATGCCGCCCTCCTGCTCTACTTCGTCCACCAATACCAGCAGTTCCTGCTGGGTCAGTCTCCGGTCGTCCTTGACCCGGAAAATCACCGTCAGCAGCTTTTTCCACTGGGAGAAGAGGAAGTTCAGGGGTGCCAGCACCCACATCAGGATCCGCAGCAGGGGCGCCGAGAGCATGGCAAATCGCTCGGGGCTGTCCTTTGCCAGACTCTTGGGGGAGATCTCGCCGAAGATCAGCACCACGATGGTGATCACCACGGTGGAGATAGTGGCACCCAGATCCCCGTAGTAGCGGACAAACATCACCGTGCCAATGGAGGCCGCAGCGATGTTCACGATGTTGTTGCCAATGAGGAGAGTGGAGAGAAGCCGGTCATACTGCTCCGCCAGAGCCAGAGCCCGCTCCGCCCGCTTATCTCCTTGTTCCGCCATGGCCTTCATCCTTGCCCGATTCAGGGAGGAAAAGGCGGTCTCCGACGCGGAGAAATAGGCAGAAAAGGCGATACAAATAGCCATTGCCAAAAGTTCTGTTAATAATTGGGATTCCATAGTGATTCAGTTGTCCTCCTATTTATCATACCATACCAGATAATGTCCTTGCCGTTCCCGGATCTCCGGGGCGCCGCCGCTCCTACTGCAGCAGCCGGCCAAGGCGCAAAAAGGCATGCCTGTCCCACTGTCCGTGGAGCAGACATGCCCAATATGATAAACAGGATCGTCTGGAATCGGTACTGTGATAATCGCCTTCGTCGCTGTCCATGGAAGCTATCGTCCTCCCTTCCGCATAATGAGGTTAGTATACAAGAACAGGGAGGGCTCCGTCAAGACTTCGCCAAGCAGATTAACAGCATCTTAAGCTGCAGTGCTATCTCAATAGGAACTGATGGCCATGGAGTCGTCATCCTGTCCCTTCTCGATGGATCGGATCACCACGTAGTAGCGCAGCTGGTCACTGACAGTCACCTGCACCCGGTCCCCCACCCGGTGACCCAGAATAGCCTTTCCCACCGGAGACTCCTTGCTGATAAGGCCCTGTAGGGCATTCTGCCGCAGGGTGGTGACGATCTGAATGGTCATCTCCTTGTTCAGCATCTCGTTGAAAAGGGTCACCTTGTCAAAAAGGCCCGCCTCCGCCTCATCGGACTGGACAGAGATCACCTTGGCCGTGCGGATCATCCGCTCCAGGTAGCGGATGCGGCTCTCATTGCGGTTCTTCTCCTGCTTAGCACACTTGTATTCGAAGTTTTCACTGAGATCGCCAAAGGCCCGGGCGGTCTGGACGTCCTCGATCAGCTTGGGCCGCAGGACCTGTATCCGATAATCCATCTCCTCTTTCATCTTTCGGATATCCACTTCCGTTAGTTCATCGTACATTGTCTAGCTCCTTTCCAACTGATATTGCAAACGTCATATATTACTGCGTCTATGGATTTGATTATTAATAAATTGTTAATTGCGCATAAAAGCCATTGACATTTCTTTTTATATATTGTATATTTTAATCACAGGAAGACAAAGTCACAAAGTGAAGGACACAGCAAAGAAGATCCCTTGGCAAGTGTCCTCAGCAATGTTCCTGCAAATCTTTCCCAGGAGGTACGGTCCAATGTACAACGTAGCCTGATCCGCAAGGATGCTTAAGTTGTTCAGCGGATCAAACAAATCCAGTTTCCCAAGCAAGCGGAACCTTTTCGCACACGAAAGCAGCATGGATGACCGTATCCACAGAAGAGTTCGTCTCTCAATTGCACTGACTTAGCGTATGGCAAAAGCGACAATCCGCGCAAGGGAACCCACGAAAGGTGGACAAAGCATTTGACAATCGAATACGTGCAGTAGCCCCACAATTGCAAGAGTGATTGTGGGGCTACTGCTATTTTTGCGTCCTTCTTCTGCTGTACATCATCCCGCTAAAAAACGATCTGAACCAAAAGCATATAGCAGATTGTCCCTCCGGCAATGGACAGCAGCATCTGCCCTTTCCACAGGTGCAGCGCCGCAACAACAGCAATGGCAATTGCCTCCGGCAGGCCATGGCTCCCGGCCATCAGGTCCACATTTCGCAGGCAGTAGATCACCAGCATGCCGAAGATGGCTCCCGGCAGGACTCGGCCCAGATATTGAATGTACCGTGGTGTGGGCCGCCGGGAAGAAAACAGCAGGAACGGCAGAAATCGTGTAGCCATGGTACCAAGAGCACAGAGGGCGATGGTAATGATTCGTTGTGTCAGCGTCATGGCTAATTCCCCTCCTCCCCTGCATGCCGGCGCAGCAGCGTCAAAAATGCTAGAATACAGGCCATAGCGGGCAAAAGGAAATTGTCCGCGCCGAAAATAAGCAGGCAAACCAAGGAAGCCCCCAACCCGATCAGGGATGCAGCATGCCCTTTCTCCTTCCGCCACTGGTCCAGGAAAATCACCACAAACATGGCGGTCATGGCAAAGTCCAGTCCCTCGGTGTTGAACGGGATCAAAGCGCCCAGCAGGCCGCCCAGGGTAGCGCCAGTGACCCAGTAAATCTGGTTGAACAGGGTGACAAAGAACATGAACCAGCCCCTGTCGATTCCTGTGGGAATCTCGGCGGAGCAGTTGATGGAAAAGCTCTCATCACACATGCCGAAGATGAGATACACCTTCTTCCAGCCGGTACCTTTGAACTTGTCCAACATGGCAATGCCGTAAAACAAATGCCTGGCCTGCAGCATCAGCGCCACCACCAGTGTCTGTACCGGTGCAAAGGCGCTCAGAAGCATGCTCACTGCCACAAACTCCAGAGAACCACCGAAAATCGTCAGGCTCATCAGCATCGGATACCAGAAACTAAAGCCTGAGACCTGCATATATACTCCATAGGTGATCCCCAGAAACCAAAAGCCGGCAAAAATGGGAATGGTATAGGGAAAGGCTGCCTTCATGGCCGCCGTGATCTTTCCGTGGCTGTACAATCCGCTCCCCCCTTTTGGAGGTAAGTGTACCACTATGCCCGGCCGCAATTCAATAGTGACATTCCCTAAATTTGTGCGCCCCGGCAGGAAACAGCCTGCCGGGGCACTTTTTATGCCATCTACGCCAGCTTGGCCACAGCTACATAGATGTTGGAGATGCTGTACCAGGTGGCAAAATCCACCTCTCCAGTCTGCGGCAAATGGAAGATGCGCTGGAAGGTCCGCACGGCCTCCTCTGTCTCCGTACCGTATACTCCGTCTGCCCGGACCTTGGGCAGGGCAGGGAAATTATCCGAGATGCGGTTGAGCTGGAGCTGGATGGTCCGTACATCCTCGCCGGCGGACCCCAGAGCCAGCGTCACACCACCAAAGGACATGGGAACTCCCTCTACCTTCTCCGCTGGGGCCAGGTAGATATCCGAGCCATAGTAACGGCGGAGGATACTGATGGCATCCCAGCCCTGCTCCCCCAGAGCCTGGGAACCCCATTGGGAGAGACCGCTGCATTGGGTCTGCCGCCCATCGCAGTACTGAGTCAGCAGCGGCTGCCCCGCCCCCTCCCGGGTGATGTAGGTGTTGAAGAGGTCGTCCACGATCACGGAGATGGACTCAAAGATGGTCCGCTCCGGCACAAAAGATTGGTCATAGGCTGTGGAATTGGTAATAGTAAAGTCATATCCCTTGCCACGATACCACTCCGTGTATACCCGGTTGAGGGTAAAAGAGATGATCGCCAGGACGTTGGCTTTGATGGTCTCCCGTTCCCAGGTGGCGTAGATCTCGCTGCAGGCCACATTTTTGATGTAGTCCCGGAAGAGGACCCACTCGTTTTTTACCCCCTGGTCGCTGGGTTTCCCCAGGTGGACAATGATGTACTCCGGTACCACCGGCGCCGGTAATACCACAAGCCCGCCGGGGTCCGGCAGCGGTTTTACCTCATCTTCCGGAATCTTAGGGGGAAAATCTCCCCAGAGGGTATGGGGAGTAATATAGAGGTTCTTGACATTGATACCTCCGGAGCGGGCCGGAGTAAGCGCCGCCGGCTGCATGGCCAGGCCGTCCGGCAGCAGCTGCACACCGCTGATATGTAAGGTTTTGAACCCCTCCGCAAATACCGTTACCGCATAGGAGGCATAGGGCTTCTTCTCCTCATCGTTCACGGAATATTCCAAAGGTGGTGTGGGGAGATCCACCGGCTCCGTTTGACCGGAGGAGTCTGTGATCAGCTCCTGAAGCACGGTTCCATCCGCCGGATCGCTGATCCGTACCCGAGCACCGCTGAGAGGTACTACCGGGCTCTCCGTTGTCACCGTCACCTGTAAAAATCCCTTTCCTGTGTAAGCTGGATTCATAAGGGCAGCCCTCCTTTCCGTATACTATTCTATGCGGCTGCTGGAAAATAGCACCTGCCGCTGAATATGGACGGGAGTCAGTCTATGGAATATATCGTCAAATATACGGGAGATATCAGCTCCTTGGGCTACCCTACAGAGTTGCTGGGCCACCAGTATGCTATCCTGGAACTAACGCCGGAGGAAGTACCTGAGCTGCTGCAGTATCGCCAGATAGAATATATCGAGCCATCGGAAGATCTTTCCTCCCTATTGTTCTCCGGCTTGGACAGCGCCTGCATCACACCCGTAAAGCGAGACGAAGCCCTGGGCCTCACTGGCGACGGGATCATGGTCGGCTTTATCGATTCCGGCATTGATCTGACCCACCCGGAATTTCTTACGGAGGAAGGGCGGACCCGTGTCCTCTGGCTCTGGGATATGACCATCCCCGGAAATCCACCCTTGGGCTTCCGCAAGGGTACCATCTATTCTTCTGCCGAAATTGATCAGGGGATGGTCTTCAGCCGGGACATCGTGGGACATGGCACCGCCGCAGCGGCCATTGCAGCAGGCCGCAGCGGCATCGCGCCGGAGGCCGCCATTGTGGCAGTCAAAATGGGAAGCGGCGACAGCCCTACCAGCACCGACGTCATGCGTGGGATCAAATTTATCCTGGACTGTGCCGCTCTGGCGGGCATGCCCTGCGTTGTCAATCTCAGCTACGGCACCAACAAGGGTTCCCACCAAGGACAGTCCCTCTTTGAGACCTATATGGACGCTATGGCTCAGCAGGGACGGACCGTCATTGTCTGTGCCTCCGGCAATGAGGGCGACAGCGGCCACCACTTCTACGGCAAACTGACCTCCGGCGGTGTCCTGGACGTGGAATTTACCGTATCCACTCCCAGGGAGGCTATCTTTCTTACTCTCTGGAAAAGCTTTGCGGATATCGCTCGTTTTGAGATGATCCTGCCCTCTGGTGCGTCCACCGGTCCCCTCTCCCCTGGCGCTGTACGGCGGTTTTCCTTCGGTGGCACTCAATTGGTGGTAGCTTTCAACGGTCCCACCCACTTTGCCACCGCTCAAGAGGTATATTACACCCTCAGTGCCCCGTCCGGTGGGCTCAACGGGCTGTGGGGGCTGCGGTGCTATGGGGACCGAATCGTAGAGGGGGGCTTCGATATCTGGCTTCCTACCGTGGAGGAGGTTGGCCGGGAAACCGCCTTCCTTCGACCTGACCCGGACCTTACCATCACCCTCCCTGCTACTGCCCGCCTCCCCATAGCTGTCGGCGGATATCGCTCCAGTACCGGCACCGCCAGCCCTTTCTCCGGTCGGGGAGCTGCTCCCTGCCAGGGCAATGCCCTGCTGGATCTCTGCGCCCCCGCTGAACAGGTGTATACCGCCAAGGCCGGCGGAGGATACGACACTTATACCGGCACCAGTATGGCGGCCCCCTTTGTCTCCGGCAGTGCCGCTTTACTGATGGAATGGGGGATCATACGGGGAAATGACCCATTTCTTTATGGACAGCGGGTAAAGGCCTTCCTTTGTGCCAATGCGGCCAGAAGCACCTTCCTCGCCTACCCCGACCCGGTGTGGGGCTACGGAAAACTCAATCTCTGTGCGGCGCTGGCGGATCTGGTCCGTCAGCGGGAAAGGGGGACGCTATGAGACTGCCTCAGGAGATACAGGACTTCATCAATGCGCCGGATACTGTGGATTTTGTTACCCGGGCTACGGACGCCTTTTTCGACTTTGTGAAGGAAAGCGGCGAGGTGATTATTGGCCAGATTCTCTCCGGGCGATATGTTCTTGGTTATATTAAGGAGGAAAACTTCCCACATCTGGAGGCCGCTTTAGGCGCAGGCTTCGTCAGCTCTGCCTCTGTCATCCTTGGGCCTCTGGACCGACCTGATCTGGAAGCCGCCGGAATCATACAAGTTCAGAATCAGCCCTACCTCAACCTGAAAGGCCGCGGAGTCCTGTTCGGCTTTGTAGATACTGGCATCGACTACACACTTCCTATTTTCCGCTATGCGGACGGCAGCACTAAAATCCGCTTTGTTTACGATCAGACGGCAGAAGGTGATCCTCCCAGAGGGTTCTCCACAGGGGTGGAGTATACATCTGAGGATATCGAGCGCGCTTTGGCATCAGAGGATCCCGCTGCCGTGGTACCTCAGCGGGATGAGAACGGCCACGGGACTTTTCTTGCCTCTGTAGCCGGCGGACTGCCCTTGGACGGTTTTACCGGCGCCGCGCCAGACGCCGAGATTATTGCGGTAAAACTGCGAAAAGCCAGACCTTTTTACCGCAGGAAATATTGTGTTCCCTCCTGGCAGGAGGAGGCCTACGAATCCAGCGCTATCATGGTGGGGGTAGAATATGTTTTAAAGAAGGCCCAGGAACTGGGGCGGCCGGTTGTGATCTGCCTGGGCATGGGTTCCAATTTCGGCAGCCATGACGGCTACAGTGTATTTGAGGAATATCTGGAGGGAGTCTCCATTCAAAAAGGCGTCTGTCTTTGCGCTGCAGCCGGAAACGAAAGTCAAGCCAGACACCATTGTCAGGGTTCTCTTCTGGCTGGAGAGAGTTCTGCAATTGATATTAAGGTGGGGGAACAGGCCGGTGATGTATATCTGGCTATTTGGAACACCATATCCGACCGCTTTTCCGCCTCTGTCCGCTCTCCTTCCGGAGAATTAGTAGGCAGAATTCCCGCCAGGAGCGGAAATATGGTAGAGGTGAAACTGATTCTGGAACGGACCAAGGTCCAAGTGGAGTACCACTTCCCTGTAGAAGGAAGCGGCGGCCAGTTGACAATTGTACGGATACTGGATGCCACCCCCGGCATATGGACCGTAACTCTCTATGGTGATATTGTCTTGAATGGCGGATATCACGCGTGGCTGCCCATGACAGGCTTCGTCTCCCCTACTGTGGAATTTTTATCCGCCTCTCCGGACTATACGATCACAGTCCCAGCAACCACTGCAGGTCCCATCTGCTGCGGCGCCTACAACAGCGCCAACCAGAGTATCTATCCTCGTTCCTCCCGTGGACCCTCCAGGTTGGGGCAAATGCTCCCTGATTTGGTAGCACCCGGGGTATCGGTGGGAGGATACTATCCCTATGGCTACGGCACCATGACAGGAACCAGTGCCGCTACCGCCGTGCTGACAGGTGCCTGCGCACTTCTGCTCCAATGGGGGATTATTGAAGAAAATGACCCGGCCATGAGCACCTACCAGATCCGGGCTTATCTTATCCGTGGCTGCCTGCGCAGCCCTGCCATGATGTACCCCAATGTCCAGTGGGGCTATGGAGCCATTCAGCTTATGCAGACTTTTCATTTAATGCGGGAGCTGTAAGCGTCAGCAGTCATGTGTCCGGCAGAACAAGCTGGACACGTGACTGTTACCTTTCATAAGGCGGTGAAGTAAAAATGGAAATCTTTTGCTTGACAGAATAGGCTCCAACCACTATAATAATAAAGCCATCCGGGTGTAGCGCAGTTGGTAGCGCGCATGGTTCGGGTCCATGAGGCCGTGGGTTCAAATCCCGCCACTCGGACCAAAAATCCTCTGAAATCAGTGATTTCAGAGGATTTTTTGTTGCTGTTTTTGAACTTTGACCCATTATCTGACCCATTAACCGATGACCGTAGCAGGACGATTTGGAAGCATTGGACGCCTCCCTACATCGCCATCTCCATGAAATTTCCGATCTTCTCCGCCGCCTGCTCCTGCATCCGGTCTGTGACGTGGGTGTAGGTGTCCAGCGTGAATCCAGAGGAGAAATGCCCCAGCATCTGGGACAGGGTCTTGACGTCCACGCCATTCTGCAATGCCAGCGTGGCAAACGTGTGACGCATGCTATGGAAGGGAATGTGAGGGATCCCGGCCTCTTTCAGGATCTTGCGGTGGATTCTGGTGGCTGCGTCCGGGTGGTACATGGTTCCGGTTATCGGCGAGGGAAACATGTAGGGGTTATCCGGATGCCTGTCATGCTCCGACAGCAGCAGCTCCACCGCTTTCTCGGGGATCGCCACCGTCCGAATGGAGTGTCGGGTTTTTGGTGCGCTTACTACCAGCGCTCCGTTTCGTCCCAACACGGATTTGTTTACGGATATGGTTCGTTTCTCGACATTCAGATCTGTCCAGAGAAGGGCCAGCAGCTCGCCCCGCCGCAGGCCGCTGACCAGCTCCAGGAAAAACATGGGCAGCACATTCCGGTTCGCCGCGGCCTTCAGATAGGCGCCCACCTGCTCCGGCTGCAGGACGTGCATCTCCTTTTTTTCCAGCCGGGGCGGTTTGCAGTCGTTGGTGGGGTTCTTGGAGAGCAGCCCCTCCTTTACCGCCTGTTCCAAGGCGCTGTGGAGCAGCATATGGATGCCTCGGACGGTTTTGGGGCTGAGCCCCGGGTCCCCCTTTCGATTTTGGTGGTATTTTCCGTTGGTACGCAAGGTGTGATACATCTGCTGCAATTCCAGGCCTGTCAGTTTATCCAGGGATACCGCTCCAATCCGCGGGACGAGGTGGTTCCGGATGAAATTGCTGTACTGCTCCCTGGTGGTTTCCCGGAGATTCGGCTTGGCGTAGAGCTCATACCAGGCGGCAAGCCACTCCTCCACAGTATACGTTTTCCGAGGCGGCGCCGGTATTTGCTGAATCGTCGCGGCAGATACAAGCTGCTCCTGCCGGCTGTTGGCGATGGCTTCCCGCAGCTTGCTGCGGCACTCCGCCTGGGTTTTTGCCAGGACATTTTTATAGATAAGCCGCCCGGTTTCCGGGTCACGGCCCGTAGTGTACCGCCCCTCCCAGCGTCCGTCGCTGCGTTTCCGGATGCTGCCCTCTCCCTTTGCTCTGCGCCTCGCCATCCCTTTACCTTCGGGCCAGCTGTCCATCCATGTTCAGCTTACTTTCGATCCACTGGAGCAGATGATCTTTGGGCACAACGATCCGGCATCCGATAGTGATGGCAGGGAAACTGCTGCTGTGGGCCAATTCGTAGGCGTTGGCCCGGGAGATTCCCAGGACATGGGCCACAGTTTGGATGGATAGCATGACCGGAAGTTCGTCAAAGGTGCGATAGATAGGTTGTACATCTTTCATCTGGACATCCTCCTGTTCTTCTGTAAAAAGGCAAAAGGAAACGGATATTGTAATATGGTCCGC
>CALXGE010000001.1 GCA_944387775.1 uncultured Oscillospiraceae bacterium | reverse complement strand
GCGCCGATGATGGTATATCCCGCCTGCTTTGCGTAGAGCTGGAGCAGAAACCGCTGGTGTTCCAATGCGAAAGAATCTTCATGGGCGACACGGCAATAGAGAAATGCTCTCATATCCCACACCACCTTTACACCGCCGGGGCGTAGCTTAATGCTACGCCTTTTCTCGTTTCCAGCAGAATATCCCGCTCGGGGATTTTCCGGCGATCCGGCACCTCAAAGGCCCCGATGCAGTTGTAGTGGATCGTCACCCGCTGATTGGTAACACCGTCCTCCTTGACCGCAGGATAGACCTCGATATACTCAATGAGTTCGGCAACCATGCGCTTGGTGATGGCGGTAGCGTCGGTGTAGCGGCGCACCGTTTCCAAGAAGGTGTCCACATCCATCCGCTTATCTTCCAGCTTTTTCAGTTCCAGACGAAGCGCCTTGATTTTCTTGGCGTTTTCGCCCTGCTCCTGCTCATACCGCTTGGACATTTTGGCAAACCGGGCATCGTCGATCTTACCGGACACATTATCCTCATACTAAAAACCAATGTTGTGACGGTCAAAAAAGTCGTCACGCCTAAAAACAGACTGAGCAACACCACCCCCGCACGCTTTTTGCCCCGGAAGATATTGCGCCAAGCCATTCGTATGGGTTTTCCGTGAGCAACTGACCGTATACCGTTTATGTTTCCAGCTACTCCCGTATATTTTTGTGCTTCTATGGGAGAAATACTTGCCGCTTTTCGGGCTGGTTTCGATGCTCCCAATATTGCTGTAAGCAATGGCAAAACGCTCGCACCTACATAGATGACGGGAGAAAAAGACACAACGGCTCCATCTGCAGAAACAGCATCAAGCGCAGATATAAAGAATGGAACCATTCTCAGCGAGAGCACGAGCGAAATAACGATACCAACAGGTATTCCAATGAGGCAAAGCCGCAAGATTTGCCCTCTAACGACGCTCTTGATTTGTTTCGCTGTTGCGCCAAGCGTTTTCAGCAACCCGTAAAACCGCACATCACGGGAGATTGAAATATACAGGATATTGTAGATCAGCAGATACCCGGTAAAAATCAGGAAAACTGCAACAGCACCTAAGGAAAGCACGATGGCTATTTCCTGTCCAGCACTTGTATCGTAGAGCTGTACCGTTGCAATGGGCTGATTTTCCGATAAGCTCAAGTCGATTGCCAATGCGTCGCAATACTCAGAAATGCGCGTTTCATCTACAAATTTCACCGACGCAGAGCCATCTCTCTCCACGGTCTTTCCATATTTTTGTGACAGCTCCTGGGAAACGAAAATCACGTCTGTAGTATCGGTTGATTGGACAAAGGCATAGCTTGTAAACCACCCTGACAGGCAGAAGGTTTCCTCCATCAATGCACCTTTCTTGTCGCTGTCTGTGTAGTAGGCAAGGGGGATTTCCATACCGATAGATGGATCATTAATTCCCATCCGCTCCAAAACTGCACGAGAAACCATGATCTCATTTTCTTTCTCTGGATAGCTGCCCTCTACATCCACATAGGCAGGGGCGCGCAGTTCTTCCCATTCTGTTTCATCAAAATAATGAAGGGTCAAACTGATATTTCCCATTTCCGCCGTATTTTCTACATAGCCGACACTATTGCTGGTTCCCACCGTTTTCACATAATCCAAATTGTGAAGCTGCTCGATCTGTGAAGCCGTAGGATGCCCCACAGCAGCGTGAGCCATCGTACCCGCAAGGTGTATTTGCTCCATCTTCACAGATTCTACAAGGCTCATGCCAACGCTGAAAACAGAACCGATCAGCATTGAGAATTGGTACCAAGTTGTAGTTCTGGAACACAAAGCCGATATTGCGGCGGCGGAAGATGGTAAGCTGCTCGTCATTCATCTTCGCTAGTTCCCTATCCCGCACCAAGACGCTGCCGGAAGTAGGCATGTCCAGCCCGCCCATCATGTGCAGCAGGGTGGATTTTCCGGAGCCGGATGTCCCGACCACGGCTACAAACTCTCCCTCCTCTACAGATAAGGTCACACCATCCAGAGCACGGGTGATATTGGGCTCTGTGCCGTAGTATTTTTTCAAATTACTTGTTTGCAAGATACTCATAGGAATACTGCCTTTCTCTGCTTGATGCAAAAAAGGGTACCGGTCAAATGTTGCAGAAATGTCCTAAAATAAATAATTGAGAAAAAACAGCGGTCCAACATCGGCAGACCGCCGCTTCATTATTCTCGTGGCAGAAATACTGAAAAAGTAGAACCTCTTCCAACATCGGAAGTCACCATGATATAGCCGCCCTGCATGGTGATGATCTCTCTGACAAGGTACAGTCCAATCCCGATCCCGTCCACATCATGTACGGCTTCTTCCCGGTAAAACCGCTTGAAGATAGCAGCCTGTTCCCGTTCCGGGATACCGCGGCCCGTATCAGTCACATCAATCTTCAGATACATTTCCCAATTCTGAACGGACACATGGATACTGCCGCCAGCAAGAGTATACTTCACCGCATTGTCCAGCAGATTGAACAGGGCCTCGGAAGTCCAGCGGCTGTCATGGGAAATGGTCAGCCCTTCTGGGCAATCTACTGTTAGCTCAATATTCTTTTTTTCCATTGGCGCCAGAATCCCATTGACTGCCTTCACCAGTGTTTCTTCCACGAGAGCATCCTTTTTCTCCAGAGTGATCACACCGGACTCCAGCCGGGAAGTTTTTACCATTGCCTGAATCAGAAAGTCCAGCTTATCAAGCTGACTGCCGGTGGACTCCAAAAACTCTTTCCGCTGTTCCTCTGAAATGGGACGGGTCAGCATGGTTTCATTGATCATCTTCAAATTGGCGATAGGGGTCTTGGTCTGGTGGGAAATATCCGACAGCAGGGATTGCAGGTCGGCTTTTTCCTTTGCGATGGTATCCCGGCTTTTCTGCATGACATGATAGAGCCGTTCCAGCCGGTGGCTGATCCGGGCAAGCAGCGTTTCCGCTTCATAATCCATCTCAGGCCGCGCAGTGCTGTCCATCATGTCATCCAGCGTCCGGCACAGGCTATCTGTGAACAGGGTCAGTTTCCTTTGAAAGTAATACAGGAAAACCCCGCCCCATACCAAAAGCGCAACAGTCAGAAATCCTCCATACAAAACTGCCCATAGATTTTTCGTGACCCAGAACAGACCAAACAGTAAGAGTGCCGAGGTCGAAAGGACACCGTAGAGAATGAGCCACAGAAATTTCTTCATGGACAAGTTCTCCAGTTTCATTTTTGCTCACCGCCGATCCATTGATAGCCCATTCCGTAGGCCGTCTTGATATACTTGTGCTCGTTCGTTTCAATTTTCTTACGGATGCGACTAATAATAGTGGTCAGGGTGTGCTCGTCCACAAAGTCCCCGTCAATGTCCCACAACTTCTCTCAAATCTGCCGTTTGGTCAAGATAATGCGGGGATTCTTCACAAACAGAAACAGGGTGCGGTACTCCTTCGGCGTAAAGTCCAGCGACGCCCCGGCAAGGGATGCGCTTTGCGCAGAGAAATCAATTTTCAGGAAGCCATCATCAAACAGATCGTGACGAGGTGCGTGAAGCTCCATATTGGCGAAGATGGCTGCCACTTTTTTGCACAGCACCGTCACCGAAAAGGGCTTTGTTACATAGTCAGCCCCGCCAGCTTCATAGCCCTCCAGCATATCGCTTTCCTTATCGTTGGCGGTGATAAAAATGATATAGGTGTACTGGCCACGGCCCCGGATTTCTTCGCAAAGGTCCAGCCCTCTGCCATCGGGCAGATTGATGTCCAGGAGAGCAATATCAAATTCTTTCTCTTTCAACCGTTGAACAGCACTCTTATAGTTGCAGGCCGATGTGACATCATAGCCGTCAGATGCCAGGTTATATCCCAAAGTACGGTTCAGGAGCGTATCGTCCTCCACGATCAGTATGCTTCTCACGCGTTCACTCCCTCTCTTCTTCAGTGTGCGCATTTTTATTGTAAAGCTGAAATGTTGCAGAAATGTCCTAGCGCCATTATAGTTTTGTACACAACACATCACAAGTAGGAGATACGAGTTACTCGAACACAATACTACCCTGCCCTTACACTTTCATACGCAAGGGACTTATGGTATAATGAATATTATAAAGAAATCGGATACAACATCCATGGGCACAGGAACTAAGCTGGCTTGAGTCAAAAAGAATTAGCTGAGCTAGCAGACTTATCTTCCCAGCATATCAGGAGAAAGTGGATTTTCAGCGTGTTAATTGCGTCTCCACAATCGAGCGGTTTTCTGAGAGGTGTGTGTATGAAAAAAGTATTTAGCTTCCTTATATCACTTGCTCTTGGTGCAATTTTCTTAATTCCTAAAATCATCACTCTGTCTTCCCAGGAAATGTTGCTTTTGTATAGTCTATTACCTTTGCTGGAGATTCTTTCCGGTTATAATCAAACACGTTTCACATACCGTGAAATTCGGGGTCAGAAATTTCGTTGGACAATATATGGGCTTTCTCTTGCAATCTGCAGTCTCTGTCTTCTTTCTTATTTTAATTTTCTCACGATCACCCATATTACACCAGGCATGCCAATATACCGGAAAAAAATCATTCTTATTTTAGCAGTATCCATTTTCTTACTCTTGCTATTAAACCTTGCCATTTCTATACGCGATATTAACAAAAGAGATAACGGACTGCCTCTATAGGGTAAAATTTACAGGGCGAGAATGTGATAAATTTCTAGGCAAAGCCTTATACTTTTCTTTCGCAAATTACATAGTTTTTCATAAAAAACCTCTGCCTGCAGTATGCTGTGTACACTGCAGGCAGAGGTTTTTTGCGCTATTTCCATGAAACGTTCCCGGTCCTCCACAGAGGAAAAGAATCTGCTATTGCACCATTTCTTCCGGATATCGTACTTCCCTCAGCCATCCTTTTTCCAGCACCCACGTAGCGGCCTGTCGGTAAGTCTTCGGCGGCAGAGGCGACTCAAACAAATCCCACAACGATAGAAAGGGTCTTGAGCATGTCCAGACCGTTTTCGCTGGAGAGCATCAGGGGCAAAGTCAGCACAGCCAACAGGACACCCCAGATGACTTTGCTTCGGTTAGAGGGATGCAACGTACCGTGCTCTGAGTACATGCCCAGAACAATGGTAGCGGACGTGGCGCTGGCGCAGAAAAAGGTACACACCAGAACCAGCATAACCACAGATAGGATTTTGCCCAGAGGGTATTGGACCAGAACGGTGAAGAGTGCTGTGGAGGCGGACTGAACAGCCTCACGTGCAAAGTCCAGGCCCAGGTCCATCCCCAGGGTACCAAAAACGGCAAACCATACCATGGAGGCAGCTGCCGGCAGCAGCATGACCCCTGCAATCAATTCCCTGACCGTTCTGCCTCGGGAGATTCGTGCAATAAAGGAGCCGGTAAAAGGCGCCCAGGCGATCCACCAGGCCCAGTAGTAAATGGTCCAGCTGCCGTACCACTCTTTGTGTTCAAAGGCTCCCAGGGCGAAGCTGTCGTGAATGAACCGGGAGAGATAAACGCCAGTTCCTTCCATCAGATTGTTGAGGATGTCCACTGTAGGGCCCGCCAAAAAAAGAAACACTACCACCGCAGCGGCAATAATCACATTGGCGTTGGAAACCAGGGCACTTCCCTTCTCCACTCCCGCCGCAGCGGTAGCTACATAAATTACCGAGAGAACGACGACCGTTCCCACCACCAGCACTGTGGTAATGGGAATGCCGAAAATAAAGTTCATACCGGAGTTGATCTGCATAACGCCAAGGCCCAGAGTGGTGCACACTCCGCCGGCAGTGGCCAGAAGGGCCAGCACATCAATACACTTACCAAGGACACCTCTGGTATGCTTCTCTCCCACCACGGGGACAAAGAGAGAGCTGATCAGGGATGGCTGACCTTTCCGATATTGCATATAGGCCAGGGCCAGAGCCATTACGGCGTAGTTGGCCCAGGGATGGATCCCCCAGTGAAGGAACGCTTTGGCAAAGGCAAACTCCTCAGCCGCCGCGGTCCCTCCTTCCGCGCCCAGAGGCTCCACATAGAATTGCAGCGGCTCCGCCACACTCCAGAACACCAAGCCTACACCCATGCCGGCGGAAAACAGCATCGCAAACCAGGCGGTATTGCTGTACTCCGGCCTGGAGTCGTCAGGACCAAGCCGCATGTGCTTATATTTGCTGAAAAAACCAATCCAGACAGCAAAGCCGGTAAACAGGGTCATTGCCAAGGGATAGAACCAGCCAAAGCCGCCGGTGATGCCCTGAAACAGGATTCCTGCAGCCGCCTCCAGCTGCTTTGGGCGCAGAAGGCCCCACAGCGCCGTCACTGCTACCAGTGCCGCCGCCGTCAGAAATACGATATTGACTTTTTGTCTTCTCACGCAAGCACTCCTTTCATGATTCTATCTGAAAGGCGGGCAGCCGAGAGTAAAAGCGCTCATCCACTTCCATAAACGCGATTATATTATATATGTTTGTAAGGAGAAATGTCAAACCAAATTAATAGTTTATATAAAATAACTATAAAAAAATTAATCTTGATTTTTATTATAATCTATATTATAAAGGTAACCAGCAGATCCATTCAGAGGAGGAAGGCCTCCCCTTTTATGAGAGGCCTACATAATATGGGAAGAAACCGATATACACCACAAGAGCGCAATAAAATCACTGCAACCTTTATCCGCTGCACCCGGGAGATCATTGATCTGGAAGGCATCCAGCAGGTATCCATCCGGAAGGTGGCCCAAACCGCCGGACTTAACAGTGCTACTCTGTACCTGTATTTTGACGACGCAGACGAGCTGATCACCCTGGCCAGCATGAGCTACCTGGAGAACTACTGCCGCACACTGGCGGCAGATATTCCCCAGCTGCAAAGTGCCTATGAGATCTACCTGCACACCTGGAAAGTCTTCTGCCTTCACGCCTTTTCCCATCCATTGATATTTAATCACCTGTTTTTCCGCCCCCACAGCAAACCTTTAGAGGAAACGGTGCTGCGGTACTACGAGGTCTATCCCAGTCAGCTTGCAGTCACAGACGGCCCTGTGCGGGAAATGCTGCTGGCGGGTGATCTGGTAACCCGTAACCAGAAGGTGTTGGCCCCCCTGGCCCAGGAGGGTTTCTTCCCTGCAGAGCATCTATCCCTTATCAATGACCTGACCATATGCTATTTTCGGAAGCTGCTGGAGGAGTGTGGCACCCAGGCGGGGACCCTGGCCAATCAGCAGCAGACAGAGCGTATGTTGGCGGCAATAGAATTTCTGACAGTAAACTCCAAATAACTTCTGCAGCAAACAGCGGTACACCACGAGGTGTACCGCTGTTTTTAGCTTTCCAGGCCCATCTTTCTCCTCCCTGCCCTAAATTTTTAAAGCGCTCTTGACAATCCGTTTTGAACATATTATAATCGCGATTGGTTAAAGGTGGACAGCTCATCCACTACTCTGTACGCGCCTTCTGTATTTTCAAAAAATGTACGAACAGAAAGTGAGGAGTGGTACATCAGATGAAACTGAATATCGGAAATCTGTATGTCAAAGACGTCCAGCTGGGACAGCGGGACGCTTTCGAGGACGGCGTCCTCTACATTAACAAGGATGCCGCTGTCGCCTATCTGAAAGATTGCGACGAACACATCACCGACCTGGACATCGTCATTGCCAGGCCCGGCGATGACACTAGAATTGTGCCGGTCATCGAGACCATTGAGCCCCGCTGCCGTATGGACGGCCGCTGCCTGTTCCCCGGGGTCACCGATGACGTGGTCCCTGC
Organism: uncultured Oscillospiraceae bacterium; assembly: GCA_944387775.1. Taxonomy (GTDB): domain Bacteria; phylum Bacillota; class Clostridia; order Oscillospirales; family Oscillospiraceae; genus Pelethomonas. The sequence continues at coordinate 54,673 of CALXGE010000001.1, read as the reverse complement.
GGGAGACGGCGAGCTAAAGGCCCTTAAGGGCTGCTGCGTCACCGTGGTAGCTAAGAACTGGGGCTCCTTTGGCGACGGCGTTATCGACATGGGCAGCGAGGGCGCCAAGCACACCTACTGGTCCAAGCTGGTCAATATCTGCCTGGTGGGCGATACCGACGAGGAGTTTGAGCGCCATGAACAGCAGAAGTGCAACCACGCCCTCCGCTGGGCGGGCCACCGGCTGGCAGAGTACCTGGGGAAGATCGTCAAAGACCTCCCTGCCGAGGACACAGAGGAGTACGTTTTCGATCCTATCGGCCGGCTCCATAACTTCTTCTACAGCACCGTCGGTACCGGCACCACCGAGGCGGAGGCCCGGCGCATGGCCCAGGAGATGATCCCCTATTTCAAAAAGGACAAGGTAGACGCCATTATCATGGGCTCCACCTGAGGTACCTGCACGCGTTGCGGTGCAACGATGGTAAAAGAGTTTGAGAAGGCCGGGTTCCCGGTGGTTCATATGTGTAACCTGATCCCGGTCTCCACAACGGTGGGCGCCAACCGTATTGTCCCCACCATCTCTATCCCCTACCCCCTGGGCGATCCCAACAGCCCCCGGGAGGAGCAGTGGAAGCTGCGCTACCACAGAGTGGGTGTGGCGCTGCAGGCTCTGACCACACCGGTCAGCGAGCAGACCGTGTTCAAGACCAGAATATAACGTATCGCATCCCCGCATCCCGGCTGGGTGGGGTGATATAGCCGCCCTGCCCGGCCAGGGAATTTTAGCATAATCCATATTAGAAAAGAAAGGAGGCGCCTATATGGGTATCCTGAAAGGCAAGAAGGTAATCATTATCGGCGACCGGGACGGTATCCCCGGTCAGGCCATTGAGGCCTGTGCGGAGAGCGCCGGAGCAGAGGTTGTATTTTCCTCTACCGAATGCTTCGTCTGAACGGCCGCCGGTGCAATGGATCTGGAAAATCAGAAGCGGGTCAAGGAATTTTCCGAGCAATACGGCCCTGAGAACGTCGTCGTTCTCCTGGGGGCTGCTGAGGGAGAAGCTTCCGGTCTTGCTGCTGAGACGGTCACCAATGGTGACCCCACCTATGCAGGTCCGTTGACAGGAGTATCGTTGGGACTCAAGGTATATCATGTCTGTGAGCCGGAAATCAAAGGCGAATTTGATTCTGCCATCTATGATGAGCAGGTAGGCATGATGGAAATGGTTCTGGATGTAGATGATATCGTCCAGGAAATGACCTCTATTCGCGAGCAGTTCTGCAAATATTAATTTGTACTTCCCTGCCGGAGGAAGTTTCGGTGGAGAGAGGGGAAGTGAAACGTCCCCAGCTGCAAAATTACAGCTGGGGACGTTTTATTGCGCGCTTCATTCAGCCTCTCCAAGCACGCATTGTTGTATTTACGAATGCCGTCTGACGAGGAGAGTCTCGTGCTACTTTATGTGTAACACGAGACTCTCTTTATCAGAACACTATCTATCATCAAAATTGCTCCGGCATAACATGTGGTCTGTCTTACCTGCCTGAAGCACTCGCTCTGTCGAGACTCCGGCAGGAGGTACCGTGCACACCATCGACATCTGCCTTTGCCCACTCCCCTTTTTTGTAAAAGGCCACGGAGCAGACACAGGCAATCGACCAACCGATGGGCCACGCACACCAGATACCCAAGGAGCCCAGCGCCGTTTGAGGAAGAAGAAATGCAAGGAGCACGCGCAATACCAGGTCTGTAAAGGTTGCCACCATGAACTGCTTCATCCTTCCGGTGCCGCGCAGAATACCATCTGCCACCAGCTTCACCGAAATAACAAAGTAGAATGGGGAAAGAATCCTCAAAATTTCAATCCCAGTCCGCAGAGCTTGCGTGGAAGGTTCGTCCATGAAAAATGTCACCAGGGTCTGGCCGCAGAACATGTACAGCAGGAACAGCGGGACACAGAGTAGCCATACCATTTTCATACCGGCACGGAACCCCTCCCGTATTCTCGGGAGCTTGCCGGCACCAAGATTCTGGGCTGTATAATTGGAGATTCCGTTCCCCAGTGTTGTAAATGAAGTGATTACCAAGTTGTTCAGCTTAATTGCTGCAGAGTACCCCGCCACCACGCTGGAGCCAAACCCATTGATGACACTTTGGATCAGGATATTTCCTACGGATATAAAACTCTGCTGCATGATACTCGGAACCGCTATGACGGCAATGTTTTTCAGCATCGCGAAGGAGAAAAACTCCCCTTTCTCGTCAGTGGGAATGCTTTGCAGACGTCTCAGCACGAACAGCAGTGCCAGAAGGCAGCTGATTCCCTGGCAAAGGAACGTCGCCCATGCAACGCCCGCAACACCCATACCAAATACCTTGACAAAGAGGATATCGACAAAGATGTTGGCCGTGGAGGATGCAGCGAGGAACCAGAACGGCGTCTTGGAGTCGCCAAGGGCTGAGAAAATTCCCGTCGAGATGTTGTAAAAGAAGACAAACGGAAGTCCCCACACATAAATGTCCAGGTACAGCTTGGAATCGGAAAAAATATTATCCGGTGTACGGATCAATGTGAGAAGCGTCCCGCTGCCAAAGATACCGGCCGCCATCAGCACAAGGCACAGCGCAGCACTCCCAAGCATCGCTGTTCTGACCGCCGTCTTCATTTCCCCGTACTGCCTGGCGCCAAAGAGCTGCGATACGACCACGGAACAGCCGATATTGCACCCAAAAGCAAAGGCAATGAAGATCAACGTGATCTCATAGCTGTTGCCCACTGCGGCAAGGGCATCCTCCCCTACAAATTTCCCGGCAACAAGGCTGTCGGCGATATTGTAGATCTGCTGGAAGATGATGCTTCCAAACAGCGGAAGACAGAATTGCCACAGGACCGTGGATGGCTTCCCAACAGTCAGGTCCTTATTCATGGGAACACACCACCTTCCTGTAGGACAGACTACCTCTGATCAGGTCCACACATTCTTCTATGCCGCTGCCATATTCACGGCCAATGCAGATCGCAAAATTTTCCATACCCGCACCCTCCTCGTATAGACTTTTCCACACGCATAGAATATAATCATTTCACCCTCATGTAAAAAGTATATATTACATAGTCACTATATTGATTGTGTATGGAGGAATCACATGGATAAGGTCTCCTATGACTATTATAGGATCTTTTATTATGTGGCGAAGTACGGCAGCATCTCCCACGCCGCGGAGATCCTGCGCAGCAACCAGCCAAACATCACCAAATATATGAATAACCTGGAGAGCCAGCTTGGCTGCCGGCTGATGACGCGCTCCAACAAGGGCATCACACTCACACCGGAGGGCGAGAAGCTGTACGCCCACGTGCAAATCGCCTACTCCCAGCTGCGAGAGGCGGAAAACGAGCTGTCCGGCGTCGGGAGCATGCGCACTGGCACCGTTCGCATTGGGGCTACAGAAACCGCACTATACGGCGTCCTGCTGGATGTGCTGGCAAAATTCAGGGCAGCATACCCGGGCATCCGCCTTTACATTACCAACGGATCTACTTCCAGCACAGCGGCGGCTTTGCATAAGGGGTTGCTGGACCTGGCCGTGGTCACCTCCCCCATTGATTTCCTTCCTGATATACAGAGTACCCACCTTTTGACTTTTGAAGAGGTTCTTGTCGCAGCAGCTTCCTCTGATTTCTCCCAAAAGCGCCGGATCACTCCAAGTGAAGTGTTTTCTTATCCCATCGTCAGTCTGGGACGGCATGCAAAAACCTACGATTTCTACTCCCACCTGTTCCTCCCCTATGGTCTGGAGTGGCAGCCGGATATTGATCTGGCCACGTCCGATCAGATTCTGCCGATGATCAAAGCAGGACTTGGTATTGGTTTTGTACCGGAATTCATGGCAAAGCGAGATCTGGAGCAGAAAACAATCGTCCCCATCGAAGTGATTGGATTGAAGGCGGAAAGAGCCATCGTCCTGCTGGAAGACAAAACAAAATGCCTCAGCGCTGCAGCCGCGGCGTTGAAGCAAATGATGCTCTCAGAGGCAGAAACTTAACACCACATCGCGGAGCACCATGCGCCAGGATCTTGCGTGCAGGCATGCTCTCAGAGCACAGCGACAACCATCTTTAACGAAAAGGCCCGCCGCAGGAAATCCTGCGGCGGGCCCACGTTCTCAATCGTCTAAAACGCAGCCAGTCTGATCTCATATTTTAGCCCCATATTCTCAGGGGAAACCAGCCACATTCTCAGGCCGTTTTTTCACACTAGAGTCTCCTCGAATCGTTTATTTTCCGGGTGTTCCAGCTGCCGGACACAGCACCTGCCTCTGCCGGTTTCCTTGGCCCGATACAGCATCCGATCTGTTTCCGTATACAATTGCTGGTATGTATATTGGGGCTGTGTACAGATGCACACGCCTATACTGCATTGGACTCCCAATGGCTGTTCCTGCCATTGGATATTCCCTAATCGCTCCATCAATCCTTGGCTCAGGATTATGGCCTGCGTCTCTGTTACAGGACGATCATAGAGAACCGCAAATTCATCCCCGCCGATCCGTCCCAGGCCTGTCGCGTCCGGGAAGGCAAGGCGCATAGCTTCTGCTGTCGCCACCAGCACCTGGTCTCCGCAGGGATGTCCGTAGCGGTCATTGATTCTTTTGAATTCATCCAAATCCAAAAGGAACAGCGTCAGCCCACCGGATTTTCCCGTGTGCTCCAGGCTGAGAAGTATCTGCTCCGCCCAACACTCCAATGTCGCCTTGTTGAGCAGCCCTGTCAGAGAATCCATATGAACCAATTTATGCAATTTGGTATTGATCTCGGTAATCTGTTTCTGCTGCTTTAGCATAACAGAGGTGTGATAGGCATGAGCCAACGAGACAGTCAAAGCTACTACAAAGGTAATGGTTAGGTTAAGCCGGTCACCCGAATCAAGAAGCGGGGCCATAGTGGCCCAGAACAGCAAATAATCCACAACAAACCGTACTGCGCTGTACCAGGGCGGTGACTGGATCAGCAAAGCCAACCCCAGCAGTGCCGTTGTCAGCACTGTAGTTCCTGCAGCAGGGTCTCGGTACAAATCATAAGTGTTAAGGCCCACGTGCCATAGAAAAATCAGCCCGGTTGCCACATGCTGTGCAGCCCACTGAAAGCGTATTGAGGTACGCTGCAGCGGACGTTTCAGCACCAGCCACAGGACCGCAATGAGGAACAGGATACAATACATGGAAAAATAGATTCTATTGTTCTGTGTTCCCAGACCAGAACGCGACCAAAACAACACTCTGAGAATGTTATATGACTCTGCCGCAAAAATAATTGCGCAGATAATCCGGAAAGAGAAGTAGTTTTTCCGCACCGATTCCTGTATAAATTCCTGGGAAATATAATCTGGTATTTTCCAGAACGGCAGCAATTTATGTTCAAAGAAGTTTTGAATTCTACACATCAAATTTCCACCGATCACAATATATTTCACAGCCGTACCACATAGTCAGGCCTCCTTTTGGCAGCCCTCTTGACGGTTTTTTGCTTCCATGCTATTTTCATTGTACAAATCACTGTGAAATTGGGAAGTAGTTGTTCAGAATTTGATATTTTCTGCGTAAAATTTGTAGTCTTTTGAGGAGGCAAAACTGTCTATGCTGCGGATCGCCATATGTGATGACGAAGAAAAACAACTCCATGAGACAGCGGCGCTAGTGAATTCCTATCTCCAGTCCCGTCCCCACTTACACGGGCATACAGAACTGTTCCGGAGCGGCGGTGAACTACTGATACGGGCAGAGAGCGGCGAAGGCTTTGACCTTTATGTGTTGGACATCCTCATGCCGGAGCTGAGCGGAATCGACACCGGTCGACGCCTGCGGGCGCTGGGTGATGGCGGCGAGATTGTCTATCTTACCAGTTCCAACGACTTTGCCGCCGACAGCTATGATGTTCGGGCCTTTTTCTATCTGCTCAAACCGGTGGAAGATATGAAACTGTTTGAGGTACTGGACGGGGCGGTAAAGAAGCTAATTCGGCGGCGAAGCAGCGCCATTGTAGTAACCACAGCGGACGGTCCCAGGCGCATCCTGCTGGAACATATCCGCTATGTGGAGCGGGTAGGTCGCTGTGTGCGCTATTTTTGTACCGATGGCACTGTGGATTCTCAAACCATTCGGGTCCCCTTTCGAGAAATTACCGCCCCACTTCTGGCTGACCGGCGCTTTTACCCGTGCGGGGCCAGTTTTGTACTGAATTTTCAGCACGTGACCGGGGTCAGCGGCCAGGCAGCCCTTTTGGACAGTGGCCAGACTGTGACATTGCCACGGACAGCAGCGACGGACTTCAAGAAGGCATGGGGAAACTACTGGTTGGAGGAGAAGGACGCATGGTAGAACTGTTTGCCATGGAGTACTTGACGGCACTGGGCATGACGATTTTGTTATTGTTCCTAGACAGCCGGTATTCCCGCCGGTACACCATTTTTATGGTCTGCAGCACGATGGTGTTGGTCATGGCTGCAGTTGCCGTCCTATACCGGGTAATCGGCCCGGATACCACACTTCAGCTCTATTCCCTAATCGCCCATATTCCGTCTCTGCTGATACTTCTCATACTCAGCCGTTTCAGAGGGTGGCGCTGGTGTTCCAGCTGCTCTCTGCAATCCTGTTCTGCGCACTGATTCAGCACGGAGCCGGAATGCTCTACTACCTGTCGGGCGGCCGTTTCTGGGTACTGATATTGTCCTATATTGTTCTTAGCACCGGGGTTATCTGGTTCCTGGTCTGCTTTCTTCGGCCGTTGTTTCTCCAGACGTTGCTGGAATTACGCCGTGGCTGGTGGCTCATATGCCTGGTAATGGCGATATATTATGTCATCGTCATATATCTGATTCCCGGCGCTGTAGGATTTTCGCGGAGCAGCACCATCATGAAACCTGCCATTTCTCTGCTGATGGTGGGATTTTATTCCGTTTTGATGTTTCTCTTTTTCAGCGTCCGAAAGGAGGCGGAAGCCCGGCACAGCGCGCAACTGTCCGTATTACAGCTGTCGGCACTGCGAAGCCGTATGGAGGCGGTGAAAGCAGGGGAGGACGCCATCCGCACGGAGCGCCATGACCTGCGACACCGGCTCCAAACTGTCGCGGAATTGGTGTCACGCGGAGACAGGGAGGCCGCGATGGAATTCCTGGATGCCGCTCAGAAACGACTAGATGAGCAAAAGGAAATCCGCTGGTGCCGTCCGCCTGTGCTGGATGCAGTGTTTTCCTCCTACTTTGACCAGGCCAAAAACCAAGGTATCCGCGTGGAGGCAAAGATTTCTCTGCCTGCTGATCTCCCAGTGAATGAGGGAGAATTGGCTATTGTCCTTGCAAATGCACTGGAAAACAGCATTCACGCCAATCTGGCACTGCCTCTGGATCAAAGGGAGATCCGCTGCAAGGTGGTAGGATCCCCCAGCGTCATGTTGGAAATTTCAAACCCATATACTGGCAATATCTCCTTAGATAGCAGCGGCCTGCCGGTGGCCTCAAGAGAGGGACACGGCCTGGGAACTCAATCCATTTCTGCTTTTTGCCGGAAAAACGGAGCTGTCTGCGAGTTTGATATGACCGATGGTTGGTTTCGGTTTAGACTTGTGCTGTAAGACGACACCTCACCCATGCAGCCATTGTTTCTGCTTACGGATTGGCTAACCAATAACAGCGGTTCCTGCAGACAAAATCTGCAGGAACCGCTGTTTAATCATTCAGGGCCAAGCTCTTGTGGCATATGGGCGGAAAGATATTGCCCAGGGAATCGCTGCGCAACTGTCTTGATTTTTTGGCAAAAGCCTGCAATTATTATAATTGCATCACGCTGCTGCTCCACACTGATGACACACTACACAGCAACCTGAAGCAGATGGGGCACATGTATTTTCGGGATACAGCACACTTTTGGGTGAGCTCCGGGGAATAAAAACGTTAGATATTGATTCTTTGCAAGGATCAGTCAGAAAGGAGTTTCCTATGAACTATACAACAATGATTTTCAGTCCCACAGGCGGCACGGAAAAAGCTGTGGAATCCCTGACATCCAAGTGGGGGCAGAAGATTCATACCGTAGACCTGACCAATGCTGCGATCGATTTTTCGCAGTTTGCATTCCAGGCGGAAGACTTGGTAGTCATTGCCGTGCCGTCCTATGGAGGTAGAGTCCCTCATCTTGCGGCAGAACGCATCCAAAAAGTGCGCGGAAACGGCGCAAACGCTGTTTTAGTCTGCATCTATGGAAACCGCGCCTATGAGGATACACTGGTAGAACTGGAAGATGCGGCAAAAGCCGCCGGGTTCAGGATAACAGCTGCCGTGGCTGCCATAGCAGAACACTCTATTGTACGCCGGTTTGCCGCAGGGCGGCCGGATGCAGAGGATCAGGCCATCCTGGCAAGCTACGGACAGACCATTCTGGATCGACTGGAGTCCGGCACGGAAGCCGGTACAATTCCCGGCAACCGGCCATACAAAAAAGCAGGTGGAAGCGGAATGACTCCTCAGACGGGAGACGCATGTACCCAGTGCGGCTTGTGCGCAAAACAGTGTCCTGCCGGAGCCATTGATAAGAACGATGCGAAGACGGTGGATCCGACGGAGTGCATTTCGTGTATGCGCTGCGTTGCGATCTGCCCCCAGCATGCCAAATTCTTGGACGCGGCCAGACTGGCAGGTATCTCCGCCATGCTGGAAAAGGTCTGTACGGAAAGGAAAACGTGTGAACTGTACTAATCATGAAAAGCTATGAGTTGATAATTGAGCGCCGACAACCCCCCTGCGGCGGAAAGCCTGCCAAACTTTATGATTTTCAAAACGTGGAGACAGATGATCCTGTGGACTATGTCCGCCGGCATGAACCTGGACTGTCTCAGGATGCGGAGCTGGAGGTCCACCACACACAGGACGGTACTGTGAGCATCTGCTTTACCAGTGGCATCCAACCCGTGAAATACGAGTTTACAGAGTGTTAGCTATATTTTCAAACAATCATCCTTCGTTTCTTTTCTGGCTTTTGCCTTACTCTCCCCTTTCTCAGCTCTTCACTAACCTCTTGGTATCAAAAAATTACTGGTCAACATCGGCGAGGGCATAGCAGACAGAAACACATATTTCTTTTGTATTTAAACCATCATATCCTTGTGGAATTTTGCAAAACCATTTCTGTTTTGCGGGCGTTTTCCACCTATGTTTTATAAAAAAGTAGTGTTAAAATACCATTTTTCCGCCGGAGTCTGGCCGACATTCCGATGAAAAATGCTGTATCATTACTTATATAGAATCAGTAAAGGAGAACACCATGCCCATCCATGTGACCAGTGAGATCGGAAAACTGAAAACCGTCATGCTGCATAAACCCGGCATTGAGCTTGAGCACCTGGTACCGGAGGAACTGGAACGACTGCTGTTCGACGACATTCCCTATCTGGAAACCGCACGGAGAGAGCATGACTTTTTTGCCCGGATCCTGACGGAAAACGGCGTGGAAGTCAAATATCTGGAGGATCTGACAGCGGAAGTATTTAAACTGTCTCCACAGATAAAAGAGGACTTCCTTCGTCAGTTCATCCGGGAAGGCGGCAGCACAGCCAATCAGTACAGTCAGCAGCTGTATGAGCTGCTCACAGAGATCCGGGACGAGAAAGAACTGGTTTTGAAGCTCATGTCCGGTGTACAGATGCAGGAGCTGCGCTCTGCTATCAGCAGCCCCTTGACAAACCTCGTCCGCACCGGTGGCCACTTCATCCTCGACCCCATCCCCAACCTCTACTTTACCAGAGATCCATTCGCTTCTATCGGCAGAGGGGTCAGCCTGAATAGGATGTATTCCAAAACCAGACGTCGAGAAACAATCTTTGGGCAGTATATTCTGGAGTATCATCCCGATCTTTCCGGAACGGTGTTTTATTACAATCGTGACCTCCCCTTCTCTGTGGAGGGAGGCGATATTCTCAATCTCAGCTCCCATGTGTTGGCAGTAGGAATCTCCCAGCGAACCACGCCGGAAGCCATTGAAATCCTGGCCCAGAATATGTTCCGTGATCCTTCCTGTGAGATCGATACGGTCCTGGCCTTAGACATCCCCAGCATCCGCGCCTATATGCATTTGGACACTGTGTTTACTCAGGTAGATCGCGATAAATTTGTCATCCATCCCGGAATTCTGGGAAGCCTCCGCATCTACAGCATCCGGCCCGGCGGCAGAGACAATACGGAGCTGCGTGTGGCACAGCTTTCCTCTCCTCTCCCGGATGTTCTGGCGTCCTCCCTGGGAACGGATCACGTAACCATGATCCATTGCGGCGGCAAAGATCGGATCGCTGCAGAGCGGGAGCAATGGAACGATGGCTCCAATACACTGTGCATCGAGCCGGGAAAGGTGGTCGTCTACGACCGAAATTATATTACCAACCGGCTCTTGGAGGATAGCGGTGTCCAGGTCCTGGAAATGCCCAGTTCTGAGCTCTCCCGGGGCAGAGGCGGCCCCAGATGTATGAGCATGCCTCTGGTGCGCGAGACCATTTCTTGGTAAAATGTTATCATCATATCATCTGCGAAAATAGAATTAGAAAAGGAGAAAAATATGGGTGTCAACATTCGTGGAAGACATTTTCTGAAGCTGTTGGACTACACACCGGAGGAGATCCGGTATCTGCTGGACCTCTCCAAGCAGTTCAAAAATATGAAGCGTAACGGTATCCCTCACCGCTATCTGGAGGGAAAGAACATCGTTCTGCTCTTTGAGAAAACCTCCACCCGGACCCGCTGCTCCTTCGAGGTGGCCGGCATGGACCTGGGCCTGGGGGTCACCTATCTGGACCCCGGCAGCAGCCAGATGGGCAAAAAGGAGAGCATCCCCGACACCGCCCGGGTCCTGGGCCGGATGTACGACGGCATCGAGTACCGGGGCTTTGACCAGCAGATCGTGGAGGAGTTGGCCAAGTACGCTGGCGTACCCGTGTGGAACGGCCTGACGGATCAGTTCCATCCCACCCAGATGCTGGCAGACCTTCTGACCATGGAGGAGAAGTTTGGCCATCTCAAGGGCCTTAATTTCACCTTCATGGGCGATGCCCGCAACAATATGGGCAACTCCCTGATGGTAGCCTGCGCCAAGATGGGCATCAACTTCACTGCCTGCGCTCCCAAGGAGCTCTTCCCCGCTCCCTGGCTGGTGGAGAAGGCCAAGAAGATCGCCGCGGAAAACGGCTCCACCGTCCGCCTGACGGAGGATGTGGCGGAGGGCGCCAAAAATGCAGACGTGATCTACACCGACATCTGGGTGTCCATGGGCGAGCCCGACGAGGTATGGGACTCCCGGATCCGCCTGCTGCGCAAGTACCAGGTAAACACCGATGTGATGGGCCAGGCCAAGCCGGAGGCCCTCTTCATGCACTGCCTCCCCTCCTTCCACGACACCAAAACCACCATCGGCGCCCAGATCGCAGAGAAGTTCGGCATTCCTGAGATGGAGGTCACCAACGAGGTCTTCGAATCCCGCCAGTCCGTGGTCTTTGACGAGGCTGAGAACCGCATGCACACCATCAAGGCCGTCATCTACGCCACCCTCTGCTGAGGTCCGCAGCATAAAGCCCCATTATCAGAACACAGGAGGAAATTCCACATGCCGTTTGATATGCCAATCTATTACGCGCCAGACTTTACTAAGGCACAGTTTGTAGACGCGCCCAACGTCACATATGCCGTAGCGGAGAAGGACGGCGTGGCGCCGGACAACTACCACAGCACCTCCATGTACCCCGAATATTTCAAGATCGACGGGAAGTGGGTCCTGGCGGAGGAGAGCCGCATGGATTCCAGCGTGATAATCTGCGACGACGGCCACCTGGCTGTGGTAGAAAACCGCAATATCCGCAAGGGCGACAAGGTAATCCTGGGACGCACAGAGCGCTGCGAAGAGGGAATCTATATGCACTGCACCGGTTTCCAGGTCCCCGGCGAGCACATGGACGACCAGTTCGTCTTCCGCCAGGGCAGAAGCCGAGAGACATCCTATGCCAGAGATTACGACCGTCTCTTCGAACTGCTGCGGTACGAAAAGGAGCATGGGAACATTGTGTGGGTGATGGGACCGGCCTTTGCCTTTGACGCAGACGCGAGAGCCGCCATGCAGGCGCTGGTGGAAAACGGTTACGCCCATGGTCTGCTGGCAGGCAACGCCCTGGCCACCCATGACCTGGAGGGTGCCTTGCTGCACACCGCCCTGGGACAGGATATCTACACCCAGGTATCCCAGCCCAACGGCCACTACAACCACCTGGACGTCATCAACAAAGTCCGGAGAAGCGGTTCCATTTCTCAGTTTATCCAGGATTACCACATTGACAACGGGATCATGTACAGCGTGGTCAAGCACAACATCCCATTTGTACTCACCGGGTCTATCCGGGATGACGGTCCTCTGCCGGAGGTCATCGGAGACGCCTACGAGGGACAGGCCGCCATGCGCCAGGTGGTCAAAAAGGCCACTACCGTCATCTGCCTTGCCACCATGCTGCATACCATCGCCACTGGGAATATGACCCCCTCCTTCCGGGTCCTGGAGGACGGCACCATCCGCCCGGTTTTCCTGTACACAGTAGATGCAGACGAATTTGTGGTCAACAAGCTGCTGGACCGCGGAAGCCTCTCTGCCACCACTGTTGTGACCAATGTTCAGGACTTTATCACCATTGTGGCCAAGGGCTTGGGTGTTATGAAATAAGCAACCAGCTCCTTTCTCATTAAAAATCCGTGGAGAGCGCCGGACTGTCTCCGGCCATTCTCCACGGATTCTTTTTCTTTTGGGCGCTGTCTTACTGCGGCTTTTGAAGCTCCACCGTCTGGCGAAATTTTCCGGGCGTCATTGCCCTAAAATGCAGGAAATGACGGCTGAGCGTCTTTTCCGAATGAAAGCCTACCTCCAGGGCGATCTCCAGGATGGTTTTATCTGTCTCCAGCAGCAGTTCCGACGCCCGGTTCACCCGGACATAGCTAAGAAACTCCGCAAAGCCCATCTCCACCTGATAGAGGAGGATGCGGTTGAGCTCCCTGGGGGACATATGGAATTTTTCACCGACCGCCCGGGGATGGAGATCCTCGCTGTAGTGCCGGTATATGTAGGAGACAAGGGCGTAAAACTCCCTTCTGTCCCTGATATGACAGATATTGCCCACCTTTTGATAGGTATTGCGGAAAGCATTTGCGTTCATGCCGATCCTGGCCAGAAATACCTTGCTGATATGGGCGCTGTCCACAAATCCCAGGATTTCTGCCAATTCCTCCAGCGTGAAGTCCGTATAGAGCAAGTAGTTGATCGTCTTTCCGATGCGCATCTCGTTGAGCAGATCAAAGAAAGACAGCCCTGTGGTACGGGTGATATACGCACTGATGGCAGATTCGCTCATAAAAAAGATCTTTGACAGCTGGGACAGCGTGATCTTCTGATGCAGATGGCTGTACAGATACAGAAATATCTGGCTGGGATCCGACGGGCTCTCCGTATGCTGCTCCTCCGCATCATTCTGTGCCCTAAGGAAGCGGATAACAATTTCAATAAGTTTGTTCGTAACGTACAGGTTTTCCAAGCCTCCCGCTGCCGACTCTTTATCCTGGGGTGACGGTGAAGAATCCATACCAAATTCATCCCGGATCTGAAGAAAAAGGGCGGATACAGATGCAGTATCCCCCTCCGACAGCCATATCACGGGCTGACGGGCCATGGCCTGCATGACGGAAAGGGGCTCATTGCCTGGATTATAGAAGGTCTTTATGATCTCATGGACGTTATCAAAGTAATACACCAGGATCAGCAGACGGAGGGGTGATTTCACTTCTATGATATCGGTGATCTGCCACGGCAGCACAGATACCAATGTACCAGGTCGCAGAGGATAGCGACGGTTGTTCAGCATCAGCTCCCCTTCCCCGCTGTCTACCATCCAGAAGCGGGACATAGGGTGAATCAGAGGCGTCGTGGGCTCTGAAATCACCTCAATATCGAAACTGCAAATCTTTTTTTCATCCTGCATTGAGCTATACAGGCTCTGCATTGGTACAATCTCCGGCATACCGGCACCTCTTTCTGTTATATGACGTTCCTGAATGGCAGGTATAAAAGATTCCTCATTCAAGACGGAGTTGCCTTGCCCGCAGAGCTACGGAAAGAGCGATCTTCCTGGTCTCCCCGCTGTCAAAGGCGATCACAGCAACATCTCCGTTCCGGCTCTCCAGTTGCCCCGGCCCAAAGGCCTTATGTACCAGCCGTACACCGGGAAGGCAGGCCCCCGACAGGGCAGCCGCCTGCCCGTTGTCCCGCTTTTTTACCTCTAGCACAGGCCGGGGAGCTGTAGTGACCGGCTTCCGTTTGGGTGGAAATACTTCCTGGGAAAACGAGGAGCTGAGTCCTGCTTTGCGAAACGTTACGATCTCCAGTTCATCTTTCGCGCGGGTCATGCCTACATAGAACAGCCGCCGCTCCTCCTCATAGGCCTCCCGCTCCTCATCCGCCGCCTCTTTCTCAGGCAGAACCTTGGGCAGCAAGCCGTCAGCAACATCCATGAGAACTACCCGTTGATACTCCAGGCCTTTGCTGGAATGAATGGTGGAAAGGATAAATCTGCTGTCTGGGTCCCGTGAACCTGCCAGCACTACCTCCCGCAGCTCTTCCAACCGCTCCAGAAGTCTTTCAGGCGTAGGCTCCTGCGCCCCCAGCGCCTCCAGAATATCCGCTTTGCTCAGATCGCCGCCCCGCTCCTCCAGATAGGCACCATAGCCCATGAAATGGACGATACGGTAAATGGCCTTGTCTGCCCGCTCTGCAAGAAGGTTCGTCAAGTGGGTCTGCAAAGCCCGGCATTGCTTTTTTGTCCAGGGTGAGGCGGCAGGAAGCTCCGCAAGATAGTTCAGAATCGTCTCCCCTTCTCTGCCTGCCCAAGTCGCCTCCTGGGCGAGACTGCGGCTGATACCCGCGCCGAGCTTATAGTAAATATTCATAAACAGCTCACCGTTGCCGGGGTCCCGGGCAAAGCAGATGATGTCTGTCAAATCCCGTACCACACGGTTGGTGAAAAACATACTCTCTACCTGACGGCAGCGGTAAGGGATGCCCTTCCGGTCCAGCAGATCCAGCAGGGGCAGTGCGCTGTCGTTGTCCCGGTAGAGCACCGCCGTTTCCACCTGACAGCCATCCGCCATCCGGCAAAGGTACTCATACTGCTTGTAGCGGTCATACAGCGAGGTCTCCCGGATTGGCAAACCATCCGGCCGATTTGCCTTCATCGTCTTGGGATGACGGTTCCGGTTTTTCTGGATAAAACGGCCCGCTGCCTCTACAATTGGTCGGGTGGAACGGTAATTGCGCTCCATATAAAGTACACGGGCATCGGGGTACACTGCGTCAAACTGCGTAAGCGCCTGGGGACAGGCGGCGCGAAAGCCATAGATACTCTGATCCTCATCGCCCACCATAAAGAGATTCCGGCTGCGCCCCGCCAAAAGGCGGATAATAACGTGCTGGATCCTGGAGGTATCCTGGGCCTCGTCCACACAGAAATATTGGTACCTCATCTGAAACGCTTCCAGGATCGGAGCGTACCGGCGAAGGATCTCAAGGGCATACACCATCTGGTCATCATAGTCCATCAGCTGGCGCTCGCGCAGGGCACGGGAGTACGCCTGATAAAAGGCCGGGAAGCTGACTCCCTCCGCCTCTATTTTCTCCAGTTCCTCTCCGGCAAGCATTTGATTTTTGGCATAGGTAAGCGCTGTCTGAAGATTTTTAACCGTACTTTCTGCGGCATACTCATTGGTCAGCATCCGATAAATATCGCTGACAAGGGCACTTTTTTCGCTGCCATCCTCCAGAAGACGAAAGGCCGTGCGCCCCATAGTCTGCTCATAGTAGCGGATGATCCTGCTGCACACGCCGTTGATCGTGCGAAACTCCAGCCGATCCGCCTCTCCCTCTCCAAAAAGAGCCGCAAACCGCTGTCTCATATCCCGAGCTGCCGCCACAGTATAGGTCATAGTCAGGATCTGATCTGAAGGAATATTCCGCACATAGCGCATATAGCCCAATCGGGTGACCAGCACGGTAGTCTTACCGCTGCCGGGAACTGCCAACAGCAGCACAGGCCCGTCCACCGCCTGTACCGCTGTCTCCTGCTGTTCGTCCAGGCAAAGGGAAAACTTTGTTCTAAACTGGGTAAAATCCATGCTTTTCTCCCAAAATTTCGGTAATTCTTCCGCCCCCACAGTACAGGAAGAGCGCTGTGGAGTCCGCAGATCGTCTTTTTACTGTACCACAAGGTCAGGTCCGGTGCAACACTGGACGCCGCTGTTTCACTCCATCTTCCGACATATCCGATTTCCGCGTCGCAGATGCCCGAGAACAGGAAGTTCCAAACAGACTTGCTATGAAGCCTCCACTGCGGAAGCAGTGGCACCCCCTCTGTTATCTGCTTCAGCGTGCGCAGAGAAAAAATTATCAAAAGTGCCCGCAATTTGCAATAAACAAATTGATTTTTCACCCCATCATTTTGTATAATATTGCAGAAGAGCGACACGTCTTTCCGCTCGGAGCAACGTACCGCTCCCATCTCGTTCCGGGGAACCACAACAGCAGCGTATAGTCAGTATTTCCGGCGTTCCTGTCCGGTTCCTTTCGGGTATCATTAACAGAAAGAGGTAGAACTATGATCACTGATGAGTGCAGAGAGAAATCCCGATTTGTGTCCAAAGGTGAGGTGACTCTCCACGGAGTGAAAATCCCCTACAACACAGTATGCGAAGACAATTTCTTCCTAAGTGAGGACGGAAAGCCTGTAGCATCTATCTTTTCCTATGCATATTTTAGAAGCGACGTAGCAGACCCCTCCACCCGGCCCATTCTTTTCGCATACAACGGTGGTCCGGGCTGCGGCAGTCTCTGGGTCCATATGGGGCTCTTCGGGCCCAAGCGGCTAAAAGCCGGCGATGAACTCAATATTTCTCCCGTTCCTCCATTTGAACTGGAAGAAAACCCCCACTGTTTGCTGGACATCTGCGATATTGTCTTAGTAGATCCTGTAGGAACCGGCTTTGGCCGTCTCTTCGATGAAAGCAAAAAAGAGGAGTTTTTCAGCACCGACGGCGACATAGAATCACTGGGTATGTTCATTGATAATTTTCTCTCACGGTACAACCGGCATAATAGCCCCGTCCTCCTAGCCGGTGAGAGCTATGGAACCGGACGTTCTGCTCTTCTGGTGGGCGAACTTCTGGGCGGCAATCCCAAGAAGTCGGTCATGCAGGGGATAGCTGTCAGTGGCGTAATGCTGCTGGGCTCCTATTTCTTTGCCGATGTGCCGGTAGAAAAAGCGGTGCTCGATCTGCCCTCCATGGCTGCTACCTTCGACTTCCACAAGCCCCACTCTGACCTCTCCCATACGGACTTCGTCAAAGCTGCCGAGGCCTTTGCCGGCGGTGAATACCTTACCGCTCTCTACCGCAACGACTTCCTCACTTGTGAGGAAAAACAATCCATTGCTGAGAAGCTCAGCTACTTTATAGGTGTTGATAAATCTTATATTTTAAACCATGATCTCAGAATTAACATGCGAGATTTTATGCACCTGCTTCTCGAAAAAGAGGGCAAGGTGGTCGGATACTATGACGGCCGCTACACCTGGAAAGAAGAGAAAGGCCTTAAAATCGCCAACACTATTGCCGACGATCCGGCCATGGGTCAGTACACCCCGGCCTTTCTATCAGCTTTCGCTTTGATGAAGCAGGAACTAGGCATCACCTTTGATCGCCGCTCCGCGGCCCTCTCTTTCCCCATCAACACTACCTGGAATCGAAAGTTCCAAATCAGTCCCGCCGATGCCTTGGGATTGTCCATGCGCAGGAACAAAAAACTTCAGGTCTATTTTGCTTGCGGTGAGTACGATCTCTGCACCACATCGGGCATGGCAAAGTATTTGGCCTCCCATTCCCATTTGGATATGAACAGAGTAACGATCGGAGTCTACCCCTCCGGCCATATGGCCTATTTGGGTGAAGAGAGCGCTCAGCTGCTGGCCAAAGACATGAGAAGCTTTTTTGAAAAAGCCATCCAAGGATAAGGGCAAGAATTTTCCGACCGTAAAACATTTTGTGTTCGCAGAAGAAAGACATTCCTCAGAATCATACAAGCTGATTTCTAGCAACTAAGGGGTTTCATTCTCCTTTATACAAATTAAGTAGGGATTACTTATCAACCCGTCTGGGTGAACCGGAACGTTCGCTCAGACGGGTTTTTCTCTCAACTTTCACCACTTTTTCGATAGGCGCGATTTTCCTTCTGCCGCTGTCCGCCCCCTCGGGTAATGGTCAGGACCGACAGTTCGTTTTTTGAAATCCTCTAAAGTGATATGGCAGTTTCAACGGCGATAAAGCTCAAAGTACAAATATTATGCAGAGACCAACACTCAAAAAGTGATTGTTTCAACAGGCTAACTGATTAAAATTTTCAAAAATTGTATAGTTTGACAAAAAATTACCGTCACATTTTGGAAGGGTGAATTTCAAAAACTCCTTGACTTTTTTTTAACTATTTTGTAATCTTTTTTTGGGACATATTTAAGACATGTCCCAAATAGAAGGAGGGTATTTTATGAATGTAAACTACTTGGAATTGGCGAACCACCCTATTATGTGGCTTGCCGCAGCAATTGCCATCAGCGTTGTTATCCTGCAGTCCGTTATCTTTATCAGAAAATCCTTGGCCGCAGCCGCTGAGGAAGGAATCACCAACAAGCAGATCAAAATGGCCGTCAAGAGCAGCGTCATCGCTTCCATTGGCCCTGCTATCGTGATCCTGGTCACCATGATCTCCCTGATCATCTCCATGGGCGCCCCTGTTTCCTGGATGCGCCTGTCCTTCATCGGCTCCGTCAACTATGAGGCCATGGCTGCCGGCTTTGGCGCACAGGCCATGGGCACCACCCTGGACAACCTGGATCCGATGGCCTTCTCCTGCGGCGTTTGGGTCATGTGCTGCGGCTCCCTGGGTTGGCTCGTCTTTACCCTGCTGTTCACTGACAAAATGGAGAAGGTTAACCACCTGCTCTCCCGCGGCCGTCAGAAGATGGTCCCCATCATCTCCGCCGGCGCCATGCTGGGTGCCTTCGCCAACCTCTCCTCTGGTAACTTCTTTAATGCCGAGGGCGGCTTCGACCTCCTGGGTGCTCCCGCTATCGCTACAATCTGCGGCTGTATCCTGATGATGATCCTCACCAAGCTGGCCCGGACCAAGAACATCGGCTGGCTGCGTGAGTGGGCCTTTGCTATCGCAATGTTCTCCGGCATGATCATCGGCTCTGTCTGGAATTCTATGGTGTAATGGTATAAAGGAGTAAACAATTATGGATAAAAAGTCTTATTATTCTGAAACCTACATGCCCGGTATTATCAGATGGGGCAAGGCCACCATGCTTCTGGGCATTATCACGATGTTCCTGCCCCCCCTGGTGTTCTCCGCTGTCTTTGGTTATTGGCCCCCGATCTCCGCTATCCTGACCGGTACCCTGGCTCAGATCAGCGTCAGCGGTGCCTTCTATGTCGTTGAGCCTATCTCCTACTTCCCCATTCTGGGTATCCCCGGCACCTACATGACCTTCCTCTCCGGTAATACCTCCAACATGCGCCTGCCCTGCTCCTCTGTGGCTCAGGAAGCCGCTGGCGTGGAGTTCGGTTCCCGTCAGGGTACTATCATCTCCACCATCGGTATCGGTGTCTCCGTTATCGTGAACATCATCATTCTGACCATCGGCGCCATCGGCAGCAACGTCATCCTGGGTATCCTGCCCGAGTCTGTCACCTCCGCCCTCAACTTCCTGCTGCCCGCCCTCTTCGGCGCCGTCTTCGGTCAGTTTGCCGTCTCCCGTCCCAAGCTGGCTGTTGTCTCCATTGTCATCGTTTTCGCTGCCAACTGGCTGAGCAAGAACGGCTATCTCAACTTCCTGGGCGGCTTTGCCGGCAGTGTTGTTATCCTCATCGCAGTGTTCGGTTCCATCTTCGCCGGCAGCCTGATCTACAAGAAGGAACTGGCTGATGATACGGAAGAACAGGTGAAGTAATATGATCTCCAAAGAACGTTTGCAGTCTCGCTTCCTGGAAATGATCCAGGTTTTCAGCCCCTCCAAGGGCGAGTTGCCCATGGTGGAATGGCTGGAGCGCTATTTCACCGAGCGTGGTATCTCCTACCGCACCGACGAGGCCGGTAAGGGTTACGGCGGTAACGGCAAGAACATCGTTGCCCACATCCCCGGCAATCTGCCCGGTGACCCCATCGGCTTCATGGCCCACACGGACCAGATCGAGCCCTGCCAGGACATCCACCCCATTATTGAGGGGGATATCATCCGCACGGATGGGACAACCACCCTGGGCGGTGACGACAAGGGCGGTATCACTGCCATTCTGGAGGCAGTGGAGGACATCCTGGAGACCAACGCCCCCCACCGCGACCTCTACCTTGTGTTCTCCTGCTCTGAGGAGATCAGCATGCTGGGTACCAAGCACATGGATCTGGACATGCTGCCCTGCAAGGATCTTGTGGTAGCGGATGCTACCGGTAATACCGGCGTCATTGCCTACAAGGCTCCCGCCATGGAGGCCATTCACGTCACCTTCCACGGCAGAAAGGCCCACGCCGGCATTGAGCCGGAGAAAGGCGTCAACGCCATCGTGGCAGCTGCCAAGGCCATCAGCCAGATGCACATCGGACGTCTTTCCCCGGAGACCACGTCCAATATCGGCCGGATCGAGGGCGGCGGCGCCACCAACGTGGTGACCGATTCTGTGTATTTTACAGCTGAGATCCGCTCCCACAGCATGGAGGTCCTCCACGACGAGGTAGCCTACATGGAGCAGTGCTGCCGCAAGGCTGCAGAGGAGATGGGTGCCACGGTGGAGTTCTGCCATGAGCTCTCCTACCCCACCCTCAACGTCTCCCTGGACAGCAACCTCGTGCAGATGACCGTAAAGGCCATGGAAGAGGAGGGCATCACTCCCAACTGCATGGTCATCGGCGGCGGCAGCGATGCCAACATTCTGGCTGGCCATGGATACCGCAGCGTGATCCTGGGCCTTGGTATGCGGGATGTCCACACGGTGGAAGAATCTCTTGATATGAATGAAGTATATAAGTGCACTAAAGTTATGCGTCGTATGATGAGCATGTCAGAGGCGAAATAAATTATGATTGACAAGCAAACCTTAAAGAATCTCTGTTTGGAAGCGATTGACCAAAACCGGGAGGCCATTTTTGCACTGGCCGACGATATCTATCGCCATCCTGAGATGGGCTTCCATGAATTTCGTTCCACGGAAAAAATGAAAGAGGCCTTTGAGGGCCTTGGCCTGACGGTGGAGAACAACATTGCCTATACTGGCTGCTCCGCCAAGGCGGGCCAGAACAACGGTCCGGTTGTGGGCATCATGGGTGAGCTGGACAGCCTGAACTGTCCCGACCACCCCGACTGCGATGTCAACGGGAATATGCACTCCTGTGGCCATCACGCCCAGCTGGCGAACCTCTATGGCTGCGCCGTTGGTTTGGTCCAGTCCGGTGTACTCCCCCATCTGGACGGTGCCGTTAAATTCATTGCCATTCCCGCTGAGGAGTATGTGGATACGGACTACCGCACCGGCCTCATTGAGGAAGGAAAGCTCCATTACTACGGCGGCAAGCAGGAGTACCTGTACCGCGGCGGCATGGACGATGTGGACATGGTCCTCCAGGCACACCTGATCAACACGCAGGACAAAAATATCGTCTGCTGCCTGGATACCGACTGTGACGGCTTTATCGGCAAGAGTGTACGGTTCATTGGTCGGGCCGCTCACGCAGGCTTTGCCCCCTCTGAGGGCATCAATGCCCTGAACATGGCCCAGCTGGCCCTCAATGGCATCCATGCCCTGCGGGAGACTTTCCGGGATGAGGACAAGATTCGCGTCAGCACCATCATCACCAAATGTGGCGAGATGGTCAATACGGTCCCTGCAGAGGCCGAAATGCAGATCATGGTCCGGGGCGCCACCATCGACGCCATGCTGGACGCCTCCAAGAAGGTGGATCGGGCTCTCAAGGCTGGTGCTCTCGCCATTGGCGGTAAAGTGGAGATCCAGAACCGGATCGGCTACCTTCCCCTTCACTCCAGTCGGGAGCTGACGGCTATCTACAAGGAAAATGTTGAGGCGTACCTGGGCTGTACCGACGATGCTTTCATTTCCCAGTACGTCAGTGCCGGTTCCACGGACCTGGGCGATATCTCCCACATCGTGCCCTGCATGCACATCTGGACCGGAGGTATCTCCGGTGCACTGCACGCCAGCGACTTCAAGGTGGTGGACCGCGAGGCATCCTTCATTCTCCCGGCCAAAATGATGGCCATGACTGCCATCGATCTGCTCTTCGACAAGGCCAGCCGCGCCAAGGCCGTTATGGATGCATTCCATCCTGTCTTTACTAAGGATGGGTATCTTGCTTTCCTGCAAGAGCATTCCAAGCTTGATTTCTTTGACAGCTCTGCGCTATAATAGACACGATCCCGAATGCTATCGCAAGGTAGGATTCGGGATCGCTCTTTATCCGAGAAAGCACGAGGTGTATGCAGTGAAGATCGGTATCGTTGGCCCCAAGAGTTCCTGCGAAAGCATCGCACGGGACATGCACTATATTGACCCCGGTGTTGAGGTCCGCTGTTATGTGAGGGAGCAGGTTTCCGCCTGTGCGGAGGTCTATCCCGACTGCGAAAGGACATGCGACGCGGTATTGTTTACCGGAAGAGCGGTGGAAAGCTATGTAAAAAGCAATTGCAAGATCACCAAGCCCACCGCTGCTGTAGCACGCTCCGCCGTAGCCGTAGCCCGGGCATTTCTCTCTATGCAGAAACAAAATCTGAAATTTGACTCGCTGAGTATTGATATTGTAGAACCTCAGGTCATTGAGGATGTCTTGGACACTTTCCAAATTCTCGCAAAGAACATATACTCCTATCCGACACCGGAGGATATCGAGGAGGAGCACTACGTCCGCTGGCACAAGGAGCTGCAGGATGAAGGATATACCTCGGTGGCACTGACCTCTCTGCAGTGGGTCTTTCAACAGCTGCTGCTGGACGGCTACCAGGCTATCTATATGGGACCTACCCGTACCACCACCAGACTCGCCCTGGATCGTCTGAAAGCCGATCTCGCCATCAACCGGGCTGAGCAGGCCCAGATCGCTACGGAGATCCTTCAGCTGCAGGATACGCAGGTTCTGGAGGAGAACTACTACTCCGGTATGATCGAAAAAGCAGATATTTATAAGCGTATCATCCGTTACAGTAAGGAGCTCCAGGCCGCTGTCTTTCAGGAGGGCCGCTGGGAATACATTATTTACGCCAACGCCGGTGTACTGCGGGAGCGGCGCAGCCTTCGGCTGCTGACGGAGCTTCAGAAATATGTCCGCAGCCAGGGGCTTCGGCTGAGTGCCGGGATGGGCGTAGGGGTCACTGCCTATCAGGCTGAAATCAACGCCAGGAAGGCACTGCGCTGTACTTTGGACAAATCCAATCCGGAGGACCTCTACTGTATCGATGAGAACAACGAACTGATTGGCCCTCTCTTCCGGGAAAATGAGCTGCGCTATCAGCTGATCTCAAATGATCCTCGTGTTATGGAATTGGCCGAAAAGACCGGGCTCAGTTCCGCCTCGATTCTGAAGCTGCGCGCCATTATTGATATGCGGCACAGCGACGTTTTTGACGCCCATGAGCTGGCCGACTGCCTGGAGGTGACCACCCGCAGTGCTCGCCGCATCATTAGCAGGCTCATTGAGGCAGGCTGCGGCGAAGTATATGCGAAGGAGAACGCCGCCAGCCGCGGTAGGCCTAAATCCCTGGTCCGTATTTTGTTGGGCAGCGAGCCATCTCAGGCTGGCTCTGAACCCTCCTCATGATCCGCCCCCTCGTCTTATTCCTTGCCGTATGAGGATTTGTTTCTGCCGCTTTTAATTCCGTCTGATTCCAGAACATGCCATAAATTATAGGCACAGTCCCCTTGTAAGGGGACTGTGCCTGTAATTCTATTAGCCGCTATCAGCCGCGTTCCATCAACGCCTCAATCTCATCCATGTCTAACAGACGGTTTCCCACCAGATCCTCCGGGGCCCCTTCCGTTACAAGAATATCATTTTCCAGGCGGATACCGATCCCCTCCTCCGCAATATACAGTCCCGGCTCACAGGTGATCACCATGCCAGGCTCATATACTGCTTTGGCGCAGGGATCATGAGTATCCAGACCCAAGGAGTGGGACACCCCGTGATAGTAATATTTACGCACATCGCTGTCATCAGAGATCAGCTTAGCTGTGCGCAGCGCCTTCTTATAGAAATCAATCACTGCCTGATTGGATTCCGGCAGAGGGACACCTGGCCGCATTTTATCTTTAGCCACATCCATGGCTTCCCGAACTATAGAGAACAGTTCCCGTTGCCTTGTGGTGAATTTTCCGTTGACAGGAAATGTCCGGGAAACGTCTGCGGAATAGTTGCGGTATTCCGCACCCAGGTCAAAGAGGATCAGGTCTCCGACATTAGCCGTGCAGTTGTTGTCACTGTAATGCAGCATGGTCGCGTTTGGGCCAGCCGCCGCAATGGTGGTAAATGCGTTGCGCAGCCCTGCCCGCGCCACATAGTATTCATAGTCTGCCGCCCACTGATATTCCAGCTCACCAGGCTTTGCTGTACGCAGCATACTGCGCAGGCCCTCGATGGTCACATCTCCCGCCTTGCGGATATATTGGATCTCCTCCGCCGTCTTGACAGAGCGGAGTGCAGCAAGCTGCGGCGCAATGTTTTTGATCTGAACAAAGGGATATTTCTCCTGCAGCTGTTTCGCGTAGATCTCCATCTGCGTGGGGGCAGAATCCATCCACAGCCGGTCAAATGACAGGCAGACCGCAGGCGCACCCGCTGCAAGATTCCGCCTGTCGCCCAGCAGTCGGGCGACTATGCGGTCCATTTCCTGCTTGTAGTGCACGTCGCTGATAGAGATCCCGCTGCGGGCCGCCGCATTCTCCTTCGTCAGCATCTTGCCGTTCCAGCGGATGATCTCCTCATCCGGCTGATCAATAAAGAGATACTCCGCCATGGTCCCCGCTGTCTTGGCCAGCACCAGCCATACGCTCTGGGTCTCGATCCCGGTGAGGTAGTAGAAATTGCGGTTGACGGCGAAGGGGTGCATCTTCTGATCGTTGCTCTTTACCGGAGCAGTCCCTGAATACAGGAACAGGAGACTATTTTCCTCTGCATGGTTAAAAAAGCGCAGGCGGTTTTTCATATAGAATTTTGTTTCCATGTTCTCTCCTTCTTATTCCTTTTTACACTGTTTATAGATTGATGTTTCCAGACTGATATACGATTTTTCCATCAATAATCGTGTACTGTACCCTTGCACAGGTTTCCAACGCCGGAATCCCGTTCCACAAAACTACATCCGCATCTTTTCCAGGTGCAAGGCTTCCCAGGCGATCCTCCACACGCAGAGCTTTTGCCGCATTGATCGTAACCATGCGCAGAGCCCGCATGTGCGGTACACCGTACCGTACCGCCTCACCGGCAGAGATCAGCAAAGCTTCAGGACCTGCTATTGGTCCGTCCGTGATCAGGCAAACATTCAGGCCCCGATCATCCAGTTCTTTCACATATGCCACGTCTCCTCCGGTAAGCTCTCCATAGCCCTCTGCAATACCGATGGGGCCAAAGCACACACTTCCACCGCCTGCCACCAGCTCATCGACATACAGATTACAGGCCCAACCATGCTCAATAGTATAAAGGCAGTCAAATTCCCTGGCAATTGCTATTGTCGTCAGCATATCAAATTGCTCACAGTGTACCTTCAGTGGGATTTCCTTTTTGAGTACTGGGATCAGCGCCTCACACTTTGCATCATAGGGAGGAAGTTTGTCCTTATCCTCCCCTGCCGCCTCTTTCTTTTCCAGGTAGTCTTTTGCTTTCCGAAGGGCACTGCGGAACAAATCGGCAACGCCCATCCGAGTCATTGGGGCTTTACCCCGCTTTCCATAGCCCTTCGGGTTTCCTCCCATGGCACATTTCATGACGGCCGGGTGCAGCACTGATAAATCAGAAATTGTGTTTCCTCCTGCAGTTTTTGCCACAAATCCGGTTCCGCATATAACATTTGCGCTGCCGGGAATAAAGCAGGCCGCTGTAACCCCCCTTGTATGCAACTCCTGAAAATCATCGGAATGAATATCAATTGCATAAAATGCATCCAAATCTGCTGTAATGGGGTCTGTCATCTCATTGAGATCAGGAGACGGAGAGGCAAAACCACCGGTATGTACATGAGCATCCACCAGTCCCGGCGTTGCCACCATGCCAGAGGCATCAATTATTTTCGCACTATCCTCCCGGAGATCCTGTCCGATCGCCGCAATCTTTCCATCTTTGATCAGGATATCTCCTTCAAACGGTGCCGCATCGCTCTCCATCGTATACAGCGTCGCATGTTTGATCAGCAACATGGCTCAGGCCTCCTCCCCTCTTCTGAACGTCGTCTTTCCGGCAACGACAGTCTGATCAATATAATTATCAAAGCGTACTGCGGGATTTCCGCAGCAAATGATCACGTCGGCTTGCTTCCCAGCCTCCAAAGAGCCTACCAGGGCATCTACACCAAGAGCCCTAGCAGCATTACAGGTCATCATATCCATAATCTCCTCACCTGTAGCTCCTGCGGCACTCATTTGCGTAGCCGTCCACCAGATCTGCTCGTATCCGTAGACATATCCCTCATCGCCGGAGCAAGAAATAGAAAGCTTGAGCCCTCGCCGATACCATTCCACCAACTTGGTCAGATCTGTCCGGTTCTTTAGGGCACTCATCATATTCGTCCCCGCGCCCAGCATCACATGCCACCCTTGTTGCATAATGTCCGCTATCATACTCTCTACACCGAAGGCACCGCTGATAACCAGCCGTAGGCTATATTTTTTGCCCAGGCGCACAACACTTTCGATCTCCAAAGCAGAATTTGCCGCTATTATCAGAGGAATCTCCCGTTGCAGGACGCGGCAAAGAATCTCCTTGCCCGCATCGTATTCTTTCTCTGTCTTCCCGCTATACTCCTGCGCGGCGCGGAACGCCTCATCCAACATCTGATACATGGCCATACGTGTCTGCGGTGTCCCCTTGTCTTTGAATGCGGATTTAACAGCTGCTGTATAATTTCCTTTCAGAGCAATGCGATCCGCAAGAAAAACATCCGCTGTATGGTCACCATCCGTATGAATCAGAGATACCTGTCCAGCCAGCAGCGCTTTGGTTCCAGGAGAGAGGCCGTAGGAAGTAATACCCGCCCGCGCAAACCGCTGCAGCTTCAATTCCCGCAGATCAAAGGAATCCCGAACGTCCATTTGCGGCACCAAAGGGCTGGAAGTTTCATTTGTATCCCAGCCTCCCATCTCGCTGAAGGCCATTGCCCCAACTGCGCAGAGGCCCAGAACAATGCCAGGATAGACATTCCTTCCGGCCGCCTCAACTACCTCTCCCTGTTCACAGATCAGATTCGGACCTACCGCGCGGATAACAGGACCATCACATAAAACATCCCATCCAGCTTCATAACGGCCATGGCCCAAGTAGACATTTCCTCCTCGTATCAACAACATAGCCATCTACCCCTTTTTTTGACGAGTCATCATCGACAGTACTCGCCATTTTTATGTGTACACTCACAATTTATTGCAATTTTTTTCTGCTGTCAAGAAATTTTTATAAATTTTACACAAAATCATTCTTCAGAAACTTATAAAAAATTGTCAGAATCTACGTTTTAAATATTTCTTATTTATTATTTTGTCAAATCTCTTTCGCATTTTTATTTTTATAAAAATTTATTGCCACTTCTTAAAAAAGTGTTGTATAATGAGTGCATAAATATGTCCCCTTATAGTGCATTGGCGATTCTGCTCAGATAAGCTCTTGGATATCTCCGGGGACAGCCTATTCACGAAAGACTCACGAAAAAGAGAAAGCATTATGGGCGTAAATATTCGTGGCAGACATTTTCTGAAGCTGTTGGACTACACACCGGAGGAGATCCGGTATCTGCTGGACCTGTCCAAGCAGTTCAAAAATATGAAGCGCAACGGTGTCCCTCACCGCTATCTAGAGGGAAAGAACATCGTTCTGCTCTTTGAGAAAACCTCCACCCGGACCCGCTGCTCCTTCGAGGTGGCCGGCATGGACCTGGGCCTGGGGGTCACCTATCTGGACCCCGGCAGCAGCCAGATGGGCAAAAAGGAGAGCATCCCCGACACCGCCCGGGTCCTGGGCCGGATGTACGACGGCATCGAGTACCGGGGCTTTGACCAGCAGATCGTGGAGGAGTTGGCCAAGTACGCTGGCGTACCCGTGTGGAACGGCCTGACGGATCAGTTCCATCCCACCCAGATGCTGGCAGACCTTCTGACCATGGAGGAGAAGTTTGGCCATCTCAAGGGCCTTAATTTCACCTTCATGGGCGACGCCCGCAACAATATGGGCAACTCCCTGATGGTGGCCTGCGCCAAGATGGGCATCAACTTCACTGCCTGCGCTCCCAAGGAGCTCTTCCCCGCTCCCTGGCTGGTGGAGGAGGCCAAGAAGATTGCCGCGGAAAACGGCTCCACCGTCCGCCTGACGGAGGATGTGGCGGAGGGTGCCAAAAATGCAGACGTGATCTACACCGACATCTGGGTGTCCATGGGCGAGCCCGACGAGGTATGGGACTCCCGGATCCGCCTGCTGCGCAAGTACCAGGTAAACGCCGATGTGATGGGCCAGGCCAAGCCGGAGGCCCTCTTCATGCACTGCCTCCCCTCCTTCCATGATACCAAGACCACCATCGGCGCCCAAATCGCAGAAAAGTTCGGCATTCCTGAGATGGAGGTCACCAACGAGGTCTTCGAGTCCCGCCAGTCCGTGGTCTTTGACGAGGCGGAGAACCGCATGCACACCATCAAGGCCGTCATCTACGCCACCCTCTGCTGAGGCTGCGTGCTGTTCTCGCAAATCAATAAAAAGAAACAGGCCCGTGCTCTTAAACGAGCACGGGCCTGTTTCTTTCTTTGTAGATCGTATCTCTTATTCTATGACGCTTTCGCGTAGGCCAAACCGGCGGCACAGCAGCGCCGTCGTGTCGGACAGGGACAGCCCCTCCCGCTGGGGCGGTCTTCCGATGACCACCAGCGTGGCTCCCGCCTCCGCGGCGGCAGCGGCCTTGTCTGCAAATCCACCGGGAGTACCATCCTCCTTGGTAACCAAATATCTTGCCTGGGTAAAACGCAGCAGAGCGATATTCAGCTCTTTGGAAAAGGGTCCCTGCATGGCAATAATATGGCTGGGAGGCAGCCCTGCCGCCCGGCAGGCAACCAGAGATGACTCCATGGGCAGTACGCGGGCGTAAACGCGATTCGAAAAATCACGAATACATGTGTAAAGTGAAAGTTCTTTACTGCCAGTTGTCAGCAGTATGTTTCCTGCCATCTCATTGAGATATGCCACCGCATGGGGGATATCGGGCACATATACCGCCCCATCCGGCACCTCCGTCCCCGCCCGAAGCAGTCGCAGGTAGGGCGTGCTGGTCTTGGCGCAAGCGGCGGCAATATTCTCCGTTACGGCGGCAGCGTAGGGATGGGTGGCATCCACCACCAGGGCAAAGCCCTGGGCCCGGAACAAGTCCTCCATCTCCTCCTCTGCCAGACGGCGGGCGGAGATAGTCAGATTCTCCGCTGTGGAGAGCAGGGTCTCGCCATACTCTGTGGCCACACAAGCGGTAACCGCCACCGGCTGCCCAGAGAGAAACTCCACCAGCTGCCGCCCCTCAGTGGTTCCAGCAAATATGCACAGCTTATCCATCCCGTCTCCCCTTTCCCGATTCTGTTACGGCCCGCTCCAGGAGGGTCCGGGCATTTCCCGTCTCCCCCAGCAGACCGTACTCCTTAGAGAACATCATAGCTCCTGTCTCCAATTCATCACCTCGCTGGACCAGGTGGAATCCAATCCGCTCCAACAGCCGGGAGAGAGTTGCCTCATACACTCCGGTTTCCTGAAGAATGCGCAGGGCGTCATCGCAGGCCACGCAGTCCAGCACCTCCCGGATTCCCTCCGGCGATAGGCCGGCGGCACCGGCGTGAGCTGCCAGGATCTCCATCCGGCAGTCGCCGTACCGGGAGTGCGTATTCAACATACCGCCGGCAATCTTAGTAAGCTTTCCAATATGCCCAATTAAGAGGGCACCATGGAAGCCCAGCTCCCGGCATAGGTCCAGGGATTCGCCAATAAAGTTGGACACCTGCACGGCAGCGCCGGGATCGATGCCCAGTGTTTGACGGATGAAATCGGAACCGTAGTTGCCGGGAGTCAACAGCACATAGTCCTGTCCCTCTGCCCGTCGCTGGCTGAGCTCCACTTTGATGGTGTCGATCAATGCCTGCTCACTCATGGGCTCCACGATCCCCGTGGTCCCCAGAATAGAGATACCACCCACAATGCCCAGCCGGGGATTAAAGGTCTTTCTCGCCAGAGCCTCCCCCTCCGGGGCGGACACAATCACAGAAAGCCCTCCTGCGTAGTCCGTCAGACGACAGACCTCCTCCAGATTCTCCCGAATCATTTCCCGGGGAACGGAGTTGATGGCCGCCGCTCCCACAGGCTGGTCCAGCCCTCGCCGGGTGACCCTGCCTATGCCCTCTCCCCCGTCGATGGCGATGCCGGCCTGAGGGCATAGGGATACCCGGGCATAGATTAAAGTCCCACGGGTCACATCCGGGTCGTCGCCGCTGTCCTTCTCCACGGCGCAGGAGACAAAATTCTCCCCTCGGTTTATGTCCCGGATATCCAGCTCCAGGGTGATTCCTTTGGGCACTGTCAGAGTAATTTTATGTCGCTCCCGCCCTGTCAGCAGCATCCAGGCTGCCGCTTTAGCCGCCGCCGCGGCGCAGGATCCGGTGGTGTAACCTAACCGCAGCCGCTTTCCCTGGCGGACCACATATTCCTCCATGGCGTTACCGCTGGATCTGATACAGGAGGGCGTTGCAGATGGCGGCGGCCACGTTGCTGCCGCCCTTCCGGCCCCGGGCCACAATGTAAGGCACGTCGCAGCCGATGATCCGCTCCTTGCTTTCCACTACATTTACAAAGCCCACCGGCACACCGATGATCAGAGCGGGCCGGACCTTTCCAGCGTCCATCAGATCCTTCAGGGCCATAAGGGCGGTGGGAGCGTTGCCGATGGCAAAGATGCAGGGTTTGTCCAGAGCGGCAGCCCGCCCCATGGACACGGCTGCCCGGGTGATGCCCCGGTCCTTTGCCTCCTCCGCCACGTCAGGATCGGCCATGAAGCAGTGGACCTCGCCCCCCAGCCGACCCAGAATCGTCTTGTTGATCCCGGCCATAGCCATGTGGGTGTCGGTGACGATGTGGCAGCCGCCGCGCAGGGCCTCGATGCCTTTCTCCACCGCATGGTCGGAGAACACCAGATTCTCCCGGTACTCAAAATCCGCCGTGGTGTGGATCACCCGCTTGACCACTGGGGCAGTCTCCGGGTCGGGCTGGTTATCTCCCAGAAGCTCTGTGATGATTTCAAAGCTGCGCTTTTCAATATCCATGGGCTTTACAATCTCAATCATGGTCCTACTCCTCTCTCACGCCGTCTGTTTTCCCGGCTGTCTTTTTTATTTTCCATTGCTTGCCAACCGCTGTAAAGTGGTATTCCCTTCTCCCGTGCCAGGTCCAAAAGTCTCCCGTTCATACTGTTTAGCGTACCGATAGGGGTTCCTGCATCGATGACACAGTCACATCGGAGCAGTATCTGGGCAGCCTGCTGATAATGGGCCTCGGTCATGGGCTCGAAGGCTGGGGCGGTGACCACATAGTCGCTAAGTTCCTGGGCCACCGGATAGTCCACGTCGTTGGTAAAAAGAATCCCCGCAGCAAAGGGGATCTGCCGCTTCTGCAAAGCCCGGTAGCAGGCAATCCCTGCGCCGCCGCCGCCCACCACAAAGACCTGGGGCTCCCCCTGGGGCTTTGCCAACTCCACGCTGCCGAACAGCAGGTTGTAAGAGCCATGCTGAATATCGTAGAGCTTATCAATAGCCCCATCCGCCAGAATATCCTCCGGCGGACCAAAGGCCTCAATGGTGTCCCCCTTGACACACAGCAGATAGTCGGAAATCTTGGTAGCAAGGTCGATCTCATGGAGGGACATGATGACGGTGATGCCTTTCTCATGGGCCATCTCCCGGAGGATGTCCAGCAGCTCGATCTTGTGGCGGATGTCCAGATAGGCGGTGGGCTCATCCAGAATCAGCACCTCCGGCTCCTGGCAGAGGGCCCGGGCCAGCATGATCCGCTGGCGCTGGCCGTCGGAGAGGGTGGTAAAGTCCCGCTGCGCCAGGTCAAGGGCGTGGACCCGTTCCATGGCCTGGACCACAATCTCCTTGTCCCGGGGCGTCAGCTTCCCCAGCGCATTGGTGTAAGGGTAGCGGCCCATAGCCACCACCTCCTCACAGGTCATGAGCTCCGGGTGGATACGGTCCGTCAGCACCACTGCCACCTGCTTTGCCAGCTCTCTGGCAGACCAGGCATAAATCTCCTGTCGGTCAATATACACCTGTCCGCAGATCTTGGCAAGATGGTGGGTGATGGATTTGAGAATGGTGGACTTCCCGGCCCCGTTGGGGCCAATGAGGGTCAGAATCTTTCCTTTTTCCACCTCAATATTGATATCATGAATCAAAGCGTGGCCATTGTAGCCCACTGATAGATCTTTTGTATGGAAATAGATCATGGGGTCCTCCTTACTGCCGGACCTTCTGGCGCTTAAGCATCATATAGATCACCACCGGCGCGCCAAAAGCGGAGGTGACGGTGCCGATGGCCATTTCCGTGGGAGAAAAGGCGGTGCGGGCGATGAGATCGCAAAAAATACAGAACACCGCCCCGCAGAGGTAGGTCGCTGGGATCACCAGTATCGGCCTGGAGGTCTTCAGCATGGTGCGGGTGATGTGTGGCACCGCGATACCTACAAAGGAGATGGGGCCCGCAAAGGCGGTAACACAGGCGGAGAGCAGGCTGGAGAGGATAATCAGTGCCGCCCGGAAGACCTTCACATTGATGCCCAGACTTTGGGCATACCCCTCCCCCAGGGCGTAGGCGGCAATGGGCTTGCTGAGGAGCCAGGAAAGCACCGTGCCGCCCAGGCACAGCCATGCCGCCGTAGTCACGCCGCTCCAGTTTGCGCCGGAGAAGCTGCCCATGGACCAGCTGGTAAGATTGACAATATCCTCCTCATCCGCGAAGGTAATGCAGAAATCTGTAACAGCACTGCAGATGTAGCCCACCATAATGCCGATAACCAGCAGCATGGACATATTCTGCACCCGCTGGGAGAAGAGCAGCACCATGGACACAATGAGCAGGGAGCCCGCAAAGGCGGACAAGATCAGCACCCCGGAGCTGATCGTCCCCAGGTATGGGGTCAGCAGGATGGTAGTGATGCCCACCACCATCTTCGCTCCGGAGGAAATTCCCAGCACAAAGGGCCCGGCAATGGGGTTGCGGAAAAAGGTCTGGAGCAAGAAGCCGGACACGGACAGCGCACCACCCAGAATGGCTGCCAGCAGCATCCGCGGCATGCGGATACTGAAAATAATCTTGCTCTCTGAGGAGGCCTCCGTCACGGCCCGGAGGGTATCCGAACCGGTAAAGAGATCCCGGAACAGGGCTTTCACCCCTGACCAGACCATGTGGAACACCTCCCCGGCGGGAATCTCCACAGAGCCTGTATTCACATTAAGCACCAGCCCCCATCCAAAGAGGAGGGCCAGCAGAAGCATGGTCACCAGAAAGCGCCCTGCCGTAGTGAGGCGCTCCCGGCGGGATGACCGCATCAGGTCATGGGTTTCCATAGGATTCCGCCTTTCAAAGGATGGCCCCGGACGGAGAAAATCCTCCGCCCGGGGTAAAAAACAAATCACTGCCAAATCAGGACAGCCGAATCAGGTGGTCGGTGGTCACCTCGGGATCATCGCTGGTGAAAATGGTATTCATATCGGCGATAATGGAGGCAATAGCCGCTGTGGACTGGGTGAAATCAGGAGAGGTGACATAGACATGGCCCTCCTGAACGGCCTTGAAATCAGCAAAGAGGGGGTTATAGTCGATCATCTCCTGGAGGGAGTTAAAGCCCAGGGCAAAGTTTATATAAAACAGATAGTCCGCGTCCTTGTTCCGGGCATACCAATCCTCAAAGGTCATATTGGTGTTGCCGCTCTCCTCCGGTTCCATATCCGCCAGGACATACTCTCCACCGGCCAGGGCAATCATCTGGGCCATGTAATCCCCGCCGTTGCGGGAGTAGCATTTGCCGGTGGAGGTGATGTAGCCCATGGAAGCAGTCTTGCCGGTGTCGGCGCCGGCGGCGCCCTCCACCAGAGCCTTCTGCTCCTCGAAGTACTGCTGGGCCTCATCCTCCAGATCAAAGAGAACACCCAGCACCTTCACCCACTCCACACGGGCCAGGGGGTGACCCTCCTGGGAGGAGCGCTCCACCAGAGAGGGAATGCCCAGCTCCGCGAATTTCTCCAGCACCTCCGGATGGCCGTCCACCATGCCGCTGTCCAGGTGGAACTGAATGTCCCCGGCGGTCATAAGCTCGTAGTCCGGCTCGTCATAGGACCCGGAGAACACCATATCCCCCGCCTCCATACGGCTGACGATGTTCTCCAGATACCACTTTTCCTGCTCCGTAGCCACCAGCTTTACCCGGTCCAGGCCGCCGATAGCGTCCAGCAGGGACATCATGCTGGTGCTGGCCACATAGGCACGCTCTATGGGCAGTTGGAGCACTACCGCTCCCTCTGCCAACGTCTCGGGAACCTCCGCTCCCTCCGGTACCACCAGGTAGGGGGCTGCCGCACCCTCAATGGTGATCATCCGATAGCCGTCACTATAGAGGTCAATCGTAAAATTCTCCGCGTAGTCCAGCTCCATCTGTCCCTCCAGGACAGGGCCATCGGCCTCCTCCTGGGTATCTTCCTGGACCTCCTGGTCGCTGGTATTCTGGCCGCTCTGGTTTCCGGCGGCATCGTTCTCACCGGCGCTGTTTCCGCCGCAGGCGGAGATACTCAGCACCATCGCCAGCGCCAGTACCAACGCCAGCCATTTGTTCATCACGTGTTTCATCTCATGGGATCCTCCTGAAAATAGATTTTGTGAAACCCCATCGCTCCCTGAGACTGCAGGAGACAAAAAAGCGGCCGTGGCAGCATAAGCTGCCGCGGCCGGTATTCCCGCGACAAAGCCCCCATCTTCCATAGCACGTGGAAGAGGGCATCCCCAAGCAGGTCTTCTGACTTGCGCGTATGACAGCCCTCTCAGGCCATCGCCGAGCAGCTTCTGCCTTCCCAGTTTCCCAGTGACTGACTTTCGTCAACGAAGCTGATCTCTGCGCTTACAGCGGCGGTACCGTCCGGGATTCTCACCCGGTTCCCTATTCTCCTCTCCGATCACACATCCCGGAGAGGCACTTGAAGCGTATGGAATTTTCCATTTGCATTGTAGCCAGTTCTGCTTCCCTTGTCAATCCATTATTTGACGGATAACGGGGTTTTTCTTCCTTACCGAGACTGACGGCACAGGCAGTACTGGTAGGGACCCAGCTGCCGATGGGTGCAGAGGCCCGTCTCCCCGGTAATGAGATCGGTAAAATTCCCTTCCAGGGCATCCATATGGATGGTCTGGATGTCCCCGGAGAAATTGAACAACCCCACCAGGGTCTCCCCTTCCGTTCGGCGGACCAGCGCCAGGACCTGGCGGTTGGCGGTATCCCAGGTGGTGACCCAGGCCTCAGGGCCAAAGCAGGGCTCCCCACAGCGAATGTTCTCCAGCTGCCGCAGGCCGTCCCAGATCCGCTGCTGTACGGTTCCGGGCTCCTTGCGCCTCGCGGCATTATCCCAGTTGAAGCGGGTGCGGTGGAGATTGCGGCTGTCCTCCCGGCGGTCCGGATCGTCGTGGTAGTCATAGCCGTTGAGCTGACCGATCTCATCTCCGCTGGAGAGCATGGGAAACCCGGCCATGGTCATCATGGCGGCATGCATCATGAGGTCACGCTGGATGCCCAGCGCCACCTGGCTCTCATCTCCCTCACAGAGTCCCTTCTCGATGCCGCAGAGGCTGGCGGTGGTGCCGCAGGTCCGGGCGTCCTGGGTGGCAGGGTTGTAGTTGTAACGCTCCCCCCGAGCGTAGCTGCCGGGGAAACTGCCCTCAAAGAACTCGTAGAGGTACTTCTTGTGGGCCACCGGGTCTATGCCAATGGTTCTGCCAAACTCCTCGTTAAGCCCCCAGCCGATGTCGTCATGGCAGCGGAGGTAGTTGACAAAGCAGCAGTTGGCCGGCAGGCTGTGGAGGTCGTCCAGCTGGCGTTTCAGCTGGCGGACGTCGGCGCTGGCCAGGGCACTCCACTGGGTGGCCATGGTGGAGGCATTGTAGAGAAGGTGGCACTCCGGTTTCTCCTGGGTACCGAAGTAGGGAGCCAGTTCCTTGGGGGCCATCACCACCTCCCCCTTCAGAATAACGGCGGGGCACACCGTCTCGATGATGAGGCGGATCATCCGCATGATGGTATGGACCTTGGGAAGGTTCCGGCAGCTGGTACCCATCTCCTTCCAGAGATAGGGCACCGCGTCGATGCGCAGGATCTCCACGCCTAGATTGGCCAGGTGGAGCATGCTGCAGACCATGTCGTTAAATACCGCCGGGTTCCGGTAATTGAGGTCCCACTGATAGGGGTGGAAGGAGGAGCAGACATACTTTTTCATATCCTCCTGGTAGATAAAGCTGCCCGGGGCGGTCTCCGGAAACACGTCGGGGATGGTCTTCTCCATCTCCCTGGGGATGTCCGGGGTATCAAAGCAGATATACCGGTCGATATATTCCTGCTCCCCCGCCTTGGCCCTCATGGCCCAGGGGTGGGTATCCGCCGTGTGGTTGATAACAAAGTCCAGGCACAGGCTCATGCCCCGGCGGCGCATGGCGGCGGTGAGACGGCTGAGGTCCTCATTGGTACCCAGCGTCGGGTCCACCTGATCGAAGTCCTCCACAGCGTAGCCGCCGTCGTTGTCCGGGTGGGGCATCTTTAGAAGCGGCATCAGGTGGAGATAGGTAATCCCCTGCTCTGTGAGATAGTCCAGCTTCTTCTCCAGCCCCGGCAGGTTCCCGGCAAAGAGGTCGGTATACATGGTCATGCCCAGCATCTTTCCGGAACGGAACCAGTTGGGGTCCTGCTCCCGCTTGGCATCCAGCCGCCGCAGGCTCTGCTCACGCTGACGGTAAGCCTCCCCCATCCGCTCCAGCAGGGTATCCAGCATGTCCCGCCGGTCGTAGAGCTCCATATAGAGCCATTCCAGCTCGTCCCGCCGCTCCTGCAGGCGGCGCGCAAAACCACTGATCATCTTCTTTATCCTCCCATTACGTATCAAAGCTTCCGCATGCCCCGGAAAGGCTTCCTTCCCCTCAGCAGCATACTGCCATGCCATTGTCCTTTGAAGGTGCGCACTCCATATGTAAAGTATCCTAATATTTTTAGTTGGATTCCATGAATCCCTGTGATATAATAACAAAAAACGTCATGCCTATAACAGATCGGAGGTGGACCTATGGAAGATCTCTCCTTCTCGATTTTCCCCAATGAGAATTTTCTGGATCTGCGGCTGTATCAGTATGGTTGGGAGCAGTGTGCCCCTCTCCACTCCTTCGGCCCTTTTGTCCGTAATCACTTCCTGATCCACTATGTGATTTCCGGCCAGGGCTTTCTGGACTCCACCGCGCCGGACGGGGTGACCCACCGCTATGACCTGGAGGCGGATCAGGCCTTTCTGATCTGTCCGGGGCAGGTGAACACCTACTGTGCGGATAAGGACCGCCCCTGGAAATACGTGTGGCTGGAGTTCGACGGCCTGCGGGTCACAGAGTACCTGACCTACGCCGGGCTGGACGCTGCTCATCCCATCTATATCCCCCAGACTCCTGCCCAGGGGCAAGCCATGCGGGATATCATGCTCTATATAGCAGACCACTCCAAGGCATCCACCCTCCATCTCATCGGACATCTCTTTCTGTTCCTGGATGCCCTCATCCAATCCTCCTCCACCCGGCGCACTGCCTCCGG
Source organism: uncultured Oscillospiraceae bacterium (assembly GCA_944387775.1). GTDB lineage: Bacteria > Bacillota > Clostridia > Oscillospirales > Oscillospiraceae > Pelethomonas. The sequence continues at coordinate 16,421 of CALXGE010000001.1, read as the reverse complement.
CGGCCAGCTGCGGGACTTCTACATCCAGGAGGCCATCACCTACATGGAGCAGAATTTTCAGCGGGATCTCACGGTGGAGGAGCTGGCCGACGTATGCAAGCTCAACCGCAGCTACTTCAGTAAGCTTTTCAAGGAGAGCATGGGCTGTCCGCCTCAGGAGTTCCTGATCCGGATGCGGCTGTCAAAAGCCACAGAGCTTATGAAGACCAGCCGCGCCTCCATCGGAGACATCGCCCAGCAGTGCGGCTACCCCAATCAGCTCCACTTCTCCCGGGCCTTTAAAAAGCGATACGGTGTCTCTCCCCGTGAGTGGCGTACGGAAAATCAAATCCATGCAAAAGGCTGACTGCTACACCAGCAGTCAGCCTTTTTCCGCTCTTTACTCCGCTTCCAGGCACAACTGCAAAGACTGGTAGTCCCCCTGGAATACAGGCAGAGGATAGCCCGCCTGCATCAGCACATCGCCGGGGTAGCTCTCTCCTCCGTTGACACGGTAACGCAAATCCGGATCCAGTCCCTTTATCCGCAGGGCAAAGAAAGGCAGAGCGGCACGGGTGCTGCCGGTAACCACAGACACCAAAGCCCGTCGCTTGTCCTGAGAGACATGGGCCCAGGCAGTGTAGGGTCCGTCCGCAAAGGGATCGCTGAGGCGGTAGTAGTCTCCCTCCGACACCAGGTCCCAACAGGCCTTGTATCGCTCTACCTGCCCGGCGATGACCTTCTGCTCCTCCTCCGTGGAGCGGCTCAGGTCCATCTCGTAGCCGAAGACACCGGACATAGCCACCACACCCCGGGTCTCCAAAGGCGTCACGCGGCGGTTGGTCTCATTGGGCACCGCAGAGACGTGGGCCCCCATGGTGCAGGGGGGATAGCAGAAAGAGGTGCCGTACTGGATCCGTAGGCGGTCCACCGCGTCGGTATTGTCGCTGCACCAGATCTGGGGAGTATAGTAGAGCATACCTCCGTCGAACCGTCCGCCGCCGCCACTGCACCCCTCGATTAGGATGTGGGGGTAATCCCGATGGAAACGCTCCAGCAGTTCATAGACGCCCAGGACATAGCGGTGGTACACCTCTCCCTGCCTGTCGGCGGGGAGAGCCGCAGACCAGACCTCGGTGAGGCTGCGGTTCATATCCCACTTGAGGTAGGTAATATTCGCCTGGGAGAGCACCTCCCGCAGAGCATCATAGATATAGTCCCGGACCTCCTCTCTGGAGAAATCCAGCACCAACTGGCTGCGGCCCCGGGTATAGGATCGGCCCGGCACGCTGAGGGCCCAGTCCGGGTGCTCATGGTAGAGCTGGCTGTCCTCGCTGACCATCTCCGGCTCAATCCACAGGCCAAACTGCATGCCAAGGCCATTGATCTGATCGGCCAGGTCACCCAGACCGCCGGGCAGCTTCTTCCGGTTCACCCACCAGTCGCCAAGGCCCCCTTTGTCGTCGTTACGGGTGCCGAACCATCCATCGTCCAGCACAAAGAGCTCGATGCCCAGCGGGGCTGCCGCCCGGGCCAGCCGCATGAGTTTCTCAGCGTTAAAGTCAAAATAGGTAGCTTCCCAGCTGTTGACCAGCACCGGCTTACGTCCCGGACAATTGTCCCGGATGAGACGCTCCCGGATAGCCCGATGGAACTGGTGGCTCATCTTCGTAAAGCCGCCCACGGAGCAGATCATGGCTGCCTCAGGGGTAGTGAAGCTCTCCCCCGGGTCCAGGCGGAAACGGAAGTGGTGGGGATGGATACCCATGACCAGCCGGCTGTTCTCAAACTGGCTGCGCTCCACTGCCGCCTCAAAGTTACCGCTGTAGAGGAGCATAGTTCCCCAGCAGAGCCCATGGTCCTCACCAGTATCTGGCTCGCACAGGATCACAAAGGGGTTGTGCTGATGGCTGGACGTGCCCCGAACGCTGCCCACACTCTGTACGCCGGGCCGCAGGGCCGCCCGGGTGGGACAGCGCTCCATCACGTGGCGGCCGTCAAAGGTGATCAGGTCCAGATCTCCCCGGGAGATATCCAGGCACAGGGAGGCAGCCCGACACAGGCTGATCGTCTTTTCTCCCCGGTTCACAATCCGGGCTGCCCGGGTAATGAGGTCATACGCCTCGAACACCCCGTAGTACAATTCCACTGTCACCTGAGCGGCAGCATCCTCCAGGAAAATTACAAGCGTCTCTCCGCCTTCGCCATGGAAAGCCGGCAATCCCTCCAGGGCATACTTCCCCTCCCGGATCTCATAACCGGCATAGCGCAGGTCGGCCATGCGGCTACCGTCCACCGCCTCCAGCTCCAAGGAGGGCAGGCGGAAATCACCCGCACCGCAGGTGGAATACTCCTGAGGCATGGTATCCAGGGAGTAGGTCCGGCAATGGCCCGCCTCCCCCGGATTGGGAGAAAAGCCCCGGTCGGCGTAGCGAATCAAGTAGGACAGATCCGCATCAGCGATCCGGCCTCCGTAGTAGGTATGCAGCAGCACCCCATAGTCATCCACCTTCATCTGGTAGGTGGTGGCATTGGTGTGAAGTGTAAAAATATTTTTCGACTTATCGTGAACGATCATGGAGAAATCCTCTCAAATAAAATTGTAGCTGCGGCAATTGTAAAGGATTTTCCCACGGGTTGCAATAGCTGTAGGAAAAACCGCGATCTTTTCCGGGAAAAAGGACAGCCCCGGCGGCGGTGCGCCGATACCGGGGCTGTTGCTGGGTCAGTGTGAAAAGCGACGGTTACTTGCCGCCGGTCATGGCCACACCCTCGATGAACTGGCGCTGGAAGAACAGGTACAGCACCACCATGGGCAGCATGGCCAGAAGGCTACCGGCCATCAGCACCGGGAAGTTGGTGGAGAACTGACCACGCAGGGTGGCAAGGCCCGAGGACAGAGTCATCATGTTCAGGTCAGAGTTCACAACCAGTGGCCACATCAGGTCACTGTAGGCAAACACTGCGGTGAACACGCACAGAGCCGCCACAGAGGAGGAGGTCAGAGGGAACATGACCTTTGTGAAGGTCTGCCACTGATTGCAGCCATCCAGGTAGGCAGCTTCCCCGATCTCGTTGGGGATACCCAGGTACGCCTGGCGCAGGAAGAAGGTACCGAAGGCGCTGACAATGCCAGGGAACACCAGTGCAAAAATGGTGTTGGCCATACCCAGCTTGGCTACCATCTGATACTGAGGAATAATGAAGATCTGGCTGGGCAGCATCATCTGGATAAGGACAATGGAAAAGAGGATGTTCTTCCCCTTGAACTTGAGCTTTGCGAAGGCATAGCCCGCCATAGAGCTGAAGGCCACGGCGCACACAACCCGGAAGAGGATCATGAGGCCGGTATTGATGTACATGTTGAGGAAGGGCAGGCTCTTGACCGCCTCTACAAAGTTGTCCAGCATCAGCTGGTTGGGGAGAATCGTGGGCGGGATCTGCATACTCTCGGACACCGTTTTGGAACTGGTCAGGATCATCCACACAAAGGGGAAGATCATTACCACAGTGCCAAGGATCAGGAAGAAATACGTCAGAAAGGTGGACGTCCGCTTGGACTGTCCCATGGTATTGGCTCTCATCACAACACGTCCTCCTTAAATCTCGTAGTTGACCCACTTCTTCTGGCCCACAAACTGGATGATGGTCACAATACCGATCAGCAGCACGGTCCAGATGACGATGGCGGAGCCGTAGCCGCGGCTGCCCGCCACGAAGGACTCTCGGTAGAAGAGGTACATGAGGCTCTGCACGCTGGTAAGGGCGGGGTTGGTGTCCTCCACCATCATGTAGATGAGGTCATAGACCTTCATGGAGGCCATCAGACGCATGATGAGCACCACGAACAGCGTGGGAGACACCATGGGCAGCGTGATGCGGAAGAACTGGGTCACCTTGCTGGCACCGTCGATGGAGGCAGCCTCGTAGTAGGACTTGGAGATATTCTGCAAACCGGCCAGCAGCAGCACCGCGTCGTAGCCGATGGCGCTCCAAATGGCCACTATGGCGCAGGCGATCATAACCACCTTGGAGTCGGTGATCCAGTTGATGTGGGTGCCAAGGATCTGGTTGAGAATGCCATACTCACTGTTGAAAATCCACCGCCAGACCATGGTCACTGCGGCAGGGGCGCAGATCATGGGCAGGAAGAACACAGAGCGGAAGAAGCTCTTACCCTTGATCTTGGCATTGAGGAGGATGGCCACCAGCAGGGACAAAAAGAGGCCGATAGGCACTGTCAGAATGCAGAAGTAGATGGTATTCCAGGTAGCTCTCCAGAAATCAGCATCCTGAAACATGTTGATGTAATTTTCAAAACCGATGAATTTATAGTGGCCAAAACCCAGGTGCTCGCAGAAGCTGGCGTACAGCGTCTGGATAAAGGGCCACACATTGAGAATCAGCAGACCGATGATGGTGGGCGCCACCATGAACCAGCCCCAGTTCTGCTCCCGCCTAGCGGCGGCGGAAAGCCTTGCTACCTTATTTTTCATGTCTTACCCCTCCACTCAAGAATCGGCCAACTTCTTGGCGGTCTCAGTGTTGATGAGTTCCTGGATCTGATCCAGTCCGGTATCAATATCCACCGTACCGTTGTAGATGCTGGTCATAATGTCCACCACGCCGCTCTTCCACTTGGGGCGGGCAGAGTTGTTGACGTACTGCACACAGTAGTCGAACTGGCTCATGATAGCCTCCAGGTCCAGCTGATAGTCGAACTTGCTGAAAGCGCTGATCCAGGTCTCCTCCAGGCCCTCGTAGGCGGGGATAGCAGCGCCGGATTCACCCTGAATCCGCTGGGCCTCCTCACCGGCAAAGAACTCGAGCACATCCAGCGCAATCTCCAGGTTCTTTCCATGAGCGCCGGTAGCATAGGTCAGGCCGTTGGAAATGGTGGCCCGACCGTCGCCGCTGACCGGATTGGGGGCGGCAGGCAGTACGGCAATGTCCCACTTGCCTACCATATCGGGGTAGTTATTCATCTCAGAAAGGAGGTTCCAGCTGCCCTCCAGGAACATGGCACCCTTCCCGGAGAAGAAGCCGGTACCGGGGCTGGTCTCGGCAAAGTAGGCCTGGTCGGGGCACCAGTCGTTGTCCTGAAGCCCCACGTAGTACTTCACAGCCTCACGGGTAGCTTCCTGATCAAAGCCGCCCTTGGTCTTGTCCTCGGTGAGGATACAGCCACCATTCTGGTAGACGAAGTTGTGGTAGCCCAGCTGCTCGTCGTTGTAGGCCATGTAGCCGTAGTTGCCGGTAGCATCGTAGATGGCCTGGGAGGCAGCCTCCAGGTCATCCCAGGTCCAGGTCTCGTCGGGATAGGCCACACCGGCGGCGTCAAACATCTCCTTGTTATATACCAGGCAGATGTTGTCCTTGTCCTTGGGCACACCGTACATCCGCCCGTCGGAGCCGGTGGCATTGCTGATGGAGATCTCGCTGTAGTGCTCCTCATAGGGGAAAAGGTCGGTGACATCGGCCAGCATGCCAAACTCGGAATAGTACAGAATCTGGTCGGTGTGCATCCAGAACAGGTCAGGCATAGTGTTGCTTTCGGCGGCGGCCTCCAGCTTGGTCCAGTACTCGCTCCAGCTGGTCACCTGCACCTCAATGACCACATCCGGATTCTTGGCAGTATAGGCATCACACATAGCCTGCATGCCGTCCCGCTGGGCCACGTCCCAGATCTGGAACGTGAGGTGGGTCTTACCGTCCGAAGCGCCACACCCACACAGAGACAGCAGCAGCGCAAATGCCAGGACTGCCGCCAGGATACAGGGTTTCCTTCTCATAACTCCACTCCTCTGCTGCATTTTCCCGCTCATTTTCCCGAAAAAGCAGGATCTTGATATAAAAATAGTATCCTTGCCCGTGGAATTTGTAAATGGACTGGCACAGTTGAAATATGCCACAATGCTACACAGAGCGCCATTTATGCATATTAAATAGCATCCGGGTATATTTTTAGTATTTTCGTTGAATCTTACCAGATAGTGCATCATTTCATTGTGCAATTCAGCAAAAGGAATGCAGCTTTTACTGGTATTACTTTCCAGTCATACTGACTTTATAAGTTTTACTATTTCTAAACATATGTCCTTATGTGCAATCAGGCCCCCTACTCTGCCGCTATGAGACAGCTAGTACCCCCCTTGCCTATTGCATCCCTCCCCGCCGCATGGTAGACTGACCATAACACCCACGGCCTATACCTTGTGGTGGGTCGGGAATGGAGGAAATTGTGTTTTTCCGCAGAGATTTTGAGGAACCGGCACCAGAAACTGATGAGATGCCGTCAGAAAAGACAGGGCCGGGAAGACTGTTTGAGATCCTGCAGGCAGAGTGTGGGAATCTCATCAAGGTAAATCTGCTTTTTCTCCTCTGCTGTCTCCCCATAGTTACAATTCCTTTGGCCCTTCAGGCCATGAACCAGGTAATTCGTGCCATGGTCCAGGATCAGCCGGTACGAGGCCTTACCCACTTCCGGGATGCCATTCGACAGCGGCCAGGCCGGGCTTACGCTGCCTTTTTCCTGGTAGCGGTACCGCTGTTTCTCTCAGGTTACGGTGCTGCTTTCTATCTGCGCTATGCAGGGGAACGACCGGTGTTGTTCCTCCCCTTCATGTTCTGCTCCACCATCTTTCTGGTGACGCTGTTGGCCTCCACCTATCTCTACGGCATCCTTTCAACCGGGATGGCTCTGCCGGCAGCCCTCCGTCTAGCGCTGACCTTGGGAATCGGGCGGCCCCTCCGGGCCCTTTTGGCTATTCTCTTCGGATATGGACTGGTGATCGCAGCAGTTCTGGCCTTCCCACTGAGCTTTATCTATCTGCTGCTCATCGGTTTCTCTCTTCCCTGCCTGCTGGCTAACTTCTTTGTCCGTACCATCCTGCGGCAGTACTGCGGCGAAGAACCTCAATAATCGAAAACAACAAGGGGGACATCCCATGGATGTCCCCCTTGTTCGTTGTATCGCTTTATTCCATGTCCCAGCACGTGGCCTGCTCTCTCTCCACATAGGCCGCCAGGTTCCGGGCCTGCTCCAGTAGTGCCTTTCCTTGTTCCCGAAAAGCGTGGGCTTTCTCCCGGTCCTTCAGGCTCCCTACATTGATAAGGACGTTCAGCCAGGCCCCCCTGGCACATGCTTCCAGGGACACCGCCGCCACGCCCAAATCGCTGGCGGCACTCTCGTTGTACCGCCCCAGGAGGGACTGGATCAGCTCCAAGCCCTCCGCCGCCAGCGCCATCACCGCCAGTGGCGTCTCCGTGCATGCTGTCAATCCCTGCCGAATAGCCGCGGAACGCTGGACCTTTTCCTCGTCTGTAGCCTTAGGCATGGCAAAGGCATCGCTGACCTGGAGGAAAGCCTCTGTATCCCGATCCATCAGCGTCAAAAACTGCTCCCGCAGAGCCTCTGCCCGGGCCTGTACCGCCAGAATCTCCGCCCGGTAAGCGGCATACTGGGGCTTTTCCGCTGTTAGGCCACAGACCATGGCGGTGAGAGCCGCCCCCAGGGCTCCTTCCAGAGCAGCTGCAGAGCCGCCGCCCGGCGCCGGAGCGTCGGAGGCCAGCAGCTTCGTCAACTCCTCCGTGGACATTTGGGCTAACTTCATATCGTCTCCTCCTCTGGTATGATCGCTTCGGGCAGACTTATTCCATGCCAACCAAATGGTACTCCATTACCTGCTTGTGGCAGTCAAAGTTCTCCATCTTCAAATAATACTCCGCGCAGTCCAACAGCGCCTTGGCCGGAGTCAGCCCCACCAGTTCGCTGCCGATAATCCGTACGCCGTAGCGGTCCGCCAGGGCCCGAATCATCTCAAAGACATAGTAGATGGGTGTTCCCTCGTAGTTCACCAGGTTCATAGACACCTGGGCAATCTGCCGGTCCTCCAGCATGACGCCGATGGCCTTGCAGTACTTAAAGCCTCCGTTGGCGCCCCGGATGGCCTTGGCGATCTTACTGGCAATCTCCAGATCAGGGGTATCCAGATTCACATTGTAGGCAATCAGCGGCATCCGGGCGCCGATGGCGATGATGCCGGCGGTGGGGTGGATCTTCCGCTCGCCGTAGTCCGGGGCCCACTCCGGCTGGAGGAGCTTCTCCGGCATGCCCTCAAACTGCCCCTTGCGCACACTGGCCAGATTCACCCGATGAGGGGCGGAGGCGGAGTCCTCATAGAGGAAGGAGGGCACCTTCAGCTCCTCCCAGATCCGCTGGGCCACCCGTTTGCTGAGGGCCACGCACTCCTCCACGGTCATATCCATGGTGGGCACGAAGGGGATCACGTCGGTGGCCCCCATCCGGGGGTGCTGCCCCCTGTGCTTGGTCATGTCGATGCGCTCCGTGGCCACCTGGGTCAGGCGGAAGGCCGCCTCCTCAATGGCCCCGGGGGAGCCCACCATGGTGAATACGCAGCGGTTGTGGTCGCCGTCGCTCTGGATGTCCAGGACCGTGCAGCCGGGAACACCAGCGGCGGCAGCTGACAATGCCTCGAAAACAGCGGGGTCCGTCTCCCGGCTGACGCTGAAATTGGGAATGCACTCTACCAGTTTTGCCATATGGTTCTCCTCTCCGGGCTCAGTTGGCCCGTGTCGTATTGAAATAAGTCTGCCCGCTCTTTACCACAGTGCGGACCAGATTGCTGCCCATGCGGTAGCAGAGGTAGCTGAGGTCCTCTGCCTCCCAGATCACCAGATCCCCCTGCTTGCCCTCCTCCACGGAGCCCACCTTGTCTGCCATAGCGATGGCAGCGGCGCCGTTCAAAGTGACGGCGGTGAGGACCTCCTCCGGGGTCAGCCGGTAGCGCAAGCACCCCAGGTTCATCACCAGCTGCATGTTGAGGCAGGGGCAGGAGCCGGGGTTGAAATCGCTGGCCATAGCCACCGGCACGCCGGCGGACACCATGTCCCGGGCAGGAGCAAAGGTCGCCCCCAGATAGAGGCTGGTAGCGGGCAGCAAGCAGGCCACAGTACCGCCTTTTTCCATGCTGGCGATGCCTTCGGGAGGGCAGACGATCAGGTGCTCGGCGGAGATAGCCCCCACCTCCCCCGCCAGCTGAGAACCACCGATGGGGTCGATCTCGTCGGCGTGGATCTTGGGGACGAGACCGTACCGCTTCCCGGTCTCCAGGATGCGGCGGGACTCCTGGGCGGTGAACACCCCCGTCTCGCAGAACACGTCGCAGAACGCCGCCAGCTTCTCCGCTGCCACGGCAGGAATCATCTCCTCGCAGAGAAGGTCAATGTACCCCTCCCGGTTCTCTTTATACTCCCCGGGCAGGGCGTGGGCTCCCATAAAGGTGGCGGCAATGTCCATGGGGTGACTCTTCTGCAAATCCCGGATGGCCCGCAGCTGCTTGAGCTCCTGCCGGGTGTCCAGGCCGTAGCCGCTCTTGGCCTCGCAGGTGGTGGTGCCCAGAGCCAGCATCTCGTCAAGGGCCAGCCGGGCCTTCGCCGCCAGCTCCTCCTCCGAGGCTGCGCGAGTGGCCTCCACGGTGGAGAGGATGCCGCCTCCCTGGGCCAGAATGTCCAGGTAGGGAACCCCCTGCAACTTCAGGGCCATCTCGTGGTTGCGCCAGCCGCCGAAGATCAAATGGGTATGGGCATCCACCAGTCCGGGGGTCACCAGCCGTCCCCCGGCGTCGATCCGCTGCGCTGCGGCATGGGAAGGTGGTGCACCCTCGCCCACGCCGGTGATGACACCGTCCTCAATCAGGACCCAGGCATCATGGAGAACGCGCACCGCCCCCTGGTCCACGCCGCCTCTGGCCTTCTTCCCTACCGGGGTGGCCAGCGTCCCGATGTTCACCACCAACAGCTCGCTCATAAAAAACTCCTTTCCTCCCTACTTTTCTTTTAAAAAAGAAAAGTATCAAAAGAAAACTTTTCGCGCAAAACTATGTTTTGCTTATATTTTGATCTTGATCTTACACAAACTGCGGCTATAGCGAAACGAAGTTTCGCGCAAAAGTTCTTTTTGGTTCTTTTTCTTTCAAGAAAAAGAATGGATACCTCAGCCCTTCAGCGCCTTGGTAACAACGGCAGGATCGGCCAGGTAGGGCAAGGTGATATGGTCCTGACCGGCGTAGAGCCTATTGTACTCCGCAGCGGTGGCGAGGGCGTTCTCATTTCTGGCCCAGGCCCGACGGGAGACACCCACCATGGTATCCCAGGGCATGGCCATACGGAGGATGGTATCTACCCGCTCGGAGCCGTCCAGCACCATGCCGAAGCCGCCGTTGATGGCTTTCCCCACGCCGGTACCGCCGCCGTTGTGGAGGGCAATGAGGCTCATGCCCCGGGCTGCGTTGCCGGCGTAGCACTGGGTGGCCATATCTGCCATGATGTTGGAGCCGTCCTTGATATTGCTGGTCTCCCGGAAGGGGGAATCGGTACCGCCGGTGTCGTGGTGGTCACGGCCCAGCATGACGGGGCCGATCTCACCGTTGCGGACCATCTCATTAAACTTCAGGGCGATGTTCATACGGCCCATGGCATCCTGGTAAAGGATGCGGCACTGGGTACCCACCACCAGCTTGTTCTTCTTGGCGTCCCGGACCCAGACATAGTTGTCGTAGTCCTGGTAGCGGCGGTTGTGGGCCAGGATATACTCCGCCGCCGCTGCGTCGGTCTTGTCCAAGTCCTCAGGGTTCCGGCTCAGGCAGCACCAGCGGAAGGGACCATAGCCGAAATCAAACAGGCAGGGACCCAGGATATCCTCCACATAGGAGGGGAACACAAAGCCGTCCAGGTCGTTTTCCCCGTTCCGGCAGATAGAGGTGACTCCGGCGTCGCAGACCGCCTTGAGGAAGCTGTTGCCGTAGTCGAAGAAGTAGGTGCCCCTGTCGTGGAGCTTACAGATCATCTCATAGTGGTGGCGAAGGCTCTTGTCCACCAGTACCCGGAAGCCCTCCGGGTCCTTGTCCAGCATCTCCGTACGCTGCTCGAAAGTCAGGCCCTGGGGGCAGTAGCCGCCGTCGTAGGGCACATGGCAGCTGGTCTGGTCGCTGAGGAGATCCACATGGATATCATGGTCGTAGAGATACTCCAACAGATCCACCACATTACCGTGGTAGGCGATGGCACAGGGTTCCTTGGCCGCCATCTTCGCCTGGGCCATGGCTACAGCCTCGGAGAGGCTGTCTGTGCGCTCACTGACCCAGCCCTGGGTGTAGCGGGTGTCTATGCGGGAGTCGTCCACCTCCGCGATGATGGCCACCGCCCCGGCAATCTCCGCCGCCTTGCCCTGGGCGCCGCTCATGCCGCCCAGACCCGCGGAGACGAACAGCCGCCCCGCCAGATTCCCGTCGGAGGGAATGCCCAGCTTCAGTCTCCCGGCATTGAGAAGGGTGTTGAAGGTGCCGTGGACGATGCCCTGAGGCCCGATGTACATCCAGCCGCCGGCGGTCATCTGGCCGTAGTTGGCCACACCCAGAGCGGCGGCCCGGTTGAAGTTCTTCTGGTCGTCAAAGGCGCCCACCATGAGGCCGTTGGTGATGACACAGCGGGGAGCCAGCTTATGGCTGTGGAACAGCCCCAGGGGGTGGCCGGACATGACCACCAGGGTTTGCTCGTCGGTCATCACTTCCAGGTACTTTTTGATGAGGCGGTACTGCATCCAGTTCTGGCATACCTGGCCCGTCTCTCCGTAGGTCACCAGCTCGTAGGGATAGAGGGCCACATCGAAGTCCAGGTTGTTGTCGATCATCACCTGGAAGGCCTTGGCCTCCACACAGTTGCCCTTATACTCGTCGATAGGCTTGCCATACAGGCGGCCATCCGGGCGGAACCGGTAGCCGTAGATGCGGCCGTGCTCCTCCAGCTCCTGGGCAAACTCCTTTGCCATCTGCTCATGGTGCTGGGGCGGGATATATCGCAGGGCATTCATGATGGCCAGCTCCTTGTCCGCCTGGGACAGCGCGGATTCCCGCCTGGGGGCCCGGCGGCAGCCCGGGACAAAGGCGGGGTATGCGGGCAGCTCGTCATCCAGTCTGATGGTCATTGCGCCGGTAGTATATTCGTCCATGGTTGATCTCCTTTCCGGTTCCCATTACTTTTATTATGAAGCAAGTTGACGCGTTCGCTTTTCGATGCTACACTGTTGCTATCTTCAGCAGAGGAGTAGCGCTATGAATCACATATTCCGTAATCCGAATGAGAATATCGAGCAACTGTTTCAGGCCATTTTGTCCCTGCAGGACACGGAGGAATGCCGCGCCTTTTTCAGCGACCTGTGCACCATGCAGGAGTTGGTGCTGCTCTCCCAGCGGCTCCAGGTGGCCAAACTCCTCCTGGCCGGGGAGACCTACGAAAAGATCCGCAGCCAGGCCTCCGTCAGCAGCGCCACCATCACCCGCATCAGCACGGAGCTGCAGTATGGCTCCGGCGGATACCGTTCGGTACTCAGCCGCCTGCTGTCAGACAGCCAGAGCCCTCAGAAAATAGAAGAATGACATCCGCCCCGGAGCGCCCCGCTCCGGGGCTTTCTGTGCTTACTGGAAGTCCGGCACGATCTCACGGGCCAGTTCCAGCAGCTCACCGCTGCGGACCATGGCCTCCACCGCCTGGATATCCGGCCACATCTCCCGGTCCTCCTCCATAAAGGCGACCTTTTCCCGGACATGGGCAAACACCGCTTCGCCCACCGGAGAGAGCCCCACGCCGTAGATGCCAAACCTCCTCCGGATATCAATGGCCTGGCAGGCGGTGAGCAGCTCGAAAGCCAGCACCGACAGGGTATTCTCCAGGATGGTGCCCGCTTTCCGGGCAGCAGTGGTGCCCATGGAGACAAAGTCCTCCTGGTTGGCGGAGGAGGGGATGGAATCCACACAAGCGGGATGGGCCAGCACCTTGTTCTCCGAAGCCATGGAGGCGGCGGAATACTGCACGATCATAAAGCCACTGTTGATGCCGCCGTCAGTGGTAAGAAAGCGGGTGAGGCCGTTGGAGAGGGCGCCGTTGACCATACGCTCGATGCGCCGCTCAGAGATGCTGGCCATCTCTGAGCAGGCAATGCCCAGAAAGTCGAAGGGCAAGGCCATAGGTTCTCCATGGAAGTTGCCGCCGGAGATCACCGCCTCATCCTCGCAGAACAGCAGGGGGTTGTCCGTCACCGCGTTGAGCTCGATGTCCACCTTGCTCTTAATGAATGCCAAAGCATCCCGGACAGCACCGTGGACCTGAGGGATACAGCGCAGAGCGTAGGCGTCCTGGATCCGTGCCCCCTGGCACCGCTCCAGGATCTCGCAGCCGTCGGTGAGGAGCCGGAGATTCTTCGCCACCTGGATCTGGCCGATGTGGCCCCGGGCGGTGTGCATCCGCTCCTGGAAGGCGCTCAGCTGCCCCGTCAGCGCCGTCAGGGTCAGGGAGCTGATGAGGTCCGCCAGCTGGGCTGCCTGGAATGTGTCGTAGAGGTTCAGAGCTCCTACACTGGTCATGGCACAGGTACCGTTGGTGATGCCCAGGCCCTCCTTACACACCAGGGTATCCAGCGCCGGGATCCCCGCCAGGGCCATGGCCTCCCCGCCGGGCAGTTTTCTGCCCTGGTAGACCGCCTCTCCCCTGCCTAGCAGCACCAGCCCCATATGGGAGAGGGGGGCCAGGTCCCCGGAGGCCCCCAGAGAGCCCTTCTGGGGGATGACGGGGGTCACGCCCTTGTTGAGCATCTCGATGAGCATTTCCACCAGTACCGGCCGCACACCGCTGATACCCACACACAGGGCGTTGGCCCGCAGGAGCATCATACCCCGGACCTGCTCCTCACGGTAGGGCTCTCCGGTACCGGTGCAGTGGCTGAGAATCAGATTCGTGGAGAGTTTGTTGCTCAACTCCTCCGGCACTGCTACTGAAGCAAAGTCACCAAATCCGGTGGTGATGCCGTAGGCCGCCCGCTTCTCATCGGCGATCTTCTCTGCCAGTGCCCGTGAGCGCTCCATGGCCTCTCTCGCCTGGGGGGCCAGTTCCACGGAGGCACCAAACCGTGCTACCGCCACAAACTCCTCCAGAGACAGGCTCTGTCCTGTCAGAATCACCTTCCGAATCGCCTTGGGTCCGTTCATGCCATTCTCCTCCATCTATTGCTAATTTATTACTATCCTATAATATATCCCCCTCCTATTCAACTTATTTTGTGAAAATCAGAAACTTCTTTCCCGGCTTAGTGGTTTAGAGTTTTTACACATTCGTACACTGTTTCGCTGTTGCTTTAATGTGCAAAACAATAATGATAACCACCCTGTTATAAAACAAATGCCCCGGCGCGGATGATCCGCGCCGGGGCATCATTATGCTGTTTTGGGAAGCGGGAAGATTACTCCTCCTCGTCGTTCTCTTCCTCGACCTCGTCGTCCAGGTCAAACTCCAGCTTCTCGCCGCAGTTGGGGCACTCTACACAGCCGTCGGCCAGGATGGTCTCGTCGAAGAAGATCTCCTCCTCGCAGTTGGGGCAGGTGGTCTCATAGACCTCCTCGTCCTCGTCTTCGTCCTCGTCATCCTCATCCTCGTACTCGCCATCCATCTCGTAGATGTAGCTCTCCACGTCGCTGAGGTCGTCGCTGACGGCGTCCAGGCACTCCTCCATCTCACTCTGATCCTCCCGGATGTCCTGGAGCTCCAGAGCGATATCGTCCAGAATATCGATCATTACGGTGAGGAGCCGGCCCTCTTTCGACTTGGTATCCAGACCCAGGCCCTCTGCCAAGCCCTTCATATACGCGACCTTTTCCAGAATTTCCATAGCTATTCTCCTTTCAAAGCGTCATGTCTCTCGGGACTCTCCCCATAGTGCACAACACGGGGTCATGAGCCGGCTGGCCAACAGCCGGAAGTCACGATCAGTTCTTGCAGCGGGACAGATACTCGCCGGTACGGGTGTCGATGGTGATCTTGTCGCCGATGTCGATGAACAAAGGCACCTTGATCTCCGCACCAGTCTCCAGAATGGCGGGCTTGGTGACGTTGGTAGCGGTGTTGCCGGCAAAGCCGGGCTCCGTCTCAGTGACTACCAGATCCATGAAGTTGGGGCACTCAATGCCGAACACGTTGCCCTTGTAGGAGAGGATCTTGCAGACCGTATTCTCCTTGACAAAGCGGAAGGCGTCGCCCAGCAGGTCCTTGTTCAGGGGGACCATATCGTAGGTCTCCTGATCCATGAAGTAGTAGAGATCGCCGTCGTTATAGCTGTATTCCATATCCTTGCGCTCGATGAAAGCTTCCTCGAACTTGGCAGTGGGGTTGAAGGAAGTCTCCGTCACAGCGCCGGTGACCACGTTCTTCATCTTGGTGCGGACGAAAGCCGCGCCCTTGCCGGGCTTGACATGCTGGAACTCGATGACCTGCATCACCTTGCCGTCCATCTCAAAGGTCTTGCCGTTGCGGAAATCGCCGGCAGTAATCGTTGCCATATACTATATCCTCCTGTTGGAATGAATTT
Organism: uncultured Oscillospiraceae bacterium; assembly: GCA_944387775.1. Taxonomy (GTDB): domain Bacteria; phylum Bacillota; class Clostridia; order Oscillospirales; family Oscillospiraceae; genus Pelethomonas. The sequence continues at coordinate 1,009 of CALXGE010000001.1, read as the reverse complement.
ACCCATCGGCCATTTTATCGTATTCCGGTTGTAATTGCAAGTATTTTGTGGTAAATTCGTATCGAAATCTCTGACTGTCACTTTTATTATGGTAGGTGTGCCCCTATGATTCCACTTTTATACGAGGACAGAGACCTTTTGGTCTGTCTCAAACCATCGGGTCTTCTCTCTCAGGATGGACCGGAGGGTGATCTTCCCTCCCTGCTCCGCACCCAGTGCCGCTGCGAAATCTATCCCGTCCATCGTCTGGACCGGGAGGCCGGCGGCGTGATGGTCTACGCCAAGAATCAGAAGGCCGCTGCCGCTCTCTCCGCCGCCATCCAGCGCCATGAGTGGGAAAAACGATATCTCTGCCTTACACAAGGCATTCCCGCCCAGCCGGAAGGGACCTATACAGACCTTCTCTTTCACGACAAAACCCGCAACAAGACCTTTGTCGTCCAGCGCAAGCGCAGCGGCGTAAAGGAAGCCTCCCTCTCCTACCGTGTCATAGACAGCGAAGGTCAGCGAGCCCTGGTGCTGGTTGCCCTGCACACCGGCCGTACCCACCAGATCCGTGTGCAGTTCGCCAGCCGGAGGACTCCTCTTGTGGGCGACCGGAAGTACGGTGGCGGGCCAGGGGAACTGGCCCTGTGGAGTTTCCGTCTCTCCTTCCGACATCCCGCCACCGGCGAGACTCTGACCTTCGCCAGACTCCCCCAGGGAGTGCTATGGGACGATCTGCTCCCTGCAGCAAACGCTCTCTTTTTAAGTGAAGCCGGCAAATTCCTCCCAAAAGCTTCCGATTTTATTTTAAAATAATAATAGTCTCTACCTGTTTCCGTCATTTTTCTTCTATTTTTTTATTTTTTGAAAAAGAAAGAAAAAAGTGTTGACAATTGCCATCTCCCATGGTATAGTCTTGTATGTTCCGGCGGTGAGCTGCGAACGCTACAAAATATGGGGGTATAGCTCAGCTGGGAGAGCGCTTGAATGGCATTCAAGAGGTCAGCGGTTCGATCCCGCTTAT